>DATFSI010000169.1:0-14512 GCA_035262705.1 Candidatus Acidiferrum sp. | reverse complement strand
CGCAGCGATGCCCGCTACTGGAACCGCCTCTATCGCCAGAACCGCGACGGCAGCTTCACCGACGTTACCCAGTCCGCGGGCCTCGCGAATGCCGGCAATGGCAACTACGGCATGGGCGTCGCCGTAGGCGATTACGACAATGACGGCCTGCCCGATCTCTTCGTCACCAATTACGGCCGCAACACGCTTTACCACAACAATGGCGATGGCACCTTCACCGACGTCACTGCCAAGGCGGGTGTCGCGGGCGGCGGCTGGTCCGTCTCCGCCGGCTTCTTCGATTTCGACAACGATGGCCACCTCGATCTTTTCGTGACCCGCTACATGGACTGGGATTCCGACCACAACAAGATTTGCGGCGGTGACTGGCACACCTACTGCCCCCCCGGCACGTTTCCCGCCACCACGTGCCTGCTCTATCGAAACCGCGGCGACGGCACATTCGAAGACGTCAGCGTCCCCACCGGCATCACCGCGAAAAAACATCGCGCCCTGGGCGTCGCGTTCGCCGACTACGATGGCGACGGCTTCACAGACATCTTCGTTTCCAACGACGGTATGCAGCAGTTCCTGTTTCACAACAATGGCAATGGCACCTTCACGGAAGTCGGCCTCGAAGCCGGCGTAGCCTTCACCGCCGACGGCAAGGGACTCTCCGGCATGGGCGCCGTGTTTCAGGATTACGACAACGACGGCAAGCCCGATATCATCGCCACCGTGCTGCCGCGCGAAATCTATCCGCTCTATCACAACGACGGCGGCGGCCTGTTCACATACCAAAGCCTCGAAGCCGGCCTGGGCTCCATCACCTCGATGAGTTCCGGCTGGGGCGTGGGGCTGGAAGATTTCGATAACGATGGCTGGAAAGACCTATTCGTTGGGCAAGGCCACGTGCTCGACAACGTGCAGCAGATCGATGCTTCGCTGAGCTACAAGGAGGTTCCTTTGCTCGCGATGAACCATCAAGGCCGCTTCGAACGTGCAGATTCCGGCGTCGCCACACCACTTTCGGCGCGCGGCGTGGCTTTCGGCGATATCAATAACGACGGCTGGATGGACACGGTGATTTCCACGCTTGGTGGCCCGCCGGTTCTGCTGCTGAATCGCGGCGGTGAAAACCACTGGCTATCGATAAAACTGCGTGGCACGCGCAGCAATCGCGACGGCTATGGCGCGGTGGTGCATATCAATGGACAAACGCGCTTTGCCACCTCCGCGGGCAGCTATCTATGCGCCAACGACAAGCGCCTGCACTTTGGCCTGGGTTCTGCCAGCAAGGCTACTGTTGAGGTAATCTGGCCTTCCGGCGAAACGCAGGTCTTGAAAGATGTGGCCGCGGACCAGTTCCTAGAAGTCGCCGAACCGGAGCGCTTGTAATGGGATGGTTTTTCTTTCTTTGGCTGGCGGGGCAGGGTGGATCGCCCGATGCGTTGCAACACGTGCGGGCCGGCCTTGAGGCGCGCAAGCAGCGCCAGGTAGACACGGAAATCGCCGAGTTCCGCAAAGCCACAGAAATCGATCCGCACCTCGCCGACGCCTTTGTAAACCTGGGTGCCGCGTTCATGGAAAAACGCGATTACGGTGCCGCCATCGCTCCGCTGAAGCGCGCGCTCGAACTCAGCCCCGATCTTCCCGTGGCGCATCAGCTCCTAGGCTACGCACTGTTGTCGCAAGGCTATTCGGCCGAAGCCCTTCCGCATCTGCAAAAGGTCAGTGCCTTGGAAGCCGCCGGCATCGCGCAATTGGATACCGGCCAATACCCCGAAGCTGTGGCAAGTTTCACCGCCATGCTGGCCCAGCGTCCTGATGATCCCGATCTTCTGTATTACCTCGGGCATTCGAGCGGCCTGCTCTCGAAAAGTGCCATTGACACCTTGCTCGCGAAACATCCGGACTCGGCGCGCGCGCATCAGGCACTGGCCGAAAACTATTACGTCCTGCGCCAGATGCCGCAGGCCGAGACCGAATTCAAGGAGGCTTTGCGTCTCCGTCCCGAGTTACCCGGCCTGCACCTAGAGCTAGGGCAGGTGTACGCCAATTCCGCGCAATGGCCCAAAGCGGAAGAGGAATTCCGCGCCGAAACCAAGTTGCAGCCTGGCAATGGCGAAGCCGCCTACCGTTTGGGAAGCGCGCTTCTCCAACAAGGGAAACCTCAGGAGGCGCTCGACGCATTGAAACGTTCGAATGAAGTGAAGCCCGACATGCCAGAAACGCTTTACTCGCTGGGGAAAGCTGCTTCGCTAACGGGAGACGCACCTACCGCGGAAAAGAGCTGGTTGCGCGTGGTGGAATTGGAAAAAGACACCTCGCTCGCGGCACAGTCGCACTTCGGGCTGGCTGCGCTTTACCGCAAACAAGGAAAAACCCCACAGGCGCAGAAGGAAATGCAGGAATTCCAGAAACTGCAAAGCACCATCGGGCCGCCACGCTCGCAATAACCTCGCAAATCCAACCGCTCATTTCAGTGCCAGCAGCTTGACGGCGTTCTCTTTCAAAATCAGCGGCCGCACTTCACTACGAATGTCCAGCTTCTCGAAATCCGCAATCCACCGGTCCGGAGTGATAAACGGATAATCGGATCCGAACAGGACTTTTTCCTTCAACCGACTATTCGCATATTGCACCAGTGTCGGCGAAAAATATTTTGGCGACCAACCGGAAAGGTCGATGTACACGGTGGGTTTGTGCAGGCAGATGGAAATGGCCTCGTCCTGCCACGGGAACGACGGATGCGCCAGGATGATAGGCATTTCCGGGAAATCCACGGCCACATCGTCAATCGGCATGGGGTTGCCGTATTTCAACCGCACCCCGCCGCCGCCCGGCAAGCCGGTGCCGATGCCGCTGTGGCCGGTGTGAAAGAGCACCGGCAAGCGCGCCTCCGCGAAAACCTCGTAGAGCGGATAGACCATCTTGTCGTCAGGTGAAAACTGCTGCACCGGCGGGTGGAGCTTCAACCCGCGTACCAGTCCATCGCCAACCAGGCGCTTTGCTTCGCGCACGCCTTCCTTCCCGCGATGCGGATCGATGCTGGCAAATGGAATGGCTACGTCGGCGTTGTCCGCGGCGAAGCGAATCACCTCTTCGTTCGTCACGCGCGGCCTGCCGGTCAGCTTTTCGTCCACAGCGAAAATCACGAAGGCCATTTTGCGCGAGCGATAGTATTCCGCCAGCGCCTTGGGATCGCGCGATGCGCCGCTTTCGCCAAAATATTTCTTGGCGGCGGCATCCGTGGCGGTGGCGTCGTTGACAGCCTCGAGGTGCACGTGCACATCAATGGCGGTCAGCGCGTTAACATCAATTCGGTGACGTGGGCTCATCGGTGATCCCCGGGATATCAGTCTTTTCGCATTTTAGAGCTTCCGCTCACGATAACTTGTGCAGTAACCAGCACACCGGTCGGCGCGGAGCTTCCGGGCGATTATCGCTCAAAAAGCGAATTCGCGCCGGGACGCAATCATTGACAAAGTCGCAGCCGGGGGAGTAAGGATGGGCGATGACGCGGCCTCCGGCGCCGCTTACCGCCCTTGTGCGCTACCGCGGCGATCTGCCCGCAGATTCAGGGGAGGAATCACGTGGCCAACCGAATTTTGCAAGTTCTTACGCTTGTAGCAGTCGCATTCACCCTTCTGGCCGCAGCAAGTTACGGCCAAACGCAATCCAAAGAGGTCAAGAAAGAGCCCATCGGCATGACTTCGCCGGCCTCTGGAAGTGAAATGTTCAATTCCTACTGCGCGCCGTGTCATGGGAAGGACGCCAAAGGAAACGGGCCGGCGGCCACAGCCCTGAAGAACCCTCCGGCGAACCTGGCGGAGTTGGCCAAGAAAAACGGAGGCAAGTTCCCGGCGGATCACGTTGCCAGCGTGCTGCGCAGCGGAGTTTCCGGCGCCCACGGCTCCGCGGAAATGCCCGTCTGGGGTCCGCTCTTCTCTGCGGTCAGCGGCAAGGACGACTCGATCGTCCAGATGCGCATCTCCAATCTCATTCACTACCTGGAAAAGCTCCAGGAAAAGTAAGCCGCCCGCGCCAAATCGCCGCTCAACCGGTCCGGAACGACTGCGCCTCGCGGTAGTGTCTCCGGTAAGGCCCGTAGGTCAGAAAGCAGATCAGCAGCATCAACAGGGAAGCTGCGCCAATGGTGATAGCCATCGAAGCGCCGATTTTCTTCTCGCTGTGAAAATAATAGTCATTCAGCAGGCCGGGCAGGAGCGGCCCTAAAGACAAGCCGCCCAGGCTAAGGATAAACAGAAACAGCGCGGAGACCTGGCCACGGACCTGGTTGGGAAAGATCAATTGTACGGCGGCATAGGAACACCCGATAGGCATGGCCAGGAAAAAAATCGCCACCGCAAGAAGCATAGTGGTTACCGCGGAATTGCCGATGGTTACCGCCGGCGGAAAGAAAACAAATGTTCCCGCGGCGCTAAGCACAGCAACGCGCAAGGGAGCTTCCGGAATGCCGCGACGCTGCCACTGGTCGCATAAGGCTCCGCCGAGATACATGCCTGCGCATCCGAACGACAGGCTGAGAACGCCCAGCGTGTGCCCTGCTTGCCCCGGCGACCACCCATAGTTGCGCTGGAGAAACGTCGGGCCCCACGCGAGAAACACGTAACCGCAAAGCGCCTGAAAGACCATCCCGAGGGAAATGCCCGCGAACGATGCGATGCGTTTTCGAAGCTGCTCCCACACCACGCGCAGAGGGGCTTGCGCGGATTTGTTATCCGTTCGGAGCAGCGACCGGCGCCGCGGCTCGCGAATGGTGAGCGTCAGCAGAGCGATTAGCAGCCCCGGCAGACCGACTGCCAAAAAGGTCGCTCGCCAGGAGGCAATCGTGCCAAGAACCGGTAAGGTTAGAAAAGGAGTGCCCGACAAACTTTGCACCACCGAGCCGCCGACAATCATGGCGATGCCCGAACCCAAATAAATGCCCATCGAATAAACGCTCAAGGCCAGGCCCAATTGGCTAGTGGGAAACGCGTCAGCGATAAGCGAAAACGCGGCCGGAGAAAGAGCCGCTTCGCCTACTCCCACTCCCATACGCGTCAAGAAGAGCGACCAGAAATTTCTTGCCAGGCTGCAGGCCGCTGTCAGCAGGCTCCACGCCACGATTCCGGCGGTAATGAGTTTTCGCCGCGGATGGGAATCGGCGAGTTTCCCCAGTGGCAGGCCGGCCAGCGTATAAAAGAGCGCGAAGGACAGCCCTTGCAGCAGGCCGATGCGCGTATCGTTGATATGCAGATCGCGCTTCATCGGCGCCACCAGGAGGCTCAGAATCTGGCGGTCAATCAGAGAGAGCGCGTAACAAACCATCAGAACAAAAACCACGTACCACGCGTAACGCAGAGAGAATGAGCGGTCAGGGGTCAATGCGTGTCAGCTCGTTTGCAAAAAAGCGATGCCCGCGATTCTACCGCATTTATCCTGTTGGCCAGCCGCGGAGCTGGAGACTGCTCGCGGGGGCTTGCGATTATCGGGCAGTCGTCGCGCCTATACGGCTCGAGCGCACTTGACACTCCTTCGTTCCAACGATAGGAAAGAAATGCACGAGCGCAAGTAACCGTAGCCTCGCCCACGGAGCAAAATCGAATGCGATGCTTTACCGAGAATTTCCCAAAAGGCCAGGCCGATAGTTGCCGACTTAGGTGTGCACTGTGGACCGTGGTGCTCGTGTGCGTATGCCTGCTCGCTGTGACAGGGTGTGGACAATCGCCATCGTCCCCGACAACACGAACGCCGGGAAAAGGCATTGCGGGCGTGGACGCCGCGGCCATCACCACCGCCGACCAGGCACCCGGAAACTGGATGACCTACGGGCGGACGTACACGGAGCAGCGTTTCAGTCCCTTGCAACAAATCACCGACAAAAACGTGAAGCAACTCGGCTTGGCCTGGTTTTTCGACATCGATACCCGGCGCGGGCAGGAGTCCACGCCGCTCGTGATTGACGGCGTGATGTACTTCACCACGGCCTGGAGCAAAGTGGTAGCGCTCGATGCGCGCACGGGCGCGAAACTTTGGTCCTACGATCCCAAGGTCCCGCCGCCCTGGGCCGTGAATGCCTGCTGCGACGTGGTCAACCGCGGCGTAGCGGCGTGGAAGGGAAAAGTCTTTGTCGGAACTCTCGATGGCCGCTTGATCGCGCTCGATGCCGCCAACGGGCAGCCCGTCTGGGAAATGCAGACCTTTGAACCGGGCATGCGCTACACCATCACCGGCGCGCCGCGTGTAATCAAAGGGAAAGTGCTGATTGGCAATGGCGGCGCGGAGATGGGTGTACGCGGGTATATTTCCGCGTACGACGCGGACACCGGAAAACTCGTCTGGCGCTTTTATACCGTACCGGGAGATCCCGCGAAGCCGTTCGAAAGCCCGGCCCTCAAAGAAGCGGCCAAAACTTGGAACGGCGAGTGGTGGAAAAACGGTGGAGGTGGCACCGTCTGGGACGCCATGGCCTACGATCCACAACTCGACTTGCTGTATTTTGGCACCGGCAACGCCGATCCATGGGCGCGCAAGGTTCGCGAACCTAAAAGCGGGGACAACCTTTTTGCCTCTTCGATCGTTGCCGTGCGGCCGGATACCGGGGAATACGTCTGGCACTATCAGGAAAATCCCGGCGACGAATGGGACTTCGACTCCGCAGAGCAGATATTACTGGCGGATCTTTCGATTGACGGAAAAGTTCGCCAGTTGCTGCTGCATGCGCCCAAGAACGGTTTCTTTTACGTGCTCGACCGAGGGACGGGAAAACTTCTTTCCGCGACGCCATACACGCAAGTCACCTGGGCCACCAGCATTGACCTGCAAACCGGCCGCCCGGTGGAATCCACTGCCGCGCAATACGAGCACAGTGATAAACCAGCACTGGTTTCCCCAGGTCCCGGCGGCGCGCACAGTTGGCAGCCGGTTTCCTTCAACCCGCAAACGGGGCTCGTTTACTTCCCGGTGCTGGAGGCAGGGTTTGCGTATAAGTCAGCTGAGAATTTTCACCGCAGCCCGCTGGGATGGAACACGGGAATTGATGACGCGGCCGCCGGCATGCCGCAAGTTCCCGAAGTGAAGAAAGCGATCCTCGGCAGTATCAAAGCGCACCTGACGGCGTGGGATCCCATCGCGCAGAAAGAAGTGTGGCATGCGGATCGCCTTGGGCCCTGGAATGGAGGCGCGCTTTCCACCGCGGGAAATTTGGTTTTTGAAGGCACAGGCTACGGACAGTTTGAAGCCTTCCATGCGGCGACGGGCGAAAAGCTATGGTCCGCTTCCACGGAAAGCGGTATCACTGCAGGGCCGGTCTCGTATTCCGTGAACGGTGAGCAATACATCGCCGTGCTGGTCGGCTGGGGAGGCGTGCTGCCGCTGGCCGCGGGAGAAGTTGCTCTGCAGAAACCGCGCATGGCCAATGTTCCGCGCATGCTGGCGTTCAAGCTTGGAGGAAGAGTCAGCCTGCCGCCCGCGCCCGAAGTGAAACCCGCCGTTCTGGCGCCGCCGAAGAGCACGGCCAGCGCGGCGACGGTGAAAAAAGGGGAAGCGATTTACGCGCGATTCTGCGGAGGATGCCACGGCGATGTGGCGGTAAGCGGTGGCGTGCTTCCCGATTTGCGTTACTCCGGCGCGCTGGCCAGCGACCAATGGTTTCAGATTGTTCTGGGTGGCATGCTGGAACCTTACGGCATGGTGAATTTCTCGAAGGTGCTTTCCAAGGAAGATGTCGCCGCGGTGCGCGAATATGTCATCTTTCGCGCAAATCAAAGCCTTGACGAGCAGTCGGCGGCTCGCAAATAACACGCAGTCAGTGCACTTTCCGGTCGACGCCTTCCCAGTAAGGCGCGCGAAGCTTCTTGCGATCAATCTTCGCCGCGGCGGTTTTGGGAATTTCTGCGCAAAACTCGACGGACTTCGGTGACTTCACGCCACCCAGCTTCTCTTTGCAATGCGCGATGACCTCTTCTTCGGTTAGCAAGGTGCCTTCGCGAAGCACCACAAACGCCTTCACCGCCTCGCCCCATTTTTCGTGCGGAACGCCAATCACCGCACATTCGAAGATAGCGGGCAGCGCCATGAGGCAGGATTCCACCTCCGCGGAATAAACGTTGAAGCCGCCGGTGATAATCATGTCCTTTTTGCGATCCACGATGTAGAAGTAGCCGTCTTCGTCGCAATAACCCACATCGCCGGTGTGATGCCAGCCGAAGGTGCGGATTTCCGCGGTCGCTTCGGGCAGGTTGTGATAACCGGGGGTCACCAGCGCGCCGCGCGCGACAATTTCTCCGGTCTGATTCGGCGGGAGCAGCCGGCCTTGGTCGTCCATGATCCCGAGCCGCACGCCGTAACTTGCCTTACCGCAGCTTCGCAAGCGCTCGGGGTGATTGCCCACTGCTGCAGCCGCCACGGTTTTCCGGTCGAGCCATGTCATGATCATGGGCGCTTCGGTCTGCCCGTAGCTCTGACAGATGCAGGGGCCGAAAAGTTCCACACCTTGCTTGACACGGTCCGGCGAGACGGGTGAGGCGGCGAGCAGAAGCAGTTTGAGGCTCGAAAGATCACGCTGCCTGGCTTCGGGATGCTCGAGCAGAGCGTAGAAGGCCGTGGGCGGCAGAAAGAGATGCGTCACGCGGTATTGTTCTATGTGCTGCAAAACTGAGCCGGCAGCAAAGCGCGGCATCACGACGTTGGTTGCACCGAGGGTGAAGAGTGCGTAGGCAATGACGCCCGCCGCGTGCGAGAGCGGAGCGGTGCTCAGGCAAACGGGTGGTCCTTCCTCGATTTGCCAGTAATGCGTGGCGATCTCGATGAACGCGCCCCAGGAATCGCTGGTGACACGCACTCCTTTCGCGGGGCCGGTGGTGCCGCCGGTAGGGACCAAACCCACCAGGCGGCTGGGATTTCCGCGAGGATCGGCCCAATCGGGAACTTCTGCCTGCGCGCTCTTCTCCATGAATTGCGCGAGGGATGGGCTGGCTCCATCCGCGGCGTCGATGCAAATCAGGTGCTCGAGTGAGGGCACGCGCGCTTTCATCTCCTGCACTTGCTCGCGAAAGATGCTGTGGTAAAAGAGCCACTTTATCTCCGCATAGTTCATGAACTGGATGTTGGCGTCGCTCGCATTCCGATGGTTGATGGGCACCCACGTGGCCCCGGAACGCATGATGGCGACCATGCAGGTAAGCACACGTGCATCGTTTGGGGAGAAGATGGCCACGCGCTCTTCGGCTTGCACTCCCGCGACGTACAACGCGCGTGCCACACGCTCGCTGGCTTCGCGCAACTCACTGTACGTGAGTCGCATGCCACCATCAATCAAGGCAACGCGTTCAGGAAAAGATTCCGCGGCTTTATCAAAATAATCGATCGCGCGCATGTGTGGTCAGGAAGCGAAATATCGCATAGTGGTTTTGAAGGCGTGCGTGGCCATGCGTTCCAGCGGCCACTCGCGGGCTTCGCCCGAGAGAACCTCGATTCCCCACGGCCCCGCGTAGCCCAGCCCGTACATCGTCTCCACGAATCCTTTCACATCGAATTCGCCTTCGCCGCAAAACCGGCGGTGATTGACGGTGTCTTCGTGCAGGCCCCAGGGAGCCTCGAAGGTTCCGTCATTAAGTTCCACGCTGACGACGTATTGGGGTGGGATCTTCGCGATTTCCTCGTGGGGAATACGAAGTTTCGCGATATGCCACAAGTCGAAGCAGATTCCGCCGTTCTTCGCTCCCGCTCCCTGAATCAAGGTTAGAGTGTCCTCGAGCGAATCGACCATGGAGAAGGGCATCAGTTCAAACCCCACAGGAACCCCGTACTTCGCGGCTTCGGCGCAAAGCGCGGCAAAGCTCTCGATCAGTCGCGGCATGGGGCATGATTCATGAAAGAAATCGCCAATCTTCAGATGGTGGGCGTGCAACGCCTCGCAGACCTCGAGCAGCTTTTGTCTCTGCTCGTCAGATTTCTTTTTCCTTTCGCCGTCGAGAAACCAGTCCAGCAGGAATTCAATCTCGATCTGGATGATTCCATGATCGTCCAGAATTTGCCTCATCTCTTTCAACGTGCGTTTCTGAAGCACGTGATCGAGATCCGCGTGCCAGAAGCCCATTCCCGTAAAACCCGCTTTGGCAGCGGCCTGGACTCGCTCCTGAAAATCAAACCGGCTGTATTCCCGGTCGGTGTGTGGATCCGCGCCGGAGATTGTCCAGTAGGAAGCCAAAAGGTCCGGTTTGTTCGTCATCGCCATGCTAAGAAGGTTACGCTTCGCCGGTTACACCGCCGTTGCATGGCGTCGCAGAACTGACTTGACGGCCTGGACGATTTTGGTTTCGTCCGGCAAAACGAATTTTTCCAGAGGCTCGCTGAAGGGCACCGGCGTGTCCGCGGCGGTGACCAGGCGAACCGGCGCCCGTAAGGACGAAAACGCATGCTCGGCGATTTCTCCGGCGATGACCACGGCCACAGAACCATGGCGCGGCGCCTGATCCACGAGAACCAGGTGACCGGTCTTTCTGACTGAGTTGACGATGGTGTTCACGTCCAGAGGCGCGATGGTACGCGGGTCGATAACGTCGGCGCTGATTCCTTCTTTGGCAAGCATCTCCGCGGCGGCCAGCGATTTCTGCACCATCCAGCCGGTCGCGACGATGGTCACGTCGCTGCCGGCGCGCTTCACATCCGCCACGCCAAACGGAATCAAGTAATCGCCGTCGGGAACTTCTCCCTTTTCGAGTGTCAGCAGAAAATGTTGCAGGTAGACAACTGGATTGTCGTCACGAATCGCCGCTTTCATCAGGCCCTTGGCGTCCGCGGGGGTCGACGGCAAAGCAACTTTTAATCCGGGTGTGCCCATGAAGAGGTGATAGAGAGAATTCGAATGCTGTCCCGCCCAGCCGGCGGCGAATCCATAACCCGCTTTGAAGACCACTGGCACTTTTACCTGGCCGCCCGACATGTAGCGAAGGCGCGGCGCTTCGTTCAGAACCTGATCAAACGCCACCAGCATGAATTCGCTCATCCAGAGTTCCACGATCGGGCGCAGCCCGGTCAATGCGGCACCGATGGCCACGCCCAGTTCCGCCGTTTCGGAAATCGGCGTGATGCGGATACGATCCTTGCCGAACATTTTCAGCATGGGATCCCGCTCGGTCATTCCCATGTTCTGGCCGTAGAAGATCACGTTGGAATCGCGTTGCATTTCCTCGATGATGGCCGTGGCGATGGCCTCGCCGTACATCATTTCTTTCGGCATGGCAGATTCCTCCTTCTACGCGAAAACGTAGTTGAGCGCGTCTTCGGGTTGGGGCAGCGGGCTGGCCAGACCGAAACGAACGGCCTCTTCCATCTCTTCACCCACCTTGGTTTCAATTTCACCGGCCTGCGTGTTTGTCAGAACTCCGCCGGCGGTCAGTTTGTCGCGGAATTTTGGAATCGGGTCGTTGGCTTTTGCTGCTTCGAACTCCGCCTTACGTGCGTAGACCTCGATGGATTCGTGCTTCGGAAATTGCGTCGGCACAGGCGGCACGGTGATGGCGTTGCCGTGTGCGCTGAGCCGGTAGAACTTCGACTCGATCAAGCTGGGGCCATGGCCGGCGCGCGCACGTTCCACCGCGCGTTTCACCTCGGAATAAACTTCCAGTGGATCGGTACCGTCCACCGTTGTACCCGGAATGCTGTACGCCGCGGCTTTCTTGGAAAGCGGTTCACCGGCCACGTGGTTCGCGTCTTCCAGGCCCACGTGGGTATAGGCCTGGTATTCGTTGTTCTCCAATATAAAAACGACCGGCAACTTCCACACCGCCGCAAGATTCAACGATTCGTGGAACGCGCCCTGTTTGGACGAGCCGTCACCAAAAAAGCTGTACACCACCCGGCCACTCTTTTTCACTTGGGCGGTCAGCGCGACTCCCGCGGCATGCGCAATGCCCGCACCGATAATTCCCGTGGTTCCCGGGAAATCGTGCGTGGGATCCGCCAGATGCATCGAACCGCCAAATCCTTTACAAAGCCCGTCTCGCCTTCCATACAACTCCGCCATGATGCGGTTTGCCGGAGTGCCGAGCACGATGGGATATCCGTGGCAGCGGTAGCTGGGCATGACCGGGTCGGCGCTGCTGCGGGTTGCCAGCGCGCCCACGATGGAGGCTTCCGCACCGTCGCCCAGGTGCGTGTGGCCGCGGATGACTCCGGGGTGATCGACGAACGTGCGCTTCACGCGCTCTTCAAATTCGCGGATGCGCAGCATCTGCGTGTACATCCAGATCAGCCGGTCGTTGCCAAGTTGTTCTGCAGGCTGCATGGCGGACCTCCGTGAATCAATTTTGTGGAACGCTGTCACCGGGCTGCCCAATCTGGCAGATCGGGTCGCCAACCGGCACCTCGGCCCCCTCGCGCGTAAGAATCTTAAGCAGAACGCCATCGGTGGGCGAATCGAGTTCGTAGTTCACCTTTTCCGTTTCCAGCTCGACGACCGCGTCGCCGCGCTTCACGGATTCGCCTTCCTGCTTCAGCCAACGCACCACGTTGACTTTCGTGGTCGGCAAGCCACCGGTCTTCGGCACTTTGAGCGTGGTGACGATGGAGGTTTCTCCGTTCACAAAATGGAAAACGCGCCTCAGCGTCAAAGTCTAACCCGGGTTTCGGAATCTCCGAGAGCAAGGCTTCTGCTGCTGTCCGATAAACGCCCTCTGCTCTCTATCCCTCCTCAACGAAGCAGCAAACTTAATTCCTGCGCGGCCGCGCGCAGGTACGGCAGAAAGCGCGTCTGCATATCTTGCAGAGACACGCGCTGGCCGTGTGCTTCGACGCTGATGGCGGCCACAACGCGGCCCGCGGCGCTGCGTACCGGAGCGCCCATCGAGCGCAATCCCAGTTCGAGTTCCTGATCAATGATGGCGTAGCCGTCTTTGCGCACGGCCGCCAGCGCCTGCCGGAGCTTCTCGACGGAGGCTACCGTCCTCTCCGTGTAGCGCGTGAACTCGATCCGCGGCAACACGCGCTCGATCTCTTCAGGCGATAGATTCGCCAGCAGCACGCGGCCCATGGAGGTGCAGAACGCGGGAAGGCGCGTCCCGATGCCGAGGTCGATGGCCATGATACGCGTGACGTTGGCGCGCGCCACGTGGACGACATCTGTCCCATCGAGCAGCGCGATCGAGCACGATTCATTCAGGATTCGGCTGAGATGTTCAAGGATGGGCTGCCCGGCGGAAGCCACGGGAGTGGAAGACAGATACGCTTGCCCAAGGGACAGAACGCGCGGGCAAAGATAAAAATTCCGTTCGTTGTCGCTTCCGGCGAAGCCCAGCTTGGAAAGCGTGTGCAGGCACCGCCGTACGGAAGCGCGCGAAAGTCCGGTTCGTTTGCTGAGTTGGGAAATCGAAAGATGAAGATTTCGTTCGGAGAAGGCTTGCATTACCAGCAGACCGCGCGCGAGCGAGGTCATGAAATTCGGGTCGCCGCTGAACTGGTCCAGATGCGCGGCGAGCGGCAACTGTTCCACGGGTGGTGGAGGCAGGGAAAAGGCTTGGCCGGACGTGGATACGGCCTTTTGCAATTTTCTGGCAGCCGCGCCGGAAGCTGCGCCCACAATGCACCTCGGCCGCGAAACTGCGGCGGCAGGAGGCAGAGCATACCGCAAATGTCCGATATACGCACGTAATTTCGTTTATCGGTCTTGCTTTCCCAGCGCCTCCTGCATACATTAGTTTTCGCCCGTCTGGCGGTCCGCAAAAGGGGAAATTCTAATGGCAAAGTTGGCGGGATACCGGCGTCCTTATCCGGGCACGCAACCCGATCACCTGCACCCTCCTTACGTTTCATCGATCAAAAGGTCACCGTCGAAGTCGCTGGTCCATCTTCCGCATACATTGTCGGAAGTCACCGGGCCGCTCTTCGACGCTTCACTTGTAGATGTGAAGGCGTGCGACCTGACGCGGCAGCACAAAGGCGAACCGTTGGGCGAACGCATCACCGTGAGCGGCCGCGTGATCGATGAAAACGGCCGGCCGGTGCGTAACACACTGATCGAGATTTGGCAGGCGAATGCGGCGGGCAGATACATGCACAAGGTGGATCAGCACAACGCGCCGCTGGACCCGAACTTCGCCGGATGCGGCCGCGCACTGACCGATGGCGAAGGGCGATACAAGTTCGTAACCATCCGGCCGGGCGAATATCCCTGGAGAAACCATTACAACGCGTGGCGCCCGGCGCATATTCACTTCTCGCTGTTCGGGCCGGCGTTTGCCACGCGATTGGTGACGCAGATGTATTTCCCGGGGGACCCGTTGTTGCCGTACGATCCGATCTTCAATTGCACGAGCGATCAGAAGGCGCGCAATCGCCTGATTTCGGTCTTTGATTGGGAGACGACCGTCCCCGACGAGTCGCTGGGCTACAAGTTTGACATTGTGTTGAACGGGCGTGAATCCACACCGTGGGAAGAATGAAATGAGCCTGCAGGCAACGACTTCACAAACCGTGGGTCCTTATTTCCGGATCGGCATGACCTGGCTGTTCAAGGACGATCTGACCG
>DATFSI010000168.1:0-9475 GCA_035262705.1 Candidatus Acidiferrum sp. | reverse complement strand
TTGCTCGATCATTTCCTGGAATCGGTCGTTGACAAGTCTGTGATTCTGCACGGACGCTGCTACGAGCAAGAGTCGGTACCTTACAAGGGGGTGGACAGCGCCATTGATGCGCTGTGCCAGCAGTTGCTCCGTTTCTCACCCAACCGCCTCGCGCGGCTCTTTCCCGACAACATGGCGATGCTGTCGCGGCTCTTTCCGGTGCTACGGCGGCTGGAAGAGGACGCCTCCTGGCCGTGGCTCGAGCCGATGGCTGGAAGTGATCCGCGCCATGCGCGGCGCCTGGCGATTGGCGCCCTGCGGGACCTGCTGCATCGCCTGGCGCAGCACCGCCGCATCATCCTGATTATTGACGATCTGCAGTGGGGGGACACCGACAGCGCAACCTTGCTCGCCGATTTATTGGCTGCGCCCGACCCTCCACCGATGCTGGTGTTGTGCACTTATCGGCGAGAGTACGCTGAGCGCAGCGTCTGCCTGCAAACGCTGTTGCCGGCCCTGAAGGTGAATCCGGCACTAGACTGGATCGATGTCCCTGTCGAGCCGCTTACGGCGGGCGAGACCCAGGAGTTTGCCACGCAATTGTTAGGTGAATCGCGAGCTGACGCGATTGCCAGAGTAGTCGCCGACTCCGGTGGCAGCCCATATTTAGTGAAGGAACTCGCCGACTTTGTGGCCACCCGGGCCGCTCGGCCGACAGGAGTGAGCCTCGAGCAGGCGTTGGCGCAGCGGTATACGAATCTTGAGCCTGACGCGCAGCGGTTGCTGGAGGTGATCGCCGTCCACGGGTTGCCATTGGCGCAGATTGATGCCTACCGCGCTGCAGGATTTGCCGGACGCGACCCCGCGCCGCTGGCTGCGCTTCGTTTTGCCAATCTCGTCCGCAGCACCGGAACGGCGGAAACCGACGAGGTAGAGCCGTATCACGATCGCGTTCGCGAGACCGTGGTGGCACGGCTGCCAGCGAAGGCGCGGAGCGAACGCCACAACGCGTTGGCCGCCACGCTCGAGCAGTCCGGAAGGGCGGATGCGGAGACTCTGGCCAGCCACTATGAGGGCGCGGGCAACAATCAGCGCGCCGGTGATCTGTTTGAGGCGGCTGCGGATCGCGCCGCGAGCACCCTCGCATTTGAGCGGGCGGCAAGTTTTTATCAGCATTCCTTGCGCTTGCGGAAGTTGGACACGGCGGCCGAGTTTGCGTTACGGCAGAGGTTGGCGGAGGCATTAGCCAACGCGCGCGGAGGTGTCGACGCGGCGGAAGCTTTTGAGAGCGCGGCCAAAGTAGCCAATCCGGCAGCGCGGCTCGGGCTCGAGCGCCGGGCCGCGTTCTACTACATGTCTAGCGGCCGGGTGGAGCAAGGACGTGAGTTGCTCGCGCGGGTCATGAAGCGCGCCCGGCTGTGGCTGCCCAAGACCCGGACAGGGGTGCTGACTCTGCTTGTCGCGCGAAGCCTCCGTCTGGCGGTGCACAGTACGAACTTCCGGGAACGTCCCGCGGAAAAGATCTCCGAAGAGATTCTCGACCGCTTTGACGCGGCTTATGCCATGGCCGCTCCCATGGGCATGATTGACGGCGCCCAGGGTATTAGTTTTGGCGCGCTCTGTCTGTTGCTGGCGCTGCGCGCGGGAGATCCAGTGCGCATGGCGTACGGCTTGCAGGTTGGCGGATACGGCATGACGCTGCAAGGTCCTCGAGGGCAGCGGCGCGCGGCCAAGTTACTGGACACGACGCGCGGCATATTGGCCCAGCGCGGTGATAGTAAGCTGGACGCGACGGTAGCTTTGTCAGCAGGCACCCAGGCCTACGTGATCGGGCAGTGGCGCCGCTCCCTGGAGTGCTTCGCGGAGGCGGAGCACCTGTACTCGAAATGCCCGGGGACCCATTGGGAACTGGCGAGTGTACGAACGTTGCGGCTTTACACCCTGTTTTCGTTGGGCGAATTTGCGGCGATGGCGAGGGAGTACCTACCGATTCTGCGGGAAGCCCAGGCCCTGAACGACCGCTATTCTTGCGCAAGCATTGAGACATTCTGTCAACCGATCGCGCTGCTGGCAGCGGACCGGGTGGACGAAGCCCGGCGGGCCGTGGAGGCGGGACTGAGGCGGTGGAAGGTCGAGCAGCACGGTCTACAGCAGGTCATGGCAGCGCAGTCGCTGAGCGCGGCAGGGTTCTATGACGGCACGGTCAACCGATTGATGCCGTTCATGCAGGAGCAATGGCAGTTGCTGCGATCTTCGGGAATGGCCAGTTTCGACAATCTGCGAATTTCCTGGCTTGAGCGCATGGCGCGGACAGGCTTGGCCGCCGCGAGTGGGGCAGATGCGACGCCTCAGAATCGCCATGTCGGTCTGGCGATGGCACGGAAGACATATCGCTTGCTGACGAAACAGACCTTACCCTGGAGCCGGGCCGTCACCAGTGCTGTCGAAGCGGGTCTGCTGGTCGCGGACGGTGACCGCATGGGCGCCGCCAGGCTCCTACTGAAGGCAATCGAGCAATTTTCCGAGGTGGAGATGCGCGGCAATGAAGCTTCTTGCCGCTTGTACGCGGGATATTTGATCGGCGGCGAACGGGGTGCGGAGATGGTGGCCGCCGCCCGCCAGTGGTTTGCGTCTCAAAATATCGTGGAAGCGGATAGAATGGCGGCGGTCCACGCCGGCGGAATTGTACCCGCCGACGCAAGGAGGGTGTCATGATTTTTGACTGGCTTCCCCGTCCTCTGCTGCGATTCATCATGCGGCTCTATCAGACGGCGTGGCAGCACTGGTTTGCTTCGATTGTGCTGGGGTTTTGGGACACCTTGTTTGGTGTCATCTACCGGGCCCAGCACCATTTGTTCCACATCAGTTTGTGGAAGGATTTGCAGCATCGGCCCTCGCCTTCCTATCCCCTTGCGAGGACGGACAATGACATTCCGGTGAAGCCAGAGCGATCGGATGTGGCGGGGCAATATATCGCGACGATGATCGTGAGCTCTGCCGACGTCACCGACTTAGAGGCAGTGCTGCCGCTAGATGCGGAGTTCGATCCGGCCCATATTCGCGACGGCAAGCATGCCATTATCTACATGCTCGGCTACACCGAGAATCTCCACCGGGTGTGGAATCCTTTACCAGGCATTAACTACATGGAATTCGCGGTGGGAATTCCGTCGGTTCGGATCAAGCGGGAGGGTGGTTACGACTTCCCTTTCTTTTATCTGCCGACTTTATACTTAAGCCGGTTTTACCCGGTGCTGATGGGCTGGATGGTCGGTT
The DNA here is from genome assembly GCA_035262705.1 of Candidatus Acidiferrum sp. GTDB lineage: Bacteria > Acidobacteriota > Terriglobia > Acidiferrales > UBA7541 > Acidiferrum. The sequence continues at coordinate 6,220 of DATFSI010000168.1, read as the reverse complement.
ATCGGAAGCATTGGGGCTTGGTGTACGGACGAGACAAGACCTACGAAATTGCAACGCTGGGTGGAAAGAGGATCTTATCCGCACGTTTTGAGATTGCCACGTTGCCACCGCTGATGACGGGCGGACCCAACGTCGCCCATTCGCAAGAATGGCTGGATCAGCCGCACGCCAATCCCTTCGGTCGGGATGAATTTCTCTATCTGCACTTTCACTGGGATTGGAAGAACGCGCTGTTGCAACCGGTGAAGGCCGACGTGGAGGTATTTGACGCACTGCCCGGACTCCCCTCCGGAAAACATCACTTCAAACCGCTCGACACGAGGGCATGCCAGGATGGGAAGGCGCCAACGGGAGCATTCCGCCTGTGTGCCCCGTTCGAATTGCTGTCGCCGTTTAGTCGCAAAGCCTTGAGGAATTATCGGGCCAAGGCTTTGAGCCCGCGAAGGGACGCCCCAGACAGCGGCGCTCGGCCGGATACACCGCCGGCCAGTTAATCGTTCGGCGACCCATCGCCCACAATTGGCGTTTCGGTTCCGAACGCCGAATAGATGTGATCCGGCTTGCCGCAGACAGCACGTGCGGCCAGCATGCCGGACATCACGGTGGTTTCGATGCACCCCAGGTTCAACTCGGTGAGTGTCCAATCCCCTGCCAGGAAGAGGTTGGAGAATCCCGACCTTCCCGGCGGCAGCCGATATTTTGTCGTGCGCGGAAGACTCAGACAGTACAATTCGGTGGGATCGATGTTCACGCGGAAAAATTGTGTTTCGAAGTTTGCAATCACCGGATTGACCGCGCAATCAACCGTACAGTTGACCAGCGTCGCATCATCAAATTTCGAGGGATCGCCGGGATTCCGCACCTTGGGCCAGATCAGTCCGCAGTTTCGATCGAGAAATTCGCGGGCGTAATCTTTGACCCTTTGCCGTTCCACTTCCGGATAATGGGGGTCACTGAAAGGCGCGACCGCATCCTCTGGAATCACGTTGCAAAAGTACGCTATCTGCTGCACGTTGCACGACGCCGGCCACGTTTCGCGGGGAATCAAATGCGACATGTCGGACCAGGTGTCGAACGGCTCGACCCAGCTGCAACCAATGCCCCGCCGCGCGTTTGGCCAGCCGGAATCCGCAAGGTTCTTGTTCATCCACAACTGCAATCCTTGTGTGCGCACCGTCTCCAGATTTGCAACCATCGCGCGCCAGCCGTCATTGGCGGCGATCAGTTCCTTACAAAGATATTTGTGCGCTCCTAGTGAAATCCCGTAGATGACCAGGTCAAAATCCTGCCCCAGTCGCAGAGTCTTCCGATTGTTCGGCGGTGGTGCGCCCGGCCAGTCGGTCCACCAGGATTCCAGATTCGGGTTCTTGCACGCCCGAATCGCGTCCGCTTCTGTCAGTTGTGGCCAGTCGGGTTCGGTGGGCCACACCAGAATCCCATCGCATCCCTTGAACAGCGGCTGGTATTCACCGCCGCCCTTCACTCTCGCTTGCACCTGGATGTCAATGTGATCGACGACCTTCTGGTCCGGTGACAGGCCAAGGTTGGTGACCCTGTGAAAGAACTCAAACTTCACCCCCCGGTTGCGCAGCACCAGAAAGATCGGGGAGAAAATAGTCTCGCCCATGCCCGCATTCATCCACCACATGAGCGCACCGCGGTAGGTGAGCATAAGGCGGAGCGCGCCGTAGAGCGTCGTTCCCGCCGCCATCCGCATCTTGCCTTTGTCGCCGCCCTGATAGGCGAAGCAAGCGTCGTACATGCCCATCGTGAGTGGCGAACGCGCGTGGCGGCAGCCATGGCGGGCGAGCCAGTCCACAAAATCCTCGTCATCGATAGAGATGAAACCTTTGTTCAACAGGTCGTCGGAGAGGATGCCAATTACCATGCTTAGAGCTGTCTCGATAATGATGATCAGGTGCCGCAGTTCCGTATCCCTCTCGATCTCGTGCAGTACCAGCGCCAGCAACTTGTCGAGAAACAGGCGAATCCAATCAACGATGGACTTGTGTTCGTCGGCCTTATGCAGCTTGGCGTTCAGGTGCATGGTACCGGCATACGCCAACACGCGATGCAGCAACGTATGGGGTCGCTGAGGCACAGCACGTTCCGGCAACTTCGGCGCGACGCCGATTGCATCCGTCAGTTCGGCCATCCCGAACTCGTAGAGTTCTACCAGCAGTTCGTGCTTGTCCCGGTTCTGATCCAGTTGGTCGCTTACAAAGCCGATGATCTTCTGCACAAACTCCCAGGGCGTTGGCGGTAGCATCTTGTTATCGAAGAGCTCGTTGGAGCCCGGAAATTCGCCATCGCGGCCCGGCCAGTACAAGTTCCACACCTGCCACTTTCGGCCGTACTCCTCCATGATCGGGGTGTAGCGCATTGGCGAAAACGCCTTGGTCACGTCGGTGAAGGGCGAGTCCGGCATCAGGTTGTTCTTGCGCGCCTCATCGTAGACTTGGCGAATCACGCGGAACGCATTCTCGTAAAAGCCCATCCACAGGTGGATGCCGTGCTCCTCGATGCGCTCGTGTACGCTACGGTTGCGTCCGCTGGCGCCTTTGCCGCCAAGCCGCCAGCCCATTTGGTACACCGTGATGTCGTATTTCTGTTTCCAGTCGGGGTCGCTGGTGATTTCGAGCACCGCACTGAGGGAACCAATTCCGCCGCCTAACACCGCTATCTTTTGCATCACCCCTCCGTATTGCCGCATTGCCGAGCGCGTCGAACGCCAGAAATACGGTGCGACGATAGCGCCATCGACGGGGGAAACGCAACCACCAAAAGATCTTGGAGAATAAACCAGTGATTGCCCTCAGTATGGGAGATAATGCCGGGAAGGCCCCAGCCCGCGTGCGCCCTGAACCAGCGCCTCGTCGTGCCCTGCATTGCGTGTGTGCTGTCTGCAGAGTCACCCGGGCTCCATCGACGGATTAAGCCAGCAAGCACGATGCTGGAGGAGACTGGGCGCAGTGCGACATTTCCTACTGGGATATGTGGCAGGGCTCTCGCTGTTAGCAAGATTGTGCTTCGCCACGGGTGCAACCGGCTCCTTGGTCGGCACCGTTACGGACGCCAGCGGCGCGGTGATCGTCGGCGCGGCGGTCTCCGCCATGAACCGGGCGACCGGCATTTCGCGTTCCACGGTCAGTTCCGGCGCGGGCGACTATGACATCGTTATCCTCCAGCCTGGGAAGTATCAGGTCACCATCAGCAAGCCCGGCTTTAAATCGCTCGCCTTCGACTACATCGATGTCGATGTGGACCAGATCGTCCGCGTGGATGCGCAACTCCAGGTCGAAACCAAGACGGAGGAGTTGCATGTGACCGATACCATCCCGCTGCTCGAGTCGCAGAACACGACGGTCGGCGCGGTGGTAGAACGCCAGTCCATCTCAGGGCTGCCGTTGAACGAGCGCAACTTCCTGAACTTCACGCTGCTGGTGCCCGGAGCGCAGCTTCCGGTCGCCGGGTCGAATGTTTCGGTTCAGGGCGGCAGCGTCATCGTTAACGGCGCGCGTGAAACCGCCAACACTTTTCTGATTGACGGCGTGGACAACAACAGCCCGCTGATCGGCCGTACGACCATGCTGCCTTCGGTGGACGCGATCGAAGAGTTCAAGGTGCAGGCCAGCACCTCCTCGGCGGAATACGGACGCGGCGCCGGTGCGCAAATCAACCTGCTGTTGCGTTCTGGCGGCAACCACTGGCACGGCAGTGCCTTCGAATATCTGCGCAACCGGGTGCTAGATGCGAAGAACTACTTCGATTTGCCCGACTGCCGCCCCACTTCCGTGCCGGGCACCTGCGCCTCGATTCCGAAGTACATCCGCAATCAGTTTGGCGGCACGCTGGGAGGTCCGATTATTCGCAATCGGACCTTCTTCTTCGCGAGTTATGAAGGACTTCGGCTGCGCCAAGCGACCACGCGAGAATCTACCGTGCCCTCCCAGAACCTGCGGGAAACGATTCTAGGGTCGCTGCCGCCTAGCATTCTCAATCCGGCCGGTGTGGCCGCTCTGAACCTCTATCCTGCAGCGAACGTGGGAAACGATCTGGCGAACTCGACGCTGTTCGTGGCGGCGCCGGTCATTCGAAGCTCGACGAATTCCGGCACCATCAAGGTAGACCACCAGATCGGCAGCCGCGACGCGCTCTCGGCACATTACGGCATCTCGGACTTGGCGCGATACAATCCCTACGATTTCGGGTTCACCGTAAGCAATCTTCCTGGCTATGGTGACAATGCGTTCTATCGCGGACAGAACTTCGGCGTGAACTGGGTGCATGGCTTCAGCCCGCGGGTTACCAACGAATTCCTCTCCGGCTTCAACCACGACCGCCTAGGCGTGTTTCAGGAAAATCAGGGAATTAACCGCAACGGCCAACTCGGCTTCCCCTCGCCGGCCAACCCGCGGGATTACGGCTATATGATTCTGCAGGTCGCGGGTTACGAAAATATCGGCGAGCCGTTTCAGGCCCCGGAAGACAACGGCATCTCGACGCTGCACCTGAGCAATAACCTCGTGTGGTCCCCGGATTTCGGCGGGTCGCGCCATCACTTTCGCTTTGGCGGGGAATACCGGCGCGTCGGCAACAACGGCTATATCGATTTTTACTCGCGCGGCAACTACATCTTCCTCGGAGTAACCGGAAACTCAATCGAAGATCTGGTGCTCGGATTCCCTGCGGCAGCGCTGTTGGGTTCGGGCAATTCATCGGTGTATCTGCGCGCCAATCAAGTTGGCCTTTACGGGCTTGATGACGTTTATGTCACCCCGCGCCTGACGCTGAACCTTGGCCTGCGATGGGAGTACAGCCAGGCGCCCTACGACGTACATACTCCGCTGAGCATGGCGGACTTGAGTGCCAATTCGCTGACGTGCACACCGAAACCGGATTGCCAGTATCTGTTGGCAGGCAGCAATGGCGTACCGCGCGGCCTCTTCAATACCGGAAAAGATGACTTTGCCCCGCGCATCGGCTTCGCTTGGCGCCCGCTGCACACGGATAAGCTGGTGGTGCGCTCGGCCTATGGGCTGTTCTGGGATGCGGCAACGTTGCTGCCCAGTTCGCTCATGAAGCAAAATCCGCCGTCGTACAGGTTCGACTACTTCCTCAATTCCGGAACCAACGTTATCCAGGACATCCTGCAGTCGCCGGTAAATTTCATCATCTCCTTCCGGCCGGGCTCCAACTATCATGACGCCTACCTGCAACAGTGGAACGCCGGAGTGCAATACGAGTTCACGCCGCAACTGGTGGTGGAAACGGCCTACGTTGGGTCGAAGGGTACCCACCTGAAGGCCTTCCACGACGGAAACCAGTCCGAGCCGGGCGGAGCTCCGCCTTACCCCCAGTTCGGCAGCCTGGCGACGATTGACACCGACCGCGATAGCACCTACGACTCGCTGCAAGTTCGCCTGGAGCAGCGTCCCTGGCACGGCCTTTCCTATCTCCTGGCCTACACCTGGTCCAAGTCCATCGATAACAGCTCGGAGCTCTTGGGCAGTGCTACCGAAGGGCAGTATGCGCAGGACAGCTATGATCTTGCTGGCGAACGCGGCCTTTCCGGCTTCGACACCCGGCATCGTCTGGTGTGGAGCGGCGTATATCAAGTGGCGGTGCCAAACGCAGTCCGCTCCCACACCGCGCGGGCGCTGTTGCACGCTTGGCAGTTGGGGACAATATTGACAGTGCAGAGCGGCCAACCATTTACCATTTATCGATCCGTCTACCAGAGCTACACCACGCTCATCACGGGCACTGACCGGCCTGACCTCATCGCTGATCCGTTTAGCGCGGGACCGGTGAACGCCAACCCCGATCCGGCGTGCCATATGACGATTTCGCAGGGCGGCAAGGCGGCCGACCGCACTCGCACCGTGCAGGCTTGGATCAACCCCTGCGCGTACTCCAATCCGAACTTGCTGGGACAATTCCGTTTCGGCAGCTCGCCCCGTAACGGCGTGATTGGCCCCGGCCTTGTGAACATGGACCTGAGCATCAGCCGCAGCATAGCTCTATTCCGTGAGTCACAACTGACCTTCCGAGTTGACGTCTTCAACCTGTTCAATCATCCAAACTTCGATCCGCCGGACAATGTGTTCGACTCGCGGAACTTCGGAGCCATTACCTCCGCGAACCAGTTTGGGACGCGGCCGCCGCGGCAGATTCAGCTAGGGTTGCGCTATTCGTTCTAGAGCCAACTGTGGTCGCG
>DATFSI010000167.1:0-11111 GCA_035262705.1 Candidatus Acidiferrum sp. | reverse complement strand
ATCTTCGGCAAGCGCCGCTTTCCGACCACCGACACCAGCAAGAACAACTGGTTGCTTGCCCTGCTTACGCTCGGCGAAGGCTGGCACAACAACCATCACTACTACATGGCCTCCGCGCGCCAAGGCTTTTACTGGTGGGAGCTTGATCTGACCTACTACACCTTGAAAGTGCTCTCGTGGTTCCGCATCGTGCGCGAGCTCCGCCGCGTTCCGGAACGCATCCTCGCCGAAGGCCACGCCCTCGACGCCTCCGCCGCGTAGGACCCCATAGTGGACAGTTTCTGAAGCGGAGCAGGACGACTTGCCTGAAAACGCTTTAATCACAACTCGCCTTGCTCTGGTTGGCTTGCTAGATTCTCACGCTGGCGTACTTCTTTCCGAAGCCCGCAATCGCCGTTGTTCGAGCTTTGGGCTGAGTATGTGGATTCGGAAGCTGGTGGCCTGATTCATTTCAAACGTTGCCTGGCACCCCGTCAAAAACCGAGTTGCCGTGCTAAGGGCTAACCGAGCTTGAAATTATGGAGAAAGCGGGCGTCCTTCCTGGTATTCACGGCAATGTCGCTGAACGTGGCGGCTCGAGCAAGCTCGGTAACCACGAACTGAAATCTCAATTCTTGCTGGCTTTGTAATAGGTCAACAACATCCTGGTTCATTTCGGTTACAGGAATGAGGAGCGGCAGTTCAGTACTTTTTTGCCGCGAGGATGGCCTCGATTTGTTCGAGGTGGTTAATGTCGTGGCCGGCGATGCGCAGCAGGATGGTTTCCAGGGATTCCTCGCCGCGCTCAGCGTGCATGCCGTAGTGCTTCCACTGCTCCGGTTTTAGCGATTTGAACAGGGCCAGGTTGCCCTCACGCAGCACGCGGAACTGTTCCAGGGATTTGCGCGCGTCGCGGCGCGCATACTGTCCCGCGGCGGCCCAGGCGTCCTGATCGAAAGCCTGGAGGGGAGTGCCGGGTGCGCCAAGGATGGAACGGACGCGCCAACTGGTGACAATCTCCGCGTCGGCGAGATGAGCGAGAATTTCCGCCACGGACCATTTGTCCGGTGCCGGGCGCTTGCGGAGTTTCGCCGGGGTCTGGCGTTTCAGCAAGCTGCCCAGTTTCTTTGCCGTGGTGCTTTGCACGCGCAGCGGATCTTTGCCCCCCACCTTGCCCTGAATGCGCGCAATATATTCCTGAACGGTTTCTTTCATGAAGGAAGCCTCCTCAGCTAGATGCGCGGCGCTCCCTCAAGTAACAAGATTCGGATGCGCGAAATCTCCTGCCGGGGTCCCTGGACTTTCTTGATCCCAGGTCATTGGCAGACGGAGGATTTCGGGGTACCCTCTCGGGCTAAGGTTGCCGTCCCTTTTGCCCCCGCCCCGCGGCAGCGACTCTTCGCAAACCGGAACGCGCGTTCCGGCAGGAGAGATGTCATGTCCGTGTCCCCAGAGCACAAAGAGCTTTTCGGGCGCTTATACCATTCCATCTGGAACGAGCGGCGGCTGGAATTCATTCCGCTGGTGATCGCGGACACACACGCCTTGGGGGATCCCACGGTCGCGGGCGGTGCCACCGGGCCCTCCGCCTACCGCCGTCAGGTGGAGCGTTTCTTGACCGGGCTGCCGGACCTGCATTTTGAAGTGGACGAGACGGTTACCGAAGGAGACCGGCTGGTGGTCTACTGGACTATTTCCGGAACGCATCGCGGGGAATTCCTCGGCGTGCCGGCCACCAATCGCAAGGTTTCCTTCAGCGGCATCACCATCAATCAGATCCGCAACGGAAGGATCATCGAGTCCACCGTGATTTGGGACGGCCTGGGCCTGCTCGAGCAGTTTGGCGTGCCCCTGCCGGTGCGTTACGAAATGCTCATCATGGCGCTCGATTGAGTTCGCCTCAAGGCTTTATCGCTTTTCTAACTCTTTCGCCACGCATTTCCTCATCTGGTGTGTTTGCCTCGGCATTTGCGCGACGGCCACGCAGGTCCAGTTGGTGGTTCATCCGGCTGGGCGTTTTTCCTTTTGCAGACCCTCTCGATGCTTTCTGGCATCTTATTCTCAAGCCCTGCGCCGTGAGCCTGGCATGCCCTGAGTTTTGCTTCGTGGGGGATTTTTATGGTTTCCATTCTGCCGGCCAACGCCACCAGGCAATTTCGCACTGCGTTTTTGACGCTTCTCCTCGCAGGTCTTTGGGGTGGGCGGGCAGCGGCGCAAACGAACCCACCGGAATCAGCGGGCCACGGTGTTGCGATTTGGGTGGGCGACTTCGAACTGGATTCCATAGGCGCGAAACCCAAACCGCCGGCACCCACTGCAGAAGTACCCCAAAAGCAAATTCCGGGATCGCCGCCCGTTTACAATGATGCCGATGCGCCTTCGGCGCAGGCGAGGCGGCTGACGGAGTTTTTCACCGCCTCCCTTTTGCAAGCGTTCAGCAAGAAAGGATTATCCGCGGCGCGAGCCGAGGGCAATAAGGGCACAGCGGGAGCACTGATTCGCGGGATCTTTGCCGAACCGGATATGAGAAATCGCATCCGGCGGGCACAGTTCGGCGGTGGCTCGCCGAACCCACGCTTCTTCCTGTACGTGGGGATATTCAATTTGGCCCGTCAGGAACAGGCACTCTATCAATTGGCACCCACGCAATCGCCTAACGATCGCTATGGCCCGGTGATCACCCTCAACACCTATATCCCGCTGGCGAAATATGAACTCGACAAGAATCCGTCTGAAGAAGAAGTCAAAAAGATCTGTGACCAGATCGTAGCCAGCCTGGTCAGCTTGCTCGAAAAGAATGCAAACGCATTCGCTCAATAAACGGATGCTTTCGCGCCAGGGAGCCGCGTCAGACACAATCTGATACTCTCTTGGCCGGAGGATTGCTTGCAATGGCCGGAGCTCCCACGGTTGTGCGCAATATTTCAGACACGGCGTTGTGGGCCGCGCACTTTCGCGCGCAGGAAACGCGCCGCCCGGACGCGCTGTTTCGCGACCCTTATGCGGAAAAGTTGGGAGCGCAGCAAGGCGCGGAGATTGCGCGGACTCTTCCCGAAGGACAAAGCCACGCCTGGGCCTGGGTAGCGCGAACATATTTGTTTGACCAAATCCTGCAAAAAGAGATTGCCGGAGGCGCGGACTTGATTGTGAATTGCGCGGCGGGGCTGGACGCGCGGCCGTATCGCATGCAGCTTCCCGCGACCTTGCCATGGATCGAAGCTGACCTGCCGGAAATCCTGGCTTATAAGGAAGAGCGACTCGCGGGGGATAAACCAACCTGTCAATTGGAGCGGGTCGCCGTGAATCTTGCGGACGTGGAGGCACGCCGAAGTTTTTTTGCTTCGCTCGCGAATCGCGGGAAGCGCGGTGTCGTGCTTACCGAAGGCTTATTGATTTATCTGGCGCCGGAAGAGGTGGCGCAGTTCGCGCGAGATTTGGCGGGCGTTGCTCCGCTCGAGCGTTGGCTGCTGGACATGCACTCACCGAGGCTGCTGGCGATGATGCAGCGGAAAACGGGGAAGACGCTCGAAAAAGCAGGCGCGGCATTCAAATTCGGTCCGCAGGAAGGCCCCGATTTTTTCGTTCCCAACGGCTGGAAGCCGATCCAGATCGAGGGTTTGCTGCACACGGCTGCGCGTTTTGGGCGCCCGCCGCTGCTGCTGCGATTTTTTGCTAAGCTTTCGGACGCGCACACCTGGCAGATCAAGCGACCGTTTGCCGGAGTTTGCCTGCTCGAGAACAGTTCCGCGCAAAGGTAAAGAAGCCCACATCATGAGCCCTCTTTCTTCCGAGCAGGGAAAGTCCAGATACAGAATCGGAGTCGATCTTGGGGGAACAAAAATCGAGTTCATCGCTCTTGAAAATGATGGGAGCGAACTGCTTCGTCATCGTGTGCCGACGCCACGAGGCGATTACGAAGGCACGGTGCGGGCAATACGCGACGGCGTGCTGCAGATGGAATCCCAACTGCAAACGCGCGGCACGGTTGGCGTGGGGATTCCGGGCACCATTTCGCGCCTGACAGGCACGGTGAAAAATGCGAACTCCACCTGGATGATTGGACGGCCGTTTGACAAGGACTTGAGCGTGGCGCTCGGTCGCGAGGTGCGTTGCGCCAACGACGCGAATTGCCTGGCAGTTTCGGAGGCTACCGACGGAGCGGGAGCGGGGTACCCTGTCGTGTTTGCGGTGATTCTGGGAACGGGCGTCGGCGGAGGCATTGCGTTGAACGGCGAAGTCCATAACGGCGGCAACGGCGTGGCCGGAGAGTGGGGGCACACGACCTTGCCGTGGATGAAGCCGGAAGAATATCCCGGCCCGCCGTGCTACTGCGGCTACCGCGGCTGCGTGGAGACCTGGATTTCCGGCAGGGCTCTGGAAGCCGAATATGAACGGGCCACGGGAACGAAAATTTTGGGGAAGGAGATCGTGGCGCGTTCGGAAGCCGGGGAAGCCGCCGCGTTGGCGTCCCTGGAGCGCTATGAAGATCGCCTGACGCGCGGCCTGGCGCAGGTGATTAATATCCTCGATCCGGACATTATCGTGATGGGTGGAGGCGTTTCGCAGGTACCGCGCCTGTATCGCAATGTTCCTTCGCGGCTGAAACAGTACGTTTTTGGGCGGGAGGCGGGCACGCCGGTGGTGGTGGCGAAGCACGGGGATTCGAGCGGGGTGCGCGGCGCGGCATGGCTATGGCCGCTCGAGGAAGAGCTGAAGCAAAGAATGAAGACGGATGGCGTTTGATGGTAAGACCCACCCTTAAAAAACCAAGGATGGCTACCCTCAAGTTCATTCGGGTGGATAGCCGCAGATCGGCCTGACCCCTCGACAAGCTCGTGGTAAGCAGGCATGCTTACCACGCGAATCTGCGGCTCCAGTGGTTTTAATCAATGGGGACCAGGAGGAAAGCTTCCTGGCCCCCCGGCTCTGTTTTCTAGGTGGTTGCCGCTTTGCTGCGCTGCTTGGCGGCGAACGCTTCCGAACGGCGCTTCAACTCCTCCGGCGGTACATCTTCGACATGCTGAGCCAGTCCCCAAACGTGGCCGAATGGATCGCGCACCTTGCCGTAGCGGTCGCCCCAGAACTGGTTTTCCAAAGGCATCTCGACCTTGCCGCCGGCTTGCACGGCGCGCTGGAAGGTGGCTTCCACGTCGTCTAGGTAAACGAACAGGCTGTGGGAAGGAGGATGATTTCCGGGCGCCGGCGCGGAGGCCATGCCTTGGATTTCATCGCACAACATCAACACGGAATCGCCGATGAGCAACTCCGCGTGCATGATGAGTCCGCCTGGGGCGGTCATGCGTTCTTTTTCCTTGGCGTGGAAAACCTCCTTGTAATATTCGATGGCACGCGTTGCGTTTTTGCAAACGATCGAGGGAGTCAGCGAGTGAAACCCCTGCGGTATGGCTCTCACAGACATAATTCCTCCTCACAAGGAAATATAGGACTGGACGCGCAGGCAGGCCGAGGAAGGGGAGGGACTTCACGCGTCATCTGCGCGTGGAATTTCTGAATACCTCCGGGTGGCGGGCGTGTCAAGACGGAATTCAGGAAAAAAACGAGCTATGAAATTTTTGCCGCTACACGGAGGTTGTATGGAGTTGGAATTGTGCGACCATCGGTATGGTTCCTGCTTACGATTTACGGCATTCAATCAGGCGCTCATTTTCTGAATATCAAGGGGGTGTTTCGTGCGCTACGATTTTCTGGTGGATACGTATGCGACCGAACGTGTGAAGGTGCTGAGTGTGTGGAGTGAGTTTCGCGATGGCGATCTGCAGTTTCGCCCGCATCCCGGCGATCCGCGCGGGCGCAGCGTACATGAGCAGTTGGTGCATCAATGCGTGAGCGAAGACCTGTGGTTTCGCACGATGCTGGGGGTCGACGTGGGTGCGCCGCCGCTGCCGGCAACAGAGACGCGCGTGGAATTTATCCGGCGCTATGCGGAAGACAGTGCCAAACGGCTGAGCGTCCTGCAGTCGCGCGAGGAGCCCTGGTGGGAGAGCGAAACGACCTTTTTCAACGTGAAGCGCTCCATGGCTTGGGTAATGACCCGGCGCATCGCGCACACTTCGCACCACCGCGGGCAGCAGATGGCCATGTTGCGCATGTTGGGCCGCGATCTGCACAGCAACTATGGGCCGACCGCCGATACCGGCGGGCTGATGCAGCAGCACGCGCCAACGATTTACGCATACAGCGCGTTGCAGGAGTTGCTGCAGGATCTGCCGGGCAGTGCCCACAAGAGTGCGCTGCCAGGTGCGCAAGGGAAGCCGGTAACGGAGCGGCCGGCGGCGAAGTGAAGGCTGACCTCAGGGACGAAAGCCGTACTCTCGCCTCCCCACGAAGAAAAGAGCACCCTCAAAAACCAAGGCTGGGGCACCCTCCGCGAAAGGCAGACGGGATAAACGAGCAAGTTAGTATTCGCGATAAAGATCCGGAAAGTCTTTCTTGAGGTTGCGAATCTTGGGCAAATCGTTGATCACGATGTAGGGATTGTCGGGGTGGTGCTTCAGGTAGTCCTGATGATAGCCCTCGGCGCGATAAAAGCCCTTCAGGGGCACGACCTGAGTCACGATCTTGGCGGGATAAACCTTCGCGGCATTCAACTGCTCGATATAAGCTTCGGCGATTTTCTTTTGCTCGGGACTCGCGTAAAAAATCGAAGAACGGTACTGCGTGCCCCAGTCGGGTCCCTGTTTGTTGAGTTCCGTGGGATTGTGGGCCACGGAAAAGAAAATCATGAGGATCTGGCCGTAGGTGACTTCCGAAGGGTCGTAAAGGATTTGTACGCTCTCGGCGTGATCGGTCTTGCCGCTGCTAACGGTTTCATACTGCGCGGTATCCGGGGTGCCCCCGGCGTAGCCGGAAGTGGCGGAAATTACGCCTTTGGTGTGCTCGTAAACGGCCTGAACGCCCCAGAAGCAGCCACCGGAGATGACCGCGACTTCCCTGCCCTTGGTCGGGGAGACGGGTTGGTCCAGGGCAGGTTTCGGGAAGGCTGTATTTGCGCGGGGTGCTTTGGCCCGGGAATTCAAAGCGGCGAAGACAATCAACAAAGCTGCCACTGCTGCAAACGCTAAAATCCGCCACCAGTTCCCCATTTCCTTCTCCTGCGGCAATAGGCCAGCCGCTGTTCCAAGTACGTCGCAAGCGTTCTTGTTGGATGCCTGGCCCAAGATTTGGGATTTCGGGCGACCGCGGCGATTGCAAGCACACGGCATCCGTTTTATTGGAGTTTTGCGCCGCGGGGGAAGTTACATACCTGGAACGCGCGGTTCGCGTCGCGCATCTCATTCGAAAGCAGCTCAAGAATTCAATTTTGGAGACAACCAAATGTCGCTCCACGCCATCGCCCTGGTTGTTTTCGGAGGCGTTTTCGTTGCCGCTCAGCCCGCGTCTGCGCAGGTTACCTATGGGAAAAAGCCGCAACTCCCGGCGCCGTTTGCTACACGATCCGCAGGGAACGGCCCTCGCCGAGAAAGACCGCCCAACGGATTTTTACCGGCGGTGCCGGCGGGCTTTCGGGTGAATATCTTCGCGGAGGGTTTTAAGGTGCCGCGGTTTTTGACCACCGCACCGAATGGAGACGTTTTTCTCGCGGATACGGGCGCTGGAGAAGTGATTGTTCTGCGCGATCCGCAGCATACGGGGGGAGTATCGCAGCGCGAAGTATTTGCGGAAGGCCTGAAGTTGCCGTTCGGCATCGCGTTTCACGACGACTATGTGTACGTCGCAAACACCGGAGAAGTGGTGCGCTTCCGGTATGACAAGGCGACTTCGAAACGCCTTGGCGATGCGGAGCACATTCTCGCGCTGCCGGCGGGCGGCGGGCATTACACGCGCACAGTGGCGTTCAGCAAAGACGGTCTGCATTTGTACGTGAGCGTAGGGTCTTCGGGAAATATCGACATTGAAAGGGATCAACGGCGCGCCGCAGTGCTGGTGTGCGACGCAGACGGGATGAATGCGCGCATTTATGCCTCCGGATTGCGCAACAGCGTGGGGCTGGCCGTGGAGCCCGTCACTGGCGTGGTGTGGAGCGCGGTGAACGAGCGTGATGAACTGGGCGACAATCTTCCGCCAGATTATCTGACTTCGCTGAAAGACGGCGGATTCTACGGATGGCCCTACAGCTACATCGGCGACAACGTGGATCCGCGGGTCAAGCCGCCGCGGCCGGAGCTGGTGGCGAAAGCGATTATCCCCGACGTGCTGCTGGGCGCGCATGTGGCGCCGCTGCAGTTCGCGTTTTACACCGGTACGCAGTTTCCCGAGTCTTATCGAGGCGGCGTGTTTATTGCCGAACACGGCTCGTGGAATCGCGCGTCACGCGCCGGATACCAGGTGGCGTTCGTGGGGTTCAAGGACGGAAAGGCGGCGGCGGATCCGGTGCCGTTTCTGACAGGTTTCCTGCCGGATCCCGCGAAATCGAATGTGAACGGGCGGCCCGTGGGTATTACAGTTGCGGCGGATGGCGCGCTGCTCGTCAGCGATGACGGAGGGGGGCTGATTTATCGCATCAGTTATGCGAAATAATTCTTGTTTGTAGCAAGATGTGGTCCTACAGAAAGTTGAGATTCTGCGGTTCGCAAACGGCGCGAGCCTTAGCATGACGAAATTGGGCAAGCCTTGCCGGTCACAGAAATCGATAAGCATGACTACTTCACTTGGTCAGGGGCAGATGCAGTGGTTCCAATCTGGAAAGCTTGGGACTGCAGGGGTGGTTTCTTGTGGGGTCGGCGCGTTCCACACTGGGATGCACTCGCTCGAATGTCCCCGTCGCGGGGACCGGAACGGCTCTTTTCAAATGGCCTGCGCGGGGGTAATGTCTGTAAATGTCTGTTAATGTGAGGTTGGCCGGGAATCGGCTACTTTTAAGAGCTTATGCCACCATTTAAACTCGACGTAGAAAAACTGCCCAGCAGCAACCAAACCCTGACCGTCTACACGGCGAACGGAAAACTCAGCCTGGAGACGGTGAATCAGTTCCTGCCGGGACTGCGCGCGGAAACGGCGCAGCGCGTGGTGCTCGATATGAGCGGCGTTAGCTTCCTGGATTCGGCGGGGGTGGGCGCGCTGGTGTCTCTGTTTGTGAGCCGGCGCAATCAGGGTAAGGAGTTTGGACTGGCGGCGCTGCCGCCGCAGGCCGCGGCGGTGGTCACTGTTGCCGGGTTGCAGAACCTGCTGCCGATTTACAAGACCGTGGAAGACGCCAGCGCAAAAAAAGCCTGAACAATTTTCACAAGCTTAGGCTGTGGCCACAAGGCGAAGGCGTCCTTGCCTGCGTGATCGGGGAGTGGGCTTTATGGTGATCTCAACGTCCCTGCCCAAGCGGGTCAGCATGAGGCGCTCGGTGGAGAAGCCGGAAAGCTGGGCCCGTAAGAGACGCGATATACAGCCATAAAAGGCAATAACCGCAAGGTGCCAGGGGCTCTCAGCGAGGGGTCCAGCTCGGATGGTTGGTGAATAGGCCGTCGATGAAGGCGATCTGGTAGGAAATAAAGAGTCCGAAGCAAAGGCTGACCAAGCCCGAAGCGGTGACCAGTCCGCGATTGAGCCAGGCAAAGCGCGTGCCCGCGAAGGAAAACGGCAAAGCCAAAGCCATGGTGATCAGCATCATTCCGGCAATGGTCCCCGCGCCAAAGATCAACAGGTAAAAGACGCCCCAGCGCGGATTATGAATCGTGGTGAGCACCAGAAGTGCTACCGCCGCGGAGCCTGCCAGTCCGTGCACAATGCCGACAAACAATGGGCGCAGCGAATGGAACAAACCGAGCCTGGCGAACGGGCGCCGCAGCCAGCCGGGAGGGGCGAGCTCTTCGGCATGGTGCTCTGCCTCAGGCTGGTGGGAGTGCCAGTGGTAATGCAAACGCGAGCCGTGCTCGTGGACATGCACGTGTTCGCCGGTCACTTTGGGATGGGAAGGAGAGAAGCGCACACTGAGCCAACGGGTGACGCCCGTGAGGTTCAGCAGGCCCAGAAGAATAAGCATCAAACCGACAGCAAACTCCATGGTCAAGCCAACGCGCACCGGGATAGCTACGTTGAAGAGGATGATGGTTGCGCCGACAAGAAGGATGGTCAGTGTGTGTCCCAGGCCCCAGAGGGCGCCGATCCAGCCTGCTCGGCCAATAGACGGTTCCCGACTGATGATGGTGGAGACGGCGACGACGTGGTCGGGGTCCGTGGCATGGCGCATGCCAAGAAAGAATCCAATTGCCAGAATGGTGAGTCCGCTAATCATAAAAAGGGCGCCGGAGTACCGCTTCCCAAAACAACAGCATACGTTACCCGGCGGCACTCTTGTGAGTGATTCTTGTCACAGATAAAGGGCAGGTGCGCAGGAGCCGGGTTAGGCATTCCTCAGCAGCCGCATGAACTCCGCCGCAGTGTGCGGCAGGCGGGCACCGCGACGGGAGACAAGGTAAAGATGCCGGGGCATGTTCATCTGGCGGATACGCACTTCCTTGAGCCAGCCGTGCTCGAGTTCCCAGTTGACACACATGCGGGGCACAATCGCCACGCCCATGCCCATTTGGACGAAGCGCTTGATGCTTTCGATGGTGGGCATTTCCATGGGCATATTCAGGGCTGAGCGATGGCGGGCGAACAGCTCGATGACCTTACGGCGGAATGGTGATTCGACGATGTGGGCGACGAATGCCTCTTTTCCCAATTCCTCGATGTCCACTTCCTTGCGCTTGGCCAGGGCGTGCTTCAGGGGGACCACCAGCGTCAGCTCATCCTTGAGAATCTCGGTGGCCTGGAGTTGCGGGTCGCGGGGCACAAACGACACCGCTCCGAGATCGAGGCGGTAGTTCACGACTTCATGCGGAATATCGCGAGAAAACATGCGGTGGACGCGGACCTGAACGCCGGGATGCGCTTCGCGAAAGGCGGCCAGAGCAGGGAGGAGGGCGTGGATGGAACTCTCGTTGACGCCCAGGGAGAGCTCGCCGCGCTTGAGGCCCTCGAGCTCGAGAAGGCCTTTTTTGACTTCGTCGCGCAGGTTCAGCAGGCGTTCGGCGTATTCGCGGAGAAGGGTGCCGGCATCGGTGAGGCGCACGGGGCGGGCTCCCCGAACAAACAGGGGCTGCTCGAGGGACTCCTCGAGTTTGCGGATCGTAAGG
>DATFSI010000166.1:0-17577 GCA_035262705.1 Candidatus Acidiferrum sp. | reverse complement strand
TTTGAGACGCGGCTTGCGGTTGCAGAAAGCGCGGGACTCATCCGAGGCGGTTGGGCGCGGCTTACGCCGGCGGCGCGGGCGTACCGGGACAATGAGAAGGAAGCCGGGGTGGTTTCCGAGCGCGATGCTCGAACCGCCGGTCAAGCGCTGAACGTGGTGATGCGGGATTTGAATCCGGGCCGCTAGATACGTCGGTCAGCCTTCCAGGTCCTGACGGAAAACGGGCTGGGAAGGATCAAGCGTGCCGTCGATGACGGCGGCGAGAATGTCGGTGTAAGCGCTCTGGGCCTCAGAAAGACTGGCGTAACCGCGCTCGTATTGCAGCGCTCCAGATCCCGAGTAGATCAGCGTGAAATAGCGGCCGGAAGCGTATTGAAGCTCAAGCAATTTGTTCGGAACCTCCGGATCGCCTCTCTGGCCGAGCACGTCCATCAGCGCGACAGTCCAGTGGCGGTCTTTGGGGTCGGTGACGACCTCACGTTCGACGTACTCCCATTCATCCATGCTCCACATAATAATCTAGCCAAGCAGGTCTTTGAGCGCCCGGGCGACCTGCGAGCCGGTGAAGGGCTTGGGAATCAGCAAAACATTCTGGGCGTTGCGCTTGCCCAGGCTGGCATCGGCTTTTTCCGGCGTGTCGCTGATGATCACGACGGGAAGGTTCGCATAATCCGGATGAAGGCGCACAATGTCGAACAACGCCTCGCTCATATCAAAACTGGTGCAGTCCACAACCAGCGCATCCGCGCGCAGGTCGCGGATCAGATCATTGACGGTGTCGGTAAAGCCTTCGGCAAAAACTTCGTAGCCGTGATCGCGAAGAGCAAAAGTTAGAAGCTCGGCGATCTCCGGCGTGTCGTCAATCAAGAGAATGCGGCGCAAACCGAACGCTATCCCTTGCCCGTAACCGGCATGCGGGGTTTCTTGCCTTCGCAAGGTTGCAGCTCGAGTACCCAGACGCGGCCGCCGGCCGTGTAGTAGGCGCGTTGATCGTTTTCGATCATCGCGCCCCAGGCCTCGAGGGTGCGCATGGCAAAGGTGACGCCCTCGAAGTTATTGCGCAAATGACCGAACACCTCATTGGTGTGCCAGTTGTCGGTAAGGATGGCATCCCCACCGTGGACCTTTGTCACCGTGTAATAGCGGTCGAACGCCGCTTCGTTGCGCACTTCGCGCGTAGCTCCACGCTTTTTGCCTTCCGCGACGACGTAGCTTTCCTGCCCCGACGCCGCGGCTGCGGAAACATTCGCGGGCATGGCCGCTTCTTTTGTGTTTGTTGTGCTCATAGTGTGTGTGCCACCGCCTCCGCTTCTGCCGCCGCTGCCATATTGACCTGATTGCGCGCATCGGCGGCCTTGATCAAGGCTTCCGGCAATTTGACCCCCATCATCTCCCACTGGCGATTCGCGAACTGCTGCAACGTGGCGATGTGTTCCGCGTGCAGATGGCCGAAACGTCCCTGGAGCTTCAGGTATTCGGAAACCGGGCGCATGTTCTGGGGGCGGAAGCTGTAATCGTATTCATGCTTTTCGGGATTCCATTCCCAAACCGGGTAGAGGCCGCATTCGACAACCAGCCTGCCGAGATCGATAGAGCGCGGCGTCTCGTAGACGAATCCCTTCTGGCAGGGCGTATAGACCATTAGGAACGCGGCGCCATTGTGATTGAGACCTTTGCGAACCTTGTTCATCAGGTCGATGGGATAGCCGACACTCGCCGTGGCCACGTAGCAGTGTGGGTGCCCGGCCGCCATCATGCGGGCAAGATCCTTGGGGAAGAGCTTCTTCGCTTCCGGGATCTTTGGGCCTGGCGGCGAGAAGGTGGTCATGCCGCCGTAGGGTGTGCGCGAAGAAGCCTGGATACCGGTGTTGGCGTATTGCTCGTTATCGTAGCAGATGATCAGGCAGTCATGATTCCGGTAAAGCGCGCCGGAAATAGACGCGAGACCAATGTCGGAGCTGCTGCCGTCGCCCGCTTCACAAATGATATTCGGGAAGGCGCCTTTCCACTTTCCCTTGCGGATCATGGCCTCGTAGGCAGCGGCGACCCCCGCGGTGAAGCTGCCTGAGCTGCCAATCTGGGTATGCGCCCACGGCACATTGTACGGCGTACACAGGTAGGAGCTGTTCGCAACGTACATGCAGCCCGTGGGGCCGACAAGAATGGTATTGTCACCGGAAGCCTTGCTGGTCATGCGGTACTGAATGGAGGGCCCGCAACCCGCGCAAGTGCGGTGACCGGGCACAAAAGGCTCGGAGGCCGGCAGATCGGGGTTATAAAACCGCGCTCCCTGATTCGGATTGTCAAGAATCGGCAAAACCTGTCGTTGGACTTCAATCGCTGGCATAACGGCTCCTTCCAATCTCTTCGTTTCAGGATAACAAGAACTCTTCTACTCTTCGAACCCGACCCAATGTGTACGCTTTTCGATCTTGCCGCGCTTTTGCGCATCGGTCATTTTCTGCGCCATCCAGTAGAACTCTTTCAACACGATGGCTTCGCCGCCCATTCCGGCCATAAAGGACATGACCAGCGGGCGTTTGTTGCTTTCATAAAGAGCGCCGCAAACTTCGGCGTAGAGCGAACCGCCGCTGCTTACGCTCCCAAGCCCCATGTTCGTTTCAATCACGCCAACCACCTTGTAACGGCTGAGCGTTTCGCACACGCGGTCACTGGGATAAGGCCGGATGGTGCGCAGGCGCACCATGCCGACTTTCACGCCTTGCTCGCGCATGTGGTTGATGGCGAAACGCGCGGTAACTGCGTGGCCTCCCTGAAGGAAGAAAACGATCTCGGCGTCATCGGTTTTGTATTCTTCGAGCCATGCATCGTAGCGGCGGCCGAAAATACGCGCGAATTGATCGTGAATTTCCTCGATGACCGGCATCGAGCCTTCCATGGCGCGCGCACGCTCCAGCTGCAACGGAGGGCCCTGCTCCGGCATGATCTGCGGACCATGGGATACCGGATGTCGCGGGTCGAGTGGATAGGGGTGTTTGTAGGGTGGCAGGAATTCCTTCACCTGGCCGGGATCGGGGAGTTCCACGTCCGTAGTGATGTGCGAGACGAAAAAGCCATCCTGGCAAACCATCTGCGGCAGCAGCACACGCGGATCTTCGCCGATCCGGAATGCCATCAGGTGATTGTCGAAGGCTTCCTGCGCGTCGCAAGACCAGCCCATGAGCCAGCCCATATCGCGCGTCGACAGCGCATCGGTGTGCTCCGAGCCGAAATCGCCGGGAGGGTCAAGGGTGCGGTCGGCGATCATCATCTGCACCGGCATGCGGCTGCCGGAAATCGGTGAATAGAGCTCGTAAGCGAACTGCACGCCGACGCCGGAACTTCCGGTGAAGACGCGCGCGCCGCTCGAGGAAGCGCCGTGTGCGATGCTCAACTGCGAGTGCTCGCTGTCCGCCACGATGTACTCGGCATCGAGTTCGCCGTTAGCAACCATCTGCGCGAGCGCCATCATGGTCGCCGTGTACGGGCGGATCGGATAAGCGGTGATGACGTCGACGTCGGCATACTTGGCGGCTTGTGCGGCCGCAACGCAGCCGTTGATGCGAACCGTTTTCTTTTTCGTTTCCGTCGCTGTTGCCATAGGCCACTCCGTAGACTCTGCGAATATTTGATTCCGTTCTGACGGCTCTAAATCTGTTTCGCGGGCCGCTTGGACAGATTCACCAGTTCCTGCGCCTGCCTGCCGTGCAGGCCGGGGCTAATGGCGAACGCCGTGTCCATACGCACGACTCCCGTGTCGAAGTCGAGTTCGGGAACGCCTTCCAGACATCCCGTCGGGCATTCCTCGATGCAAACGCGGCAGCCTTTGCAGTAATCCACAAGGATTTTGTACAGGCCGTTGGAGCGCGCGGAACGCACGATGCACGGCTCCGGGCAAACCAGGTAGCAGTTGTCGCAAGCATTGCAGGTCCCGCAACTGAAACACCGGCTGGCTTCTTCCACCGCCTGTTCTTCGCTGAAGGATTGAATGACCTCGTCCTGGGTCTTCTTTCGGCTGGTGGGATTGAGCATGCCCTGCTCCACGCGCGGGAAGTGCGGGAAGTAGGTCATGTTCATGCGGTTCAAATCCATGATCACGTCGACGGTGATTTTCCGCGGCTGGAGAGGCTCTCCGCGGAGCGCCTTGTCCAGGTTGAAAGCCACGCGCTTTCCGTCTCCGACAGCATTGACGACCATCAGCGGCTGCCCTGAGCCCAACTGAACAATGTCCCCGGCAGCGAAGAAGTTGGTGTCACCGAGGCGGCCGAAGCGGTCGACCTTGATGGTGCCGCGTTCCGTTTTGAACTCCGCGGGCAGCCAGGCGAGTGAAGCGTGCTGGCCGACGGCAATGATCACGTTGTCGCAGGCGAAGCGCTGCGCGGGAGTCTCGCGATCAATGTTGATGGGCGAGGCGTTGACGGCGCCGGCGAACCGCGCTGGATGAAGATTGATGGCTTCTACCTTGCCGTTGCCAAGCACCGCGGTCATGGCGCGCCCGTGAATAAGTTCCACGCCTTCTTCGAGCATGTCGTGCAGGTCCTCGGGAACGCACGGCATCTCCCGAGAGTTACCTTCGACGGTAATCATGGTGACTTCGACAGCACCCTGGCGCAAAGCTTCGCGCGCACAGTCGATGGCGGTGTTTCCCCCGCCGATGACTACGACGCGGGGGCCAAGCTTGACCTTGGAGGTGCCCATGCCGATGTCGCGGAGGAAGGGAAGTCCGTAGATCACGCCGGCCGTGTTTTCACCTTCAGCGCGCACGCTGTTGGCTTCGGTAAGGCCGACGGCCAGGACGCAAGCGTTATAGTTCTTTTTCAAGTCGTCCCAGGAAACGTCCTTTCCGACTTCGCAGTTGGTTTTTATGGTGATGCCAAGTTCGCCGAGACGTTCGATCTCGCGATCGAGAACGTGCTGAGGAAGAACCCAGTCGGGAATGCCGCCGCGGTTTAATCCTCCTGCCTTGGGCGACTTCTCAAGGATGCTCACCTGGTAACCAAGGCGTGCGAGCTGATAGGCCGCGCTGTGGCCCGCAGGACCCGAGCCGATGACGGCGACTTTTTTGCCGTTGGGCTTGCCGGGTTTCACCACATCTTTCGGCAGCGCCTGGCCGAGATCGCCGAGAAAACGTTCCACCGCGCGAATCGAGATCGCCTCATCGTACTGGCCGCGGTTGCAGGCTTGCTCGCAAGGGTGATAACAGACGCGCCCCGTAACGGAGGGGAAGGGCATATCTTCTTTGATGAGCGCATAGGCGTCCAGATATTTGCCCCGCTTGACGAGGTCCAGATAGCCCTGGATTTTTTCGTTGGTTCCGCAAGCGTTGTTGCAAGGAGGCAATTTGTCGCGGTAAACGGGCCGGATCGCGCGCCAGTTGCCCGTAGGAAAAAGGTCTTGCCCCTTCTCCTGCGTTGGCGCAGGGGTGATGCCAGCGAATGGAACAGTTAGCCACTCCGGGATGCGTGTGCCTTTGGTTGACATGGGTTCCTCTTCCTAAACCGCCACTGGCTTCAGCGGCAGGATATGTAATTCATCGAGCGCCATCTCGAAAGCTTTTTTGTTCGCAATCATCGGCAGGATAGTTTCCATTTTCACAATGCCGGTGGACTTGACGACCGCGGCGATAAGCGGAGCGGCGATGTCGGGAGCGATGGCTTTGCTGCGCTCCGCCGCACCTTCCGTAGAGAGACGGTCGAGGCCGAGTTGGCCAAGACGGTAGTAGAGCCACTTGTGGTCGGCAAGTTTTGCGGCGTCCACACAAACGAGTTGCGCCAGGCGGTCGGCGCCCGGCACGAAGCGGATCATGTAGTCGGGAGAATAATGCGTGTTAATGACCAGCGTGCCGCCAGGCGGCATGCCGCGCATATAGTCCCAGCCCTTGACCATCGTGCCTTCCACCAGCACAACGATATTCGGGTGCTCATTTTCGTAGGTGAGTTCGTTCTCCAGAACCGAGGTGCTCACGCGGCAGTATTTGCGCGTAGGGGCGTTGGTGCGGTCGGGATTGTCCACATAATTTTCCATCGCCTGGGCATACTTGCCTTCGAGTCGCGCCGAAGCCGCGACGGAGTTGACGATATCGCGGCCTTCCTTATCCATGATGATGCCGCGAGTCCAAACCGTAAGTTCCGTGTAGCTCATAGTCCATCCTCGTTAATGCTTAGTAGTTGAAACTGCATCGGGACAAAAATCCCCGGTGCCATGGCCCATATGCTTCGTGGTGTTCACGTGCTGGGGATCGCTGCGATCCGGATCAAGGCATGAGAGGAAATCGCTTCGCATGACGACCAACGGCGCGAAGCGCGTCCCCTGCTGAAATTCCACGATCGCCGAGAGTGTCGCTTTCTTGCACAGGCTTTCAATGTCGGCGCCGGTGAGCTCTTCCATCTGACCAGCCAAATTTTCTAGGTCCACATCGGGCGCAAGCGGCACACGCCCGGTGCAAATGCGCAGAATCGCCGCGCGGTCCACGGCACCGGGCTTGGAGAACGGGAGTATATAGTCGAAGCGACCGCTCCGCAACAGCGCGGGCTCGATGCGCTCCGGGCGATTCGTGGCCGCGAGAAGGATTACTCCTTTGAGGTCGCTCAAGTTGTCGATCTCGCGCAGGAGCTGGCTGAGAATGCGCTGGTAAACGTCGCTGCCGGATTGTTCGCCGCCGAACTTGGGCGCAAGGGCGTCGATGGTGTCGAAGAACAGGATGCAGGGCGCGGCGCGGCGGGCTTTCTTGAAGACTTCCCGCAGTGCACGCTCGGAATCGCCCAGCCACTTCGAATAGAGTTGTGGCGCGTCAACGACGATGAGAGGAATCTGTTTTTCCCCGGAAAGCGCGCGGGCCATGGCGGTTTTGCCGGTGCCCGCCGGGCCGCTCAGCAGAATGCCGCGGGGAGGAGCCAGCCCAAATTTTTCATAGATATCGGCGTGCATGTGGGATTGCTCGACGATGATGTCGAGCGTGCGCTTTACATCGTCGAGGCCGCCCAAGGATGCAAACGTCGTCTCGCTTTTCTCGATGAAGAACTCGCGCGTCGCGCTGGGCTCGACATCCCGCAGACCGGCCAGGAAATCGTTGCGCGTGACCTGGAGCGCACGGAGCTCGGCGGAGGTGTCTCCCTCATTTCCAAGCGGGGCGGAGGAGAGAAAGCGGCGGAGTGCGATCATGCCGACCTCCTGGCCCAACGCCTCCAGGTCAGCACCAACGAAACCGTGGGAAAGCTCGGCGATTTCCTGCAGGTCAACGTCTGGCGCCACGGGCATGGAGCGCGTGTGTATTCTGAGGATTTGCAGACGCGCCTGCGTATTGGGAACGCCAATTTCGATTTCGCGATCAAAGCGCCCGGGCCGCCGAAGTGCCGGATCCAGCATTTCAGGGATGTTCGTGGCGCCGATGACAATCACATGTCCGCGCGCGACAAAGCCGTCCATGAGGCTGAGCAACTGCGCCACGACGCGCTTTTCCACGTCGCCCACGACTTCCGCGCGCTTTGGAGCCACGGCGTCGATCTCGTCAATGAAGAGAATGGCCGGCGCGCAGCGGGCTGCTTCCTCAAACACCTCGCGGAGCTTGGCCTCGCTCTCGCCATAAAACTTGCGCATGATCTCCGGGCCGTTCAGGTGAATGAAATGCACGCGGCTTTCGGCAGCGACCGCGCGGGCAAGCAACGTTTTGCCCGTTCCCGGCGGACCGTAGAGCAGCACACCCTTTGGCGCCAGAATTCCCAAGCGCTCGAAAATGTGGGAATACCGCAGCGGCAGTTCGACAATTTCGCGGACCCGAGCGACTTCCCGCTCCAACCCGCCGATGTCCTCGTAAGAAACGGAAGGAGCGCGAGCGGGAATTTGCTCGCCTTCTACAATTCGAATGTCCGTGCGCTTCCCGATCACCACCGGCCCGGAAGGGATAGTGCGGACAACCTGGAAGTTGATGGCTTTGGCATAAGTAGGAACCCGCACGACGCTTCCCGTCAAGACCGGAGAGCCTTCTAAATCCTCGAGCATCCGCTCCGACGCGATGGTTGCCGGCGCAGGTCCGACCCACATCGGGGTGAGGCGCACAGCCACAGCCGGCTGGTTTTCGACGAGGCTGACGCTTACCTGTTCCTGCAATCCAGCGCTGCAATTGCTTCGGCAGGTACCGTCGATTTGAATCAAGCCTACGTAGCCGTCGTCGGAAACTTCGATTCGACCAACAGCCACGGTTCCACCGGTGATTTTCAGGATGTCACCCGCGCGGGCAGCGAGGCGGGCAAGATCTGCGGGAGCTAGTCGCGCAATCGAACGGCCCACATCGGTGACGCGAGCTTCGGCGACACGGAGAGAGAGGGATGCAACGGCGCCCTTACCGGCACCTTCTTGAGGGGCTCTCGCCCCGCCGGTTGCGCCTTTTTCCAGGTCAGTCAAGCTGCGCCTCTCCAGGCCATTCAAGCCTTCACGATGTGATCGACAATCTGCCGCACGTTTTCAATGTGCTGCCACATGGCCCTTTCGGCCCCCTTTGCGTCGCGGCGTTTGATGGCGGCAAGAATCCGGCGGTGAGCAGCCAGAGATTTTTGCGGGCGTCCCTCCACCTGCAAGCTGCGTTGCCGCGAATCGCGCAACAGATCCATCAGGGTATCGAGCACTTTGAGCACAACACTGTTGCCGGCGGCCAGAGCAATGGCGTAATGAAACTCGGAGTCTTCGACGACGGGGGTTTCGCCGGCGCGAAGTTTGGCTTCCTGGCGCTTAAGAATTTGTTCCATTTCCGAAATCTGGCCGGGGGAAACTTGTGTGGCGGCGCGGGCGGCGAGTTGCGGTTCGAGCATCTTCCGGAAGTCCAGGAGCTCACCGATCAGTTCTTCCTTGCGCCTCAGAGCATTGCTGAGAGGGTGGGCTAACGACTCGGAAGACATTTCACGAACGATGGTTCCGGCACCCTGGCGGGGTTCGACCATGCCCATCAATTCAAGGCTGCGAATGGCGTCCCGAATGGAGCTTCTGCTGACGCCGAGCGTTTCCACCAGTTCACGCTCGGAAGGAAGCTTGTCGCCCGGCTGCAGTTTTTTGAGGATCAAGCGCTCGATCTGCTTGGCGACACCCTCATACACTTTGTCGCGGCGAATGGATTCAAAGTCGGATTTCATTGCGAGTGCCAAAGCTGATCCAAGTGGTCCGGTAAGTGGACCAGCGCGGAGCATACACCTATTTTTCAGTTCTCGTCAATAGGTTCCACCGGCGGAAAAGAACCACGCACGCTGCGGCGCTAACGCTCACGAACGAAGAAGTATGCGCTCATCAACAGGCCCAGCGCAATCACCAGATAGCGCATCTTTTGGGGATCGGACTTCTGGGCAAAATGGGCCCCAAACCAGCCGCCACTCAACGCGCCGGCAACCATCACCCCAAATTGCGGCCACAATACGGCCCCGGCCACGATAAAGGTAATGACCGCGGCGGCGTTAATCGAGGCTGCGAGCAGGGTGCGGATAGCGCCGATCGCCAGAATATCGCGCATGCCCAGCGCGGCCAGCATCCCGAGAATGACGAACCCGATGCCCGCCCCAAAGTATCCGCCGTATACCGCGAGGACCAGTTCGACGGCCGAACATGCCGCAATGGCTTTCCATGACACGAGGCGGAGATCATCGGCAACGCTAGTGTGGCCGGCAATGGCGCGTATCTTGTCGCCGAAGGCAAACAACGAGGTGCCGCTCAGCAGCAGCCAGGGCACAAGATTCAAAAAGGTGTGTTGTGGAGTCCGCAGCAGAAGAAGGGCGCCAGCCCAGCCTCCTACGACACTGGCCACCACCAACGGGTAGAGAACGCGCTTCGGCGCATTTAACCGCTTCAAATAAGCAACCGCGCTTGCCGCCAGGCCCGGCCAAAGCGCGACGGTATTGGTGGCGTTAGCAGGTACAGCGGGGACCCACGTGAAAAGCAAAGCGGGAAAAGAGATAAAACTCCCTCCCCCTGCGATTGCGTTGAGTGTTCCCGCGATCAGGGCAGCGAAAAACAGGAGAATGGCCTGCGTCAGGTGCAAGGTTACTGTTTAGCAGGAAAACAGAAAACGAGCGAAGCCTTTGTTGAATGCCGAATGTCGAATACCCTCGCTCGGGGACGTCGTGCGATTTGTTTTTCTCTTGACTTGCATCAATAAATGCGCTAAACGCTGACCGCCATACTGGTCCGCTCATCCGACCATTTGCGTGGGGGTAAAAACATGAAATCACTGAGGACGTGGTTTGTTCTTTTGGCTCTGGTATTGGGATTCGCTGCCACAACACAGCGGACCATGGCCCAGAACGAGAAGACCGACAGCGGAGGCATTTCTGCCGCAGCAAGCAAGGCGGAAGTGGAAGAGCTACGCAAGGAACTGGCGGCGCAGCGCCGGACAATCGAAAAATTGGAATATTTGGTTGAGCAGTTAACGGATGCCAAATTCCGAACCCCGGCCCCAGTCACGGAAGGCCCCCATCTGGTGAATGCCGCTATGCCGCTGCCCGTGAGTGCGCCCACAACCGTTGCACCCCCGGTGGCCGCAGAGCATGCCGAGGCAGCGCTGCCGGCTGAACCCGAACCGCTGGTGTCTCAAGCTCCGAAGAAAGACAGCACGACTCCGGTGACCGCTGGCTGGAACGGGGAACATTTCTTTATCAGGTCCGCTGACGGGCAATTTCAAATTCAGCCGTACGGCTACGTACAAACGGATTACCGCGCGTATGTCGGTGACGGCTCTCCGGCGAACACGTTTGCCGTGCGCCGTGGCCGCTTCGGCTTCCAGGGGAATTATGGCGACCACTACCAATTCGGCATCCTGGTCGACGCCGCCGCGACGTCCGGAGCGATCATTCGCGACATTTACCTGAATGCGAAATACAACAACGCTATCCAGCTGCAAGCCGGGCAATTCAAGGAGCCGTTCGCCCAGGAACTGGCCGCGGGCGTCACCAACATTGACTTCCTGGATCGCGGCTTGCAGTCCCTGCTGTATCCTTCGGCTGCATCCGCTTTCCGCAGCCCCGGCGCAGTACTGCACGGCGACATTAAAGGCGGTGCGTTCCAGTATTGGGCGGGCGCCTTCAACGGCAAGGGCTATTCGCTCAATAACACCACGAGCGTGCCGGAAAGTGTCGGCCGCGTGCGCTTCTATCCGTGGCGCAACAACAAGGACAGCTTCTTCCACGAATTTGCGTTCGGCGGGTCCATCGCTTACAGCATGTCGCGCGGGCTTTCCAACGAGCAGACCGCACCAATGGCCTTGCCGGATCTCGCTTACACATGGTTCCCGCAGTTCCCGGTCAACGGGCATGTGTGGCGCTATGAGGGTGAGTTCACGTTTATCCACGGCCCTCTTGCATTACGCGATGAATACGTTGTTGCTGCCTATAACCGAACGGGAGTCGGTACCGAGACCCTCGGCGGCCTTGGATTCGCCAATCTGCCGAATATCCGGTTCCAGGCATGGAACACTGCGATTACCTACCTGCTCACCAAGGAACGCCGGCCGGAAAACGGCACGCCGCGCGTCAATCATCCTGTGTTTGGCCCGGAAACAGCCGGCGGCGGGAAGCGAGGATGGGGAGCTTGGGAACTCGGGTTCCGCTACTCGGGCATTCAAGGGAACGAGCCGGGCATTTTCTTCAACAACATTTTCACGCCGCAGAATGTGCCCACGTTCAACCAGCACACCGATCAGTTTACATTCGGCGTCAACTGGTATCTCAATTACTGGGTGCGCTTCCAGAGCAACCTGGATATTGACCGTTTGAAACAGCCGGACACCATCGGCATCGCTCACCAGAATTACTACGTGTTCGAGCAGCGGTTGCAGTACCGCTTCTAGGAAACCGAGGACCCGATCATGCGCACGAATGGATTCGCGGTTCGCCGCAACACCTGGAAGTCAAATAGACCTTCCGAAAACCAAACAATGCGCGATGGCGCCGAAAAATCGAGCGGAATTTCTGGAGGAGGTTGTTCGATGAGGTCCAAAGGAACAAGCATTGTTTTTTATCTGGTAGCCGTATTTACCCTCGGGTTGCTGCTCAACAGTTGTAGCTCGCAGCCGGGATGTCCCACTTGCGGAACAACGGTGAATGGAGCCTACAGTGTCCTGAACGTAATTCCGGTGCCGGAGCACAACCCCACTGGCGAGCCGGGCGGTCCTTTCAACTCCTTCGACATAAGCTGGTTCGATCCGAATTTGCAGCGGGTCTATACGTCCGACCGTATTGGCCTAGACATCGTAGTTACGGATGCCAAGAATAACTTCGCAGTGAATACGATTGGCGGTCTCAACCAAGTGGCCAACGCCGGAAACAACGCTAGTCCTTGCCTTCCGGGTATTCCTTCGATTATCACCGGCATTTCCGACCCGGCAAGCGGTGGATTGACCCGGTTTGGCTGCAGGAACAGGAATTTCTTCGCACCCTTTGCCAACAAGTTTCCGGGATTTGGCGACAACGGTAACTTCGGTGGTTTCCCAGGTGCGCAGTGCTGCGCTTCGCGCGCCAATGGTGTCAACCCGTTATCTGGCCCCGACGGGTTGCTGGTGACTCCGGACGGTAAAACGCTGATCGTTGGCAGCGGCAGCGCCTCGTTGGTCATTTTCGATCTAACCACTAATCCACCGACGGTGCTTGCCGACTTCCCCACCGGGACCTCTCCGGCCTTTGACAGCACCTCTGGAGTGGCCCCTTGCATTGCCACGTGGAACGGCGGAGCGGGCAGCGATCCCACCTGCGCGGACGACCGCGCAGACGAGATGGCCTATGGAACCGTCAACGGGCACGACATTGTTGCTGTTGCCAATGGCGACCCCGGCCTTCCATTGGTCACTTTCGTTGATGTCACCGATATCGTCAATCGTGCCGCCTCGGGCGCAGCGACGGGATATTGCCTCCCCGTTAATCCGGCAGCAAATTACACCCCGTTTAGCATTCCCGCTCAGGGCACAATCATGGGGAATGGCGGGAGGTCTCAGGTTTTCCCCAAGGGGCCGAACTTTCCTACTTGTATCCTCGGCCAGATTTACTATGACGGTGTAGGAGGAGAGGACGGAACCGTGGCTGTCGATGATGGCTCGACGGCTGTTACCGCTACCGCGGGTGGGCCGTGTCCGGATCCATCCACCAGTGTGTCCTCCGGTGTTACCGGCAGGGCTGTCGGTATTGGTGGCGCCGACGTGCCGTGCCACCATGCTCCGATTGTTGACAGCAACACGGGTTTCTTTATAACGAACACCGGAGCGGGGGCACCCGGCCAACTAGGTGAAATTGCCGTGGCGGGAACGGGCGCCCTCGGCTTCAATCCGCTGCATGGTACTTTCTATATAGAAAACCTGAATTGCACGGTTGCTTCTAATACGAACGTGCAATCCAGCGTTGCTGTCGGCTGTATTGATGAGGTTGATCCCGGGATCAACTCAGATGGGAGTTTGAAACCCCAAGGACCAGTCGTGATCAATGTTGTCCCCGTCTACAATTGCATGCCTGCGGGCATCACACAGGGCCCCGGCCACGATTTCTTTGTCGGTTGCGGCGGTCACGACGGCGTCCAATTTCCGCCGCTGGTGATTATCTTTGACGGTACCTGCACCACCAGCGCTGCGTGCCTCGCCAGCGAGATCAACATCGATCAAACCGGAGGCACGGACGAGGTCTGGTACAACAGCGGCGACAACCGCTATTACACGGCGGGCAGAGACATGCCTAACGGACCCGTTCTCGGCGTGGTCGACGCCGGAAGGCGCCAGTGGCTCGTCAATGTGACCACGGGTTCCAACTCTCACAGCGTCACCGTCAACCAATTCACGAATCAGATCTTTGTGCCAACCCAATCCGGCTCCCTCTGCGGTACGCAGAGCGCCAACGGTTGCATTGCCGTGTATGGCCAGCAGTAGGCTGGCCGGCCGGCTGGCGGATTTGTGAGCGAGAGCTGAGAAATTCTCGCTGGCCTCATGGGTATATAATGACGAAGGAGAGAGGTTGCTTTCCGAATGACTCTTCCGCGTCTCCTGTCCTGCTGGCGACGATTGCTGATCTGGGCCTGCGCGGTTGCGCTGGTTGTTGTTCTTGCGTCGCACGTTCCCCGCATTTCCGGGAATGAGTTTTCCTGGAACGGGTCTGTTCCTCCGCAAATAACCGCAAAACTTCTGTCCAAGGACTTTTCCCTTTTACCGCCGCGAGTCCCGACGCTCTCGGTCCTAAAGATCACCGTTCTTCTGCCCAGTATCAGGGGGCATGCGGACGCCCCCGTTATTTTCCTGGATGGCCGTCTGCATTCTCGGCCACCTCCAAAAGCATAGGCTCATCCCGCCGAGTGTGCCCTCTCGGCTCATGCCGGCGATCCTTTTTCTTGATCGCATCCATTAAAGGCACCAGAGAAAGAACAAGCAGAATGTAGCGCAAGGAGGAATTAATGAGCAGCATTCCATCAGGGGTTTTTGGAAATTTTGCAGGTGGCATTTCCGCCATTCTGTTGGTTGGTGCATTGGCCGTGTCCACGCCCGTGATGGCGAACCAGACCAAGCCCACCGAAGTCCCGGCAAAAGTAGTTGCACATCTGGCTCTTCAGGAAGCTCCCGGGAGCGAGATGCTTTTGCAAAACAAGGGAGACAAGCAATTTCTGTATGTCCAGAAGGCATCCAAACAGGGCTTTACTGTGGTAGACGTTTCCAAGCCTGCGGCCCCTAGCCTGGTGAGCAAGAGTGGATCTTCCAGCGACGCAACGGCAGGCAAACTCGAGTTGGCAGGCTCGGACGTCGGACTTGCGAAGATTCCCGATCGCAACTCCAAGGGTGTCATTCGAAGCGCCGACAATCCGACGGAGACTGTTAAGATCCTTGACCTGACGGATCCGGCGCACCCGAAGGTTTTGCAAATCTTCACGGGCGTGACCAGCACGCTTCAGGACCCGGGCCGCGGGTTGATTTATCTGGCGAACCATGAGGGACTGTGGATTCTGAGCCACGAGAAGCCCGCGTTCACGCCGACGAAGAAGAAGCGGCCTTGTGGTTCGGAGGATGCCATCGCTTCGATGCCTCCGGATTGCCAGTAAACAATCGCTGTCAGCTTGATTTCACGAAAGACTTAAAGACTCGCGTGCAGGCTACTTCACGCGGGTCTCTTGGTAGTGCAGAGCCTTCCACTGCCCGTCGCGTTTTACCCAGATTTCGCCAACCAGGATTTTTTCAAATTTCACCAGGGATTGCGGCGGAAACTTAATGAAAACCTCGTAGCGGGCAAAGGCGGCATCCGGGCATAGCGGGGTCACCTTGAGGAAGGACAAGGTGTAATCGATGATTGCGCTCTGCTGAAGTTCGCTCAAAGCCTTCCATTTGTAACGTTCCCCGTTGCCATCGGCCTCAACCTCCACGAAATCCTCAGCCAAAAGCTCGCCATAAGCCTTCTGATCTTTGGCTTTGATGGCTTCCCACTCCGCCTTGATTTTGGCATCCAGCAGGTTGGTAAGCTCCGCCTCGGCTCTGGACTTGGCAGGGGGATTGGTGGCGCTCTGTGGCTGCTGCCCAAAAGCGTACCAACCCAACAAAAAAACAACGCACGGCCAGGCGAAACGATTCCACATGCTGGTTTTCTCCCCTATGAACTCTTCTGTGGCCCCGATGTTCTTGCTCCGCTCACCAGGGCTCTCCGATGCACGGGGCATCTTACTGGGCGCGCAGCGAGGCGTCAAAATCCAAGATAATCGATAAGCTCGCCTCCCCATTTTAGCTATTGCGAAAGGCATTGCAGGGGGCCACTATTTCCGAAAAGTTCAACTCAAAATCAAGGGGTGTACCCATGATCACAAAATCGTGGCGCACGACCATGGTTTGTGCTTTCTTCCTTCTTGTCCTGAGTTGCTTCAGTATTCCCGCAAATTGCCAGAATGTCATCGCCCTCGTGGGCAGCGGCTCGAATCTTCCGACGCCGCTTTATTCTTACTGGAACGATGAATTCAACAAGCTCAATCCCAGGGTACAGGTGCGCTACCTCAGCACCGGCACCGTGAAAGGAATCGACGACATTTCCCGTGGGGTGGGCGATTTCGCGGCCGGTGAAGTGCCCATGAGCGACGAGCAATTAAAGGCCGCGACCACGCCGATTCTGCAAATTCCCACTGTGCTCGTTGCGATCGTGCCCATTTACCACCTGCCGGGCATAAAGGGGAATCTCCGCTTCACGGGGCCGGTCTTGGCGGAAATATTTCTGGGAGAGATCAAGAACTGGGATGACCCGAAGATCAGGGACCTAAATCCAGGCCAGACTCTTCCATCCCTGGCAATCACGGTGGTTCATCGCACCGAAGGAAAAGGTTCCAACTATATCTTCAGCGATTATCTTGCAAAGACGAGTGCCAAGTGGCACGGCCAGATTGGCAAAACCCCTTCGCCGGCCTGGCCGGTGGGCGAAAGCGCGAGCCGCGGGGAAGACATGATGGAGAAAGTGACGAAGACCTCGGGGGCAATCGGCTACATTGAGATGGGATTCACGCTAAAAAACGAAACAGTCGGAGTCGGGCTGGTCGAGAATGCCGGCGGAATGTTCGTTGGCGCGAATCAAGCGAGCATTGCGGCCGCATACCACGCCCACGAAAAATCCGTTCCTGCGGATTTTCGAGTTTCCCTAACCAACCCTCCCGGCAAAGAAGCGTATCCGATCGTGAGCTTTACCTGGCTCTATGTGCCGGTTCGCTCGAGTGATCCTGAGCGGTCAAAGGGAGTGGCCAGTTACCTCGAGTGGGTGCTGAGCACGGGTCAGCAAAGCGCCGAAAGGCATGGATATACTCCGCTGCCAGAATCCCTAGTGCCTAAAGTTCTCGCCAAAGCAAGGCCCTTGAGCGTACATTAGTCCAAGAGGTCAGTCGATCCTCCAGGGATCACGTCGCGCTGGGAGTACCACCTTGCCGCCGTTGACACTGTTCTTTCTGATTGCAACCGTGGCCACCGCTTTGGTGAATCTGATCATCCTCGGCAAAATGGCGAATCAGCTGAAGCACGGAGGTCCCAGCGAACGGAGAGTTTCCGCCTTTTTGGATTTGCCGTGGATTGTGCGCGAGCATAACCGGTCTTTCCCACAAAGTGGATCGATGCTGGCTTTCTGGCTTTCTGTAATTTTTCTGGTGGTGTGGGTTTCCTGCTTGGTGGTCAGTTTGGGCGCGCACATCTAAGTCAGCGAGTTCAAACGCGCGAATCGCGGCTGAGGAACAAGCTGGCTTAAAAGCCGGCGCTACGTAAAAAGAGAGCACGCCTATCTTCCCGCGCCCTGCACCTTCACCAGTAGCTCCGCAAACTTCTGTTTCCGCTCTTCCTGATCCTTCCCGCTTTCCGCTTCCGCCAATTGCGTGATGTTCATCGAGCAGAACTTCGGTCCACACATCGAGCAGAACTTCGCTTCTTTATAAAAATCGTCGGGGAGATTCTCGTCGTGCATCGCCCGCGCCGTCTCCGGATCCAGCGACAGCTCAAACTGCTTGTTCCAGTCAAACAAAAACCGCGCATAGCTCAGTGCGTCGTCGCGGTCCCGCGCCCCCGGACGCTGCCGCGCCACGTCCGCCGCGTGCGCCGCGATCTTGTACGCGATCACGCCCTGCTTCACG
>DATFSI010000165.1:0-8518 GCA_035262705.1 Candidatus Acidiferrum sp. | reverse complement strand
GAAGCGCTTGAAGTTCCGCCCCACCACGCGGAGCACATCGCCCATGCTGCCGGCACGATGCTGGTGCCAGGCTTCAGACTCCGGCACCTTGGTGCGGATATAGAGCGCGAGCAAAGCGGGCAGCGCGCCGAGCCAGAACATCCAACGCCAACCCAAAGTGGGCAGCACAAACTTAGACGCCAGCGCTGCCAGCAGGTAGCCGATGGAATAGCCGCTTTGCAAAATGCCGCTAAGGACACCGCGCCAGCTCATTGGCGCGGCCTCCATCGCCAGAGAAGCGCCCACGCCCCATTCGCCGCCCATGCCGATGCCGAACAGAGCGCGCAGGATCAGGAACACGGTGTAGTTGGGAGCGAAACCGCACCCCAGTTCGATGAGTGAAAAGTAAATCACATTGGCCATTAGAGGGATGCGCCGCCCGAAGCGGTCCGCCAACAGGCCGAACAAAAATGCGCCCACGGGCCTCAGCGCCAGCGTGGCTGTGGTGGTGAAGACGATGGCCTTCTTGGTGACGCCAAACTGTTGGGAGAGTGTGTCGTACAAAAACACGATCACGAAAAAGTCGAACGCGTCCAGCGTCCAGCCGAGAAATCCCGCCAGGACCGCGTGATGCGAGCCCGGTTTTTGGAGGGCAACCGTCATTTCAGGAGATATGACACTCAGCAGGCTTTGGCATTAGGCGATACAATGCCACAGCACTCGCGAGGCACACCAGCGCAAAAATCAGTCCCTGGCCCATCCGGCCGAAGCAGAACTGACCGATGCTGCAAAGTGCGGTGTAGACAAAAACGCAGCCCAGCAGCCAGCTCACAAGATTGCGCGGCAAATCGCGGGTGACTTCGCCCGCCCCGCTGGCCTGCGCGATGGGGCGCCATCCGCGAACGTCGGGCCGCACGCGGCGGTAAAAATCCACGAGCGTTTGCTGCGGCTCCGCCGGAGTGAGGAGCGTCACGCCAAGCCAAACCAGGGTGGTGACTCCGGTGGTGCACAGCGTGGTTTTGGCAAACACAACAGGGTCAGAGCCATGAAACGGCGCCGGGCGTCCCGCGAGATTCATCCACAGCGAATGGCTGTGTAGCGTCAGCGTGGTCATCAGGGCGGCGGCCATGGCGGAAATTTCGCTCCATGCATTCACGCGCCACCAGTACCAGCGGAGCAGGTAAACGCCACCGGTGCCTGCTCCAAGTTCGAGGACGATTTTCCAGCCCTCGCTGACGGATTGGAGTTGCATGGAAACCAGCGCTGCGGCTACCACCAGGAAAATCGTGGTCAGCCGCGAGGCGTTTACGTAGTGCACCTCCGCCGCATCTTTCTTCAAAAACCGGCGATAAAAATCCTCCACCAGATACGAACTGCCCCAGTTGAGTTGCGTGGCGACGGTGGACATGAACGCGGCCATGAAACCCGCGAGCAGAATTCCCAGCAGTGCATGCGGCGTGTGCCGCGTGGCCACCAGCATGTATCCGCGCTCGGGTTGGGCCAACCCCGGATAAAGGACGACCGCGGTGAGCGCCGTCAGGATCCACGGCCAGGGCCGCAGAGCGTAATGAGCGAGGTTGAACCACAGCACAGAAAGCAGGCCGTGGCGTTCGTCGCGCGCGCTGAAGATGCGTTGCGCTACGTAGCCTCCGCCGCCGGGTTCCGCTCCGGGATACCAGAAGGCCCACCACTGCACGGCCAGGTGCACCACGAAGGTGATCACCGGCAGGGTCCACAAAGCTTCGCCCGTAAGACCGCGCGACCAATCCGGCAGCAGGGCGGTGATATCGCTGGCGCCCTCACCCACAAGCGCTCGGCGCGCAGCAAGCTGCGAGAGGAGTTGCGGCATTCCGCCGGCCGCGTGCACGCCATACCAGGCCACGGCAATCACGATGGCCATCTTCAGCAGGAACTGAAACAAATCCGTCCAGAGAACGCCCCACAAGCCACCCAGCGAGACATAGATTCCCGTGAACGGCATCAGGAAGAAAACGCAAATGGCCAGAGCCTTCGCGTCACTGATTCCCAGCGACGTGCTGATGATGTTGACCATGGCCTTGGTCACCCAACCGAGAATAAGGCAGTTCATCAGCAAGCCCAGATAGACCGCGCGAAAGCCCCGCAGAAACGCAGCCGGTTTTCCGTGATAACGCAGCTCCGCGAATTGCACGTCGGTAATCAAGCCAGAGCGCCGCCACAAGCGCGCGAAAAGAAAAACGGTCATTATGCCCGAAGGCAAAAAGCTCCACCACAGCCAATTCCCTGCCACGCCTTGCGTATAAACCAGCCCAGTGACGGCGAGCGGCGTGTCCGCGGCAAACGTGGTGGCCACCATCGAAGTACCCGCCAGCCACCAGCTTACTTCGCGCCCCGATACAAAATAGTCTACGGTGCTTTGCCCCGACTTACGCCGGAAGTACAAGCCCAGAACAAGGGTAATCAGCAGGTAAGCGGCGATAGCGGCCCAATCGAGTGCGGTCAGCGACAAGGATTGCCGTTCCTTCGTGCGAGATTTGCGACACCTTCTGTTCAAGCTACTGCGTTATCGGCGCGCGTACGGCGCGACCCGGAAAAATGCCTGCAATGGACTTCCCTTCCTGGATGACGGGTACGCCGTTCACAAGGACATAAGAAATCCCTGTGGAAAACTCGAGCGGGTCTTCAAACGTGGCTTTGTCAAGGATTGTGTCGGGATCGAAGAGGGTGATGTCGGCGTCGGCTCCGATGCGGAGGCGGCCCTTGTTGCGGAACACCGGTGCGCGCTTTTCGAGACGCTGGGCGGGCAGGAGCGTCATCTTGCGGAGTGCGGTCATCAGGTCGAGAACTTTTTCTTCGCGCACATAGCGGCCCAGCACGCGGCAAAAAGTGCCCTGGCCGCGGGGATGGACCTTTGGACCGGTGATGGGCATGCCGTCGCTGGCGACCATGACCGTGGGGTTCCTAAGCGCGTCACTCACGGCGCTTTCGGGAATGGAGTAAATGATAAGGATGCCCCCTTCTTTACGGTATTTTTCGAAGGTTTCCGGGGTCAGGCGCTCCCCGGTCCTGGCCCACTGCAGATCCTTATAGGTGATGCCCCACGCCTCCTGCCAACCGGAGTCGAACAATGCAGATTCGATGGCCGTGCTGGCTGCCGGGTAGGGGTAGGCCTCGGTAGTGACATCGAGGCCGCGCTTGCGGGCACCCTCGACCATGGCGATCAGGCGCGGCGTGTCCGTCATTCCGATGCTGGTGATGTGCACCACGTGTAGAGGCGCGCCCGTGGAAGCCGCAGCAGCAACGGCCTCTTCGAGAGCGGCGAGCCCGGTCGTTGGTTCCTTCATGCCGCCGTAGCGGAGATGCACGTGAACAGGCGCGCCGTAGGCGGCAGCAACTTTGAAAACGTCCACGATCTCGCCGTGGGAAGCGGCGGATACGTAGTTGATTCCCATACCGACGGCGAGCGCCCCGCGCTGCAGGCCGCGATCAATGGCCGCGTTAATCTGCTGGAGTTCCTCCGGTGCGGCGGCGCGGTGCGCGGCGTCGCCGGTGGGCAGAAAACCACCGGGATCGTGCATAACCGCCATGCGGACAGGAATGTGGCCAACACTCACTCCGTAGTTAATGAGCGCGTGGCCTTCGCGTTTGGCGTACCAGGCGTCCACGTCGGCAGTGCCAAGTTCGAGTTCGAGCGAAGTGGTGATTCCGTCATGCGCCTGAAATTCGTAATTGCGAGGTTCCTGGCCGTGTTCGTGCAAATCAATAAAGCCGGGTGCGACAACCAGGCCGCGCGCGTCAATCGCTTGTTTGCCGGTGAGTGGCTTCTCTGAGATTTCCACGATCTTGCCGCCGCCGATGCCGACGTTGCGGATGGCGTCGAGACCCGATTCCGGGTCCATCACGCGTCCGCCGGAGATTACTACATCGAAAACGGCTGAATCCGCATGGGAGGGGGTATCGGAAAACGTGATCGCAAGGCCCGCCAGCAACACAGCCGTGCCCAAAAGAAAAGTCGTTTTGCGCCTCATGGAGAGAATCTGCCCGCAAGAATCGCCGCCTAGTCTCCCTACAACGGGTGCCGCTGTCAAAGGGTTTCTGAAACGATTCAATGCAGGGAATTCACAACCGTAAAAAAGTCCCGGCGCGCTGGGGGTAAGCGCGCCGGGCGGGGGTACTGCCTGAGGGGGGCCTGGGGAAACCCGTTAGTTAGCCACCAGGTTCTGCTGCGTAGCCAACACACAAATCTGTTGGAGTTCTTCGTAAGTGAAGAAACGCTCTTCTTCCCTTCCAGCGCGCTCCAGATGCCCGATTCCGGTTTCCTCGGAAATCCGGCTAATCTCGGCGACCGTGAGCCCGAGAAGATAGGCCGCGCGGGACTGCGTTACGTACTTCGGTATACGATTTTCCATGTGGTATTCTCCCCTCATGCCGGCATTAACGACATTCCGTCTTCTTCCACCGCCAGGATCATCGTCTTATAGATATCTACGTCCCAACCTTCGCCAATGCGCATGCGGACGGTATCTCCGCCTTCCTTAAGAAGCCTTCCGCGCAGCGGCACCCTAATGTCTCCGAGTGCCACCTGCAGAACCACCGCGTGTCCCAACCATGCGTTGTATCCAGCTTCCATGAACAGCCCTCAGGCATGAATTTGACGCATTGTGCAGGGATAGAATCGGGTTTCCGGGTGTACGCCGCAATGGTACAGGGAGTTTAGTCGGCTAGTATCTTCGTACTGCCGGGCCGCCAAATGGCCTTTTTTTCCCATATTTTTGGGCTGAGTACTTTGGTACCGCTTTTTCGGGACGCCCTGCCCATCGCGTGTTCCCCTTCGCTTGGGCATCCTTATCTTCGTGCGCAAACACCGCCATGTTTCCTTTTGGAACGGAGACGCGTCCTCGCCGCGCTGCGGCATCAGCCTCGCACTGGGCGGAGGTTTCGCGCGCGGTTATGCGCACTTAGGAGTGTTGCAGGCGTTCGAGGAAAACAAAATACCGGTGACTTCCATCGCCGGCAGCAGCATCGGCAGCATCCTTGGCGCGGCGTACGCCAGCGGCGCACCACTTCCCGTGATCATTCAGAAATGTCGCGGGATTCGTTTTCGGGATTTCGCGAAATGGCGTGTTTCGCGCTTCGGTCTGGCAAGCAACGAGCGCCTCGGCGCGTTGGTGCAAAAGGTCTTCGGCACGAAACAGTTTGAAGACCTGCAATTGCCGCTGGCCATTGTGGCCACGGACCTGGGAAGTGGCGATGCGGTAGTTTTCCGACAAGGCAGCCTTGCCGATGCCATCCGCGCGAGTTGCGCGTTCCCCGGCCTTTTCGAACCCATGCAAATCGGCACCCGCTGCCTGGCGGATGGCGGTCTGGTGGCCCCGGTTCCCGCCCGCGCGGCGCGCGAACTCGGAGCCGACCTTGTTGTGGGCGTCTCCGTAGGGCTCCATGACGGCCAGCGGGGCACCCCCACAAACATCTTTCAGGTGGTGAGCCGTGCCGTCAGCGCCGCCCAAAAGCAGCAGCTCGAAACCTGGGAGCGCTACGCCGACCTGGTCCTGCGACCCGCGGTGCAAGGGCTGGCGTGGGACGACTTCGACCGCATCGAAGACGCCATCGAAGCGGGAGTCGCGGTTGGCCGCTCGGCGGTCCCCAAAATCAAACAAATGTTGGCGCGGCAAAACGCCCTGCAGGCAAGTTTCGGCCGGCAGGGCGAACTTCTCCTGGCGGAGTCGCTGCAGTGATACGCTCCGCGTGGTGGCTCGCGCTTTTCGGCACGCTTGTCGCCATGTAGCAGGAAACCGGCGAGAATCCCGTGCTTTTCTGTTACCGTATTGGATGGGACGCGTTTTCCAGCGTGCGAAGCCGCGCGCGCTAGAAGCTCCATGAAATCTTCCCATGCGAGGACGAAAGCCGAGTGCTCGAAGCCATTCTTCACTTTTTGCGCGCGCTGTTTAACCCCGAAGGTCTCAAAGAACTGATTCGCCACGGCGGCGCACCGCTGATTTGCACCATCGTTTTCGTTGAAACCGGGTTTTTCGTCGGCTTTTTCCTGCCCGGCGATTCCCTATTGGTTACCGCGGGCGTTCTTTCCGCGGGCGAAGTGATTCCGCTGCGCTGGTTGCTGGCCCCGGTGATGTTGTGTGCGATCGTGGGTGACCAGATCGGCTATTGGATCGGCCGCTCGGCGGGCGCGACGCTCTACCGCAAGGAAGATTCCTTCCTGTTCCACCGCAGCCACCTTCAGCGGGCGCATGATTTCTACGAAAAATACGGCGGCCGGGCCGTCGTCCTGGCGCGTTTCGTTCCCATTGTTCGCACCTTCTGCCCTCCCGTTGCGGGCGCGGCCAAAATGTCTTATGCGCGTTATCTGACCTATGACATTTTCGGCGGCATTTTCTGGGTGGGAACAATGATCCTAGGCGGCTACTTTCTGGGCCGCACCATTCCGAATATCAGTCAGCGCATTCATTACGTAATCGCGGTGGTCGTTTTTCTTTCGCTGCTGCCCGCCATCATCGGCTATCTGAAGGCGCGTCGCGCAGCGGCTCCCGGCCCGGTCGTGAGTCCAGGGGAGCGTTAATACCGTGCCGAGATTTCGCGCCGTCATTTTCGATATTGGACGGGTTCTCGTTGGCGTGAACGTCGAGAACGTCAAAGCCGCGCTGGCCGATGGCCTTTCCCTGAGCCCCCAGGAGTTGTGGTCGGCCATCGAGAAGGACCCGCGCTGGCCCGACTGGCAGGAGGGGCGCATCTCTGCCCGCGACTGGCATTTGCATCTCGGCAAGCGCTTCCAATTGTCGCTCACGTTCGAACAGTTCACCACGGCCTGGAATTCCGCCCTGGATCCGCAACCCATCCAGGATAATTCCCTGTTTGCCGAACTCTCGAGGCACCATCGCCTGGGCTTGCTCTCCAATACCGATCCCATTCACGTCGCCAGACTCGAATCCACCTACGGGTTCTTCGACTATTTCCCCAAGGGCGTTCGCACCTATTCGTGCACGGTGGGTGCCAGCAAACCCCAACCGGTCATCTATCAGCAGGCCTTACGGGCGTGCAAGGTGCGAGCCGAGGAGGCCGTTTACATTGACGACGTTCGAGCTTATGTGGAGACGGCCGATCGGCTGGGAATGGCTGGAGTCCACTATGAGTCACCTTCCCAGTTGTGCGCCGAACTAAGCCGGCTTGGGATTCGCGTGGAAAAGCCTTGCACTACGTAGGAATTCGCCACCGGGATTAACCTGCGGGTAAAGATTGCAGGACCTAGTACTAGCTGACCAAAGGATCAGTCTTCGTAACTGGCCGAATGGGAACCACTTAGGCATCCACAAGGCCTAACCTACTTGCGGTCATCCACTTGCTACCTTCTGCGAGCATTAGGCAGCCTCACAAGCGCTGCCACTTCCAAGAGAGCATCGATAGTTACCCGTATGGGTGAGGAGAAGATTGATCATGGCTGAGATTGAGAACTATAGTGACAACAGGGGCGGCTCGTGGCAGTTGCCTGCGATCGCCATCCTGGCTTTGGTTGCCTTGGGCGGCCTGTTTTTTGGCTGGTCCACTTCGGCCAAACTGGATGCCACGAAGCAGGGCGTTACGGACCAGATGAAAGCGGTTCAGACGTCCGTGCAGCAGGATATGAGCGCGCTGAAGGACCGTCTGGTTCAGGATGAGAAGACCAACAGCGACCTCCAGGGCGACCTGAAGGTGGTGACCGACAAACTCAAGATTACCCAGGGCCAGTTGAAGAAGGCGCGCCTGGAAGCAACTAAGCAGAACACCGAGACCACCGAGAAACTGACCGCTCTCGATACCTCCATGCACTCTGAGCTTGCCACCAAGGCCAGCAACGATGACGTCAAGACCGTGGACACCCGAGTGACCACCGTCAGCGATAACCTGGCCAAGACCAACAATGACCTCAGCATGGCGCGCAGCGAACTCGGTAACTTGATCGCCAAGAACCACGATGAGATCGACGTGCTCCGCCGCATGGGTGAGCGCGACTACACCGAGTTCACCATCGTGGGCAAGAACAAGCCGCAGAAGGTCGGCAACATCACCGTTGAGCTGAAGGGCGTGAACGAAAAGCACAACCGCGCCAACATCGCCGTTGTTCTCGAGGATAAGAAGATTGACGAAAAGAACCGCAACATCAACTCGCCCATCATTCTCTATCCGACCGGCCAGCGCGCACCCCAGGCCGAAGAGTTGGTCATCAACAAGATCGGCAAGAACTCCATCACCGGCTACCTGAGCACGCCGAA
Organism: Candidatus Acidiferrum sp.; assembly: GCA_035262705.1. GTDB lineage: Bacteria > Acidobacteriota > Terriglobia > Acidiferrales > UBA7541 > Acidiferrum. Next base: position 299 of record DATFSI010000165.1, on the reverse strand, counting down.
GTCGATGTCGCAAGCGACCTCCGCGTCCACGGACAAGTCCGGTAAGTAACACTCCGAGTCGACCCTGACCAAGGGCGGGAAGCTTTTGCTTCCCGCCCTTTTTCTTTCCTCCGAAGGTTTGCATGTAGCGCTGTGCTTTAGCCCAGCTCATTCATCTTCTGCGGCGCAACGAGCGCCACCCTAAGGGCTGGCGCGCTACATATCAACCTGCGGAGAGTGCCCTGCGTAATCGATTTACTTGCGCGAGAGGACAGAAACATGACTCGCAATCTGCTCTGGCTGTTTGCTGGTTTGCTGCT
>DATFSI010000164.1:0-11896 GCA_035262705.1 Candidatus Acidiferrum sp. | reverse complement strand
GAAAGTTCTCCTCCAATCAGCTTCAACCGTTCCCGCATGCTGGTGATGCCAAGTCCCTGGCCTTTGATAATTTCATTGGGATCGAAGCCGACGCCCGAATCTGACACCCTTAGGGCAATTTCCTCGGAAGAACATTTCAGCGACACTTCGAAATGCCGCGAGCCGCTATGTTTCGTTGCGTTTTGAAGAGCTTCCTGCAGCACGCGGAAAAGACAAAGAGAGATTTCCTGGTGCAAATTCTTTGGGATGTCGTCACACTGAAAATCGATCTCTACCCCTTGACGCTCGGAGACTTCCCGGCACAACCCGGCAGCCGCTGAAGCCAGGCCCAGATATTCAAGTTTCGAGCTGTGCAGGCGGTGCGAAAGAGCCTGGATGTCCGCACAGAGATCCCTCATTTGCTGTTTCGCTTCCCTAATCGCCAGTTTCGCATCGCTAGCAGAGGCCGGAAGCTTGCTATTAACAAGGTCCATAGTCACCGCCAGTAAGGCGAGGCGCTGGTTGATGTCGTCATGCAACTCTCTCGCAATCCAAGTACGTTCTTCCTCATGGGCTTCAATCAGTCTGCGACTCATACTCGAAAGGGTTTCTTCGGCCAGTTTCTGCTCGGTGACATCGAGGCAGGTGCCGATGTACCCAGCAAACGTACCGTCAGCGTCGAATCGGGGAACGCCGAGGTCGAGGACCCAACGGTATTGACCATCGTGACGGCGAAGCCGAAACTCCATGTTGTAGGACTCTCGGCGGTCGAAAGCTCGAGTGTAGGTATTCAGACAGCCCTTCACATCTTGTGCATGAACCCCTTCGGACCAACCATTTCCTAGTTCTGCTTCGAGGGGTCGACCCGTAAATGCAAGCCATGGCTGGTTGAAATAGGTACACAGTCTGTCCGGACCGGACATCCAGATCATCACCGGAGCGGTGTTCGCGACCAAGCGAAAGCGGGATTCACTTTCCCGCGATTCGCGTAGGCCTTGCCTGTGCTCCTCGACAAGAGCAGCCAGAACCATAAATGAAGAGGAAGCAATCAAAATGAAAAGCTGCAAGTTCAGAACATTCTCGAGCGGAGCAGTTCCGGCGAAGGGACCGCGCCCATGGACGGCGCCCCAGACGGAGAGAAAGGCCACGATACTCAATGAGGTACTGACACCCATGATTCCAAAACGCAGAGCGGACCACAGGAGGAAGGGCACCAGGGAATAAAGGAGAGTCGGACGATTACTACCCCCCGGAGACAGAAAGGTGCTATACGCCACGCTGAGTAAGCTAACGAGCAACGCGAACAATTCAAGATAGTAAGTAGGCGAACGGTTTGCCCGCGTGCGAATCACGTCTACCCAACTCAAAATGGCGGGCGTCAGTGTAAGTAGTGCCAGAGCCTCCGTAAGAAAGCTAATCTTCCACCTCACCTCATAACCGCCTGTGTATGCGGCCGCACCGATAGAAGCCGCAAAAATCGGCGCCAGGATCACTGCAAAAAATGAATACTTGGCCAGCGACGCGAGGCTATTCATGCGCGGAACACCAGCAAGTGCGTACCTTACCCCAAAAACGACGGTAAGGATTTCCACTACATCCGCAAGAATGAGCAATGCACTGAAACGAATCGCTAAGCCAGCTTCCAGGTCGTAAAGAATGAAGCCTGCTAGTCCGGCAGTAAGAAAAATCGGCCATGTTTTCCGCGGCACGAGCAGTAGGACTGCAACTAGGAACGCGCAACCTGGCCACAAGGGCCAAATCATCTGTGGGCGGAGAACTAACAAGCCTCCAAACTCGGCGGCGAGGTAGGAGCCAAAAAGAATCGATAACGCGGCAAAGGCTATCCACAAGTTGGAAAGCAAATGGGGAAACGATTTAGGGACACCGCGGCGCATTAGTTCCACTCCGGGAAAAAAGACCGAACCGATTTGTAGTGCCGCTAGGGGTGGACCGGGTCACGCGTGGAGCTGCATTCCTCGCGGGCGCTACGATCAGGCGAATACCACACCCACAGCGCGTTTGTCTATAGCTTATTCAATGATTCATCAGCCGTTTGCCTCACTGTAAACCTTAAAGGCAGTTAAGAACATGGCTGGACATGGCCAACCATGCATTTGGAGGTGTCCGAAGTGTCGCGGATGTTGCAGCTCTCCATGAACATGCGCTCGCCCCTGCAGACGTAAGTGACACCCTTCTGGAGATCCTGTGCGAGGGCGAAGTCGGTGGAGAAGGAAAAAAGCGCAGGACTCGGGCCGGATGAAAAAAGGCGAATGGCTGGTTTCATCGCGAGACCCTCTCAGAGGCCAAGCGGTGGCAACCCCTTTTATGAGTCCGCAAGGAAATTTTGGGAGACAATGAAGAGAGACTCGATGTGCGATAAGCAGCGCGGACGGTTGTAGGAAGCCTGCTTTTCCCGCTAACATCAAGTCTGCTGCGAAAAGGACCTGCCATGCCACAGAAGTTTACCGGCCGCCTGACCACTCCATTGATTCGGGAAGCAAACGGCCACCGCCCAGCGAGCTGGGAAGAAGCGCTGGATGCGGTGGCCGGCGGAATCCGCCGGCAGATCGAGAAGCACGGCCCGCGGACGTTTGGCATGTTCAGCTGCTCGAAGACGACCAATGAGCTGAACTACGTGGCGCAGAAGTTTGTGCGCTCCGTGGTGGGCTGCAACAACATTGACAGTTGCAACCGGACTTGACACGCGCCGAGCGTCGCCGGTCTGGCGACGGTTTTCGGAGCGGGCGGGGCGACGAGTTCGTACCAGGAGATGGGGGATACGGACTTTATTTTCCTGTGGGGGTCGAACGCGCGAGAAACGCACCCCATCCTGTTTCATCATTTGTTAAAGGCGGTGAAGCGGGGCGCTCGGCTGGTGGTGATCGATCCGCGGCGCAGCGCTTCGGCGCAGTTCGCGCATGCGTGGCTAGGGCTGGATGTCGGTTCCGACATCAGCATGGCCAACGCCATGGCGCGCGAGGTTATTCAAGCGGGGCTGGCGAACGAGAAGTTCATCCGGCACGCAACAAGCGGATTCGAGGCCTATCGCGACACGGTGGAGAAATACACTCTGGAGCGGGCGGAGCAGGACACTGGTGTGCCGGCACGAGCGATTCGTGAGGCGGCGCACGCGTATGCGAAGGCGGGCCGCGCGCAGCTTTGCTGGACGCTCGGAATCACCGAGCACCACAACGCCGTGGACAACGTGCTGGCGCTGATCAACCTAGCGCTGCTGACCGGGCATGTGGGGCGGTATGGAAGCGGAATTAATCCGCTGCGGGGACAGAATAATGTGCAGGGCGGCGGGGACATGGGCGCGATCCCGGATCGCTTTCCGGGATTCCAGCACGTGGAGAATGCGGAGTTGCGCGGGAAGTTCGAGAAGGCGTGGGGCACGAAGATTGACGCAAAGCGTGGCTGGCACGTGACGGGAATGCTGGAAGCGATGGAGCATGGCGAATTGACGTGTCTCTATGTGCTGGGCGAGAACCCGGTGGCCTCCGAAGCGGACAGGAACCGATCGGAAAAATTGCTCGAAAATCTTGAATTTCTCGTAGCCCAGGACCTTTTTTATACCGATACAGCACGACTTGCGGATGTGGTGTTGCCGGGAGCTGCGGGCTGGTGCGAGAGCGAAGGCACGGTGACGAGCAGCGAGCGGCGGGTGCAGAGGGTGCGCGCGGCTGTTGCCGCGCCTGCCGGCGTGAAGGACGATACGGCGATTTTGTATGAAGTGGCAAAGCGGCTGGGCCACGATTGGGGCGAGCCGAAGGCCGAAGCGATCTGGAACGAGTTGCGCAGCCTGAGCCCGATGCACGCGGGGATGAGCTACGAACGACTCGAACAGATGGGCGGGATTCAGTGGCCGTGCTACGACGCAGCGCATCCCGGCGAACAGTATTTGCACAGCCGGTTGTGGCAGGAGCCCCTGATCGGGCCGCGAGCGCCGTTTTCGTGCGTGGAGTTTGCGCCTCCGGTGGACCGGCTTACACCGGAGTTTCCGATCCGGTTGACGACGGGGAGGAGGCTGGATTCCTACAACACCGGCGTGCAGACCTCGAAATATGCTTCGCCGCTGCGGCGGCCGGAGTCGCTGGATTTGTCGCCGGAGGACGGCGCGTTGTATGCGCTGCGGGAAGGCGAGCGCGTACGCATCCGTTCGCGGCGGGGCGCAGTGGAGGCGCCGGTGCATTTCGACCGCGGCTTGAGGCAGGGATTGGCGTTCATGACGCTGCATTTTCCAGAACAGGTGCGCACGAACGATTTGACAATTGAGGCGCCCGACCCGAAATCGGGAACGTCGGAATTCAAAGCAACGGCGATTGCGATTGAGAAGCTTGGGGAGAAGTGAGTGGAACTTCATCTGACGAGCGACCAGGCAACACCCGAAGAACAAGTGGCGGTGGATGGCCTCCTGGGAACGCCCGATTTTCCCGATAATTTCGATCCAGAGGGACGGCGACAATTGTTGCTGCCAGTATTGCATGCGTTGCAATCGCGCATTGGATGGTTAAGCGCGGGCGCGTTGAATTATGCAGCCGTGCGATTGGACGTCCCGCCGGCGGAAGTGCACGCAGTTGCGTCGTTTTACGATTTGCTGCGACTGGAGCCGACGCCGCGGATTTCGGTGCACGTTTGCGACGACATTGCCTGCAAGACACAAGGTGCCGAAGGAGTCTGCCATCAGCTCGGACAGGCGCTTGGCAAAGAAGGAGCCCCTTGCCTGGGCGGAAAAGCGGTGTGGTTCCGCAGCGCGTGCCTGGGGCTTTGCGATCAGGGGCCTGTAGCGTACCTGCGAGCGGCCGGAGAGAAACCAAAGGAATGGGTGATTGCCCGGGCTACTGGGGAGTCGATAGCCGCGGATGTGCACGATTCGACTGAGGGCGGAGAAGGACGTAAAGAGTCGCGGCCGCTATTGAGGGAATTTCTGCCGCAGTTTGGCGAGCCACAGATTCGATTGTTGCGGCGCGTTGGGCGCGTGGACCCAACAAGCATCGCGGATTACCAGAAAACGGAAGGTTATGCGGCCTTGCGGCGGGCGATGGAGATGGGTCGGGAAGCCGTGGTGCGAGAAGTGATCGAGTCGCGCCTGCTGGGACGCGGCGGCGCGGCGTTCCCAACCGGAAAGAAATGGGAAGGGGTGCTACGGCAATGGAAGCCGGGCGCCGTTCACTACGTGGTGTGCAATGCCGATGAATCGGAGCCAGGCACGTTCAAGGATCGCGTGCTCATGAAAGGCGATCCGTTCGCGGTAGTCGAGGGCTTGACGATTGCAGGCTTCGCGGCCGGGGCGACGCGTGGCTACATCTATATTCGCGGCGAATATCCGGAGTCGTTTCGCATTATGTCGCAAGCCGTAGAGACCTCGCGCGCACATCATTTTCTGGGCGAGAGGATTTTGGGCAGCGATTTTTCGTTCGATATTGAAGTGCGGCGCGGGGCGGGTGCGTATATTTGCGGCGAAGAGACGGCGTTGTTCAATTCCATTGAGGGCTACCGCGGAGAACCGCGTAACAAGCCTCCCTTCCCCACCCAGTCGGGGTTGTTCCGACGGCCGACCGTGGTGAATAACGTGGAGACGCTCGTGAATGTTCCGGAGATCCTTCTGAAAGGTGGCGTGGCATACGCGCGCATCGGGACATCACAATCAGCGGGGTATCGATTGTTTTGTTTGTCAGGGCATGTGAAGAAGCCGGGGACGTATGAGGTGCCATTCGGGATCACGTTGCGGCAACTGATTGAACTGGCTGGTGGCGTGGCGGGAACCGGACGATTGCAGGCCGTGCTGCTGGGCGGCGCGGCGGGAAGTTTTGTTTCTCCCCAGGAATTGGACACGCCACTGACGTTTGAAGGAGTGCGCGCGATCGCAGCGAGCCTGGGGTCTGGTGTAGTGATGCTGTTCGACGATTCAGTGGATTTGAGAGACATTCTGGCGCGTATCGCAAGATTTTTTCATCACGAATCGTGCGGACAGTGTGTGCCATGCCGCGTAGGAACGATTCGGCAAGAGGAAATCCTGGCGCGGCTGACGGCAAAGAAGCTAAACGGCTCGGTTGCCAACGAAATTACTTTGCTAAAAGAAACGGCACAGGCGATGCGCGACGCCTCGATTTGCGGACTGGGACAGACGGCACCCAGCGCGCTGCTGTCCGCTATTGAACGCTGGAGCCTTTTCTCATGAGCGATGCTTCCCTGGCTCCATTGCCACTGATCCCCGTGCCGCGCGGCCCGGTGCCGGAATTTCCAGCGGCCGAGCCGGTACGGATGGTGGAAATCGCGATTGATGGCCGCAAGTTGTTCGTGAGCGATAACGCGACGATTCTGGAAGCGGCACGGCAATTAGGGATTGCGACGCCCACGCTTTGTTATCTGGAAAACCTGGCGCCAGTGAATGTATGCCGACTATGCGTGGTCGAACTCGAAGGTTCGCGCGTGCTGGTGCCGGCGTGCTCTCGCAAAGTGGAAGCAGGCATGGTGATTCGCACGGATTCCGAGCGTGTGCGGATGAGCCGGAAGATGGTGCTGGAGTTTCTGGCTTCGTCTGTTGACCTATCGAGGTGGCCGGCGTTTCGCGAGTACAGCAACCGTTACGGCGCGGATGCGTCCCGGTTTGCGAGCAACGCAGCCAGCAAAGCGCAGCCGGTGAAGATTGATAACGAGTTATACGTCCGTGATTACGCGAAGTGCGTGCTGTGCTACAAGTGCGTGCAGGCATGTGGCGTGGAGGCGCAGTACACGTTTGCGATTGGCGTGGCGGGGCGCGGGTTTGGCGCCCATATTTCCACGGAGTTCGATATTCCGCTACCGGAGTCGGCGTGTGTTTACTGCGGGAACTGCATCGGAGTTTGCCCGACGGGCGCGCTGATGTTCCGATCCGAGTTTGAAATGCGGCGCGAGGGGAAATGGGACGAGTCGCAGCAAACGAAGACGGATACGATTTGCCCCTATTGCGGCGTGGGCTGCGACCTGACCGTGCACGCGCAGGACGGAAAGATCGTGAAGGTGACTTCGCCGCTCGATCACAGCGTGACGCACGGGCACCTGTGTATCAAGGGGCGTTTCGGTTGGCAGTTTGTGCAAATTCAGCCGGCGAACGGTAATCCCTAAACGAGGGAATACATTTTCAGGCGCGTTTCGTTTCCTGCAGAATATTTCCACCATCGACAACTAAAATCTGGCCGGTGATGTAGGAGGCTTCTCGGGAAGCCAGAAAGGCCACGGCCGCGGCGACTTCCTCGGGCCTGCCGGCGCGGCCGAGCGGCGTGTATTTCGCGGCCACCAATTCCTCGGGGAGCGAGGAGCCGGTTTGGATCCAGCCGGGAGCAACACCGTTGATGGTGATGCCGTCGAGGCCGTGCTCGATAGCCACAGCGCGCATCAGGCCGTCCATCGCGCCTTTGGCTGCGCCATACGCGCCGGAGCCTGCGTTGCTTACGAGCGGGCCGGTGACGGAAGTGACGTTGACGATGCGGCCGTAGTTTTGCTTTTTCATGACGGGCAGGACGGCGCGGGTCATGAGAAACGCGGTATCAAGGGTCATGGCAAGTTGCTGCTGCCAGGCGGCGTGATGGAGATTCAGGACCGTGGTGTTGCCGGGTTGCTGGCCGTTTTGCGCCATGCCGGCGTTGTTGACGAGGATATCGATGCGGCCGGTGAGCGCGGCGATTCCCGCGACGACGTGTTGGACCTGGGCCTCTTGGGTGAGATCGGCGATGAAGGGATGGACGCGATTGCCGGAGGGATCGAGTTGCTGCGCATTCTGGCGGATACGGTCGGAAGTAGCGCCAAGCGCGACGAAGGCACCTTGCGTGAAGAGATGCCTAGCGATGGCGAACCCGATGCCGGTGGGGCTGCCTGCGCCGGTGACGATGGCGGTCTGATCGCGGAATGATTGATTCATTTACGAAGAATGATAACGCAGAGACCTCGAGACACAGAGAAGAGAAGCCCCACCTTAAAAGCCAAGGGTGGGGCACGCGCTCGAGTTCAGGGCAGGGTCTCGAGTTTGGTTCGAAACACAAGTTAGGGACAAAAGACACAGGCTGAAGTCTGTGCTACTCAGAGGCTCAGGCTTTGATGCCGCCCATGCATAGGTATTTGATTTCGAGAAACTCTTCGATCCCGTATTGGGACCCTTCGCGACCGAGGCCGGATTCCTTCACGCCACCGAATGGCGCGACTTCGGTGGAGATGAGGCCGGTGTTGATGCCCACGATGCCGTATTCAAGGGCTTCGGCGACGCGCCAGACACGGGCGAGGTCGCGGCCGTAGAAATAGGCGGCAAGGCCGAATTCGGTGTCATTGGCGAGAGCGATGGCTTCGGCTTCGGTCTTGAAGCGGAAAAGAGGCGCAACGGGACCGAAAGTTTCTTCGCGGGCGACGGCCATCTGCGGCGTGGCATTGATGATAATCGTGGGTTCGAAGAAGCGGCCGCCGAGCGCGTGGCGATGGCCGCCGGCAACGACTTTGCCACCTTTATCAAGGGCGTCCTTGATATGGCTTTCTACTTTTTCGACGGCGGCATTATCGATGAGTGGGCCCTGCGAAGCACCGGGTTCGAGACCTGAGGCCGGCTTGAGATTTTTCACGGCGGCGACGAGTTTTTCCGTGAAGGCGTCGTAGACGGAATCCTGCACCAGCACACGATTGGTGCAGACGCAGGTCTGGCCGGTGTTGCGGTATTTCGAAGCGATCGCACCCTCGACCGCGTCGTCGAGATCGGCGTCGTCAAAGACGATGAACGGGGCGTTGCCGCCAAGTTCGAGAGAGAGCTTTTTGATGGTGCCGGCGCATTGCGCCATCAGGACTTTGCCGACTTCGGTGGAGCCGGTGAAGGACAGCTTGCGCACGATGGGATTCGAGGTAAGCTCGGGACCGATTTCCTTCGCCGCGCCCGTGATTACGTTGAGCACGCCTTTGGGAACGCCGGCGCGCTCGGCGAGTTCGGCCAGAGCAAGCGCAGAGAAGGGCGTTTGCGTGGCGGGTTTGATGATCACGGTGCAGCCGGCGGCGAGCGCAGGGCCCGCTTTGCGGGTAATCATGGCCAGCGGAAAATTCCAGGGAGTAATGCAGGCAACCACGCCGATGGGCTGCTTGAGAACGACGATGCGCTTGTCGCCCTGATGGCCGGGGATCGTGTCGCCGTAGACGCGCTTGGCCTCCTCGCCGAACCACTCGAGAAACGCCGCGGCATAGGCGACTTCGCCGCGCGATTCGACGAGCGGCTTGCCTTGCTCAAGGGTCATCAAGCGCGCCAGGTCTTGCTGATTTTCCATCACGAGGTCGAACCACTTACGGAGAATGACGGCGCGTTCCTTGGCGGTGCGGGCGGCCCAGGGCTTGAAGGCACGGTCAGCGGCTTCAATAGCGTGGCGGGTTTCCGCGCCGTTGAGTTTGGGAACGTGGCCAATGATTTCGCCGGTTGCGGGATTGTCAACGTTGCAAGTCGCACCGCTGGAAGCCTGGACCCACTGGCCGTCGACGTAGCAGGCTTCGCGGAAGAGCCGCATGTCTTTGAGATTTACAGGAGCGATCGCGTTCGTAGCGGAACTGGACATAAGACACCTCGTGTTTCGAATACCTCGGGGGCTGAAGGCCCTTACTAATTAGGATGCGTTTTCGGCACGGCTGTCCTTCGTAGAGCTCAGGTAAAAAAGCCGTGCCCTCCCGAACAATGGCGGGGCTCAAGCCCAGCACCCCAAGAGCTCTTCAAGCGTGAGAGAGGGCCGCTTGCTTGGACTCGCAGACGTGGGCCAGTGCGGCTCCGAGGACGTCGAGGCCCTCGTCGAACTGCTCGTTGGTGACGACCAGAGGCACCAGAATGCGCACCACGTTGCCGTAGGTTCCGGCGGTGATGGTGATCAGGCCGTGCTCGTAGGCAAATTTGGAGAGTTCCTTGGTCTGATTGCCGGCCGGCTCGCGGGTTTCGCGGTTGGCGACCAGCTCTATGGCGCACATGCCGCCCAGGCCACGGACATTGCCGACGATGGGCCATTTCTGCTGCCAGGTTTTGGCACGCTCTTCGAAGCGCTTGCCGATGGCGGTGGAGCGGGCGAGCAAGCCGTCTTTCTCAATGGTTTCAATCGCGGCGAGGCCCGCGACGCAAGACGCGGGGTTTCCGGCAAAGGTGGCACCGAGGCCGCCGGGGATGGGAGCGTCCATGATTTCGGCACGGCCGGTGACCGCGGCGAGTGGCAGGCCGCCGCCGAGGGATTTCGCGGTGATGACGAGGTCAGGCTGCACGCCATAGTGTTCGATGGCGAACATTTTTCCCGTGCGGCCGATGCCGCTCTGGACTTCATCGGCGATGAAGAGGATGCCGTGCTGGTCGCAGATTTCGCGGATGATCGGGAAAAATTCGCGCGGCGGAACGACGAAGCCGCCTTCTCCAAGAACCGGTTCGGCGATTATGGCGGCAACCTGATCGGCGGCAACGACGCGTTTGAAGGTGTCCTCGAGATGCCGCGCGCAGGAGATGTTGCAGGAGGGATAGGTGAGGCCGTAGGAGCAGTGATAGCAGTTGGCGTAAGGGATGCGGTAGATTTCCGGCGCGAACGGACCGAAGCCAACTTTATAAGGATTGGTTTTGCTAGTTAGAGACATAGTGAGCAGCGTGCGGCCGTGGAAAGCGTCTTCGAAGCAGATGACCGCGGGGCGCTTGGTGTAGGCGCGAGCGATCTTGATGGCGTTCTCGACGGCTTCAGCGCCGGTGTTGATGAAGAAGGTTTTCTTCGCGCCGCTGATGGGCGCCAGCGCGTTGAGCTTTTCGGCAAGCGCGAGATACGACTCATAAGGCGTGACACCGAAGCAGGTGTGCAGGAATTTATCGAGCTGCGCTCGCACGGCGGCTTCGACGCGGGGAGCGCGGTGCCCGGAATTGAGGCAGCCGATGCCGCCGGCGAAATCGAGATAGCGGTTGCCGTCGACGTCTTCAATCCACGCGCCTTCTGCCTTGGCGGCGAAAATCGGCGTGACGAGCTGCGGGCCGCGCGGCACGGCGGCTTCGCGGCGCGCCAGCAGCGCTTTAGATTTTGGCCCGGGAATTTCGGTGCGGAGTTGAATCGTTTTCATAGCGCTCACTTCCCTCTTTTCATGCAAAGCAATCTTGCAAAAAAACTCAGTACCAGCCGATGGGCGTTTCGTCGAGATTGACGAACACCTGCTTGGTTTCGAGATATTCCTCGAGGCCCCAGGGTCCGAGCTCACGGCCGAAGCCGGACTGCTTGTAGCCGCCCCACGGTGCTTCGACGTAGGTCGGCTGCATGTGATTGACCCAAATAATGCCCGCGCGCATGGACTTCACGATGCGGAAGGCTTTATAGATATCGCGCGTCCAGACGGCGCCGGCGAGGCCATATGGCGTGTCGTTGGCGATCTTGATGGCGTCAGCTTCATTTTCAAACGGAATCACGGAAGCGACAGGGCCGAAAATTTCTTCGCGAGCGATGCGCGCGGAATTGTCCACATCGTAGAAAATCGTGGGTTCAACGTAGAAGCCCTTGCCGAAGGCCTTGGGGCGGCCGCCGCCGATGGCGGTCTTCGCTTCCTTCCTACCGAGGTCCAGATACGAGGAGACGCGATCGTACTGTTCCTTGCTGACAAGGGGGCCCATCTTGGTTTCGCGTTCGAGCGGCGGGCCAAGCTTGATACGCTTGGCCTTTTCGGTCATGGCTTCGACGAATTTTGGATAGATCTTCTTCTCGACGAGGATGCGGCTGCCAGCGGAGCAGACTTCGCCCTGGTTGATGAAGACGCCGAACAGCGCGCCGTCTACGGCGGCTTCCCAATCGGCGTCGGCGAAGAAAACATTCGGAGATTTTCCGCCGAGTTCGAGGGTGACACGCTTGAGGGTGTCGGCGGCCGATTTGACTATGATTTTGCCGACGGCAGCGCTGCCGGTGAAGGCGATCTTGTCAAC
>DATFSI010000163.1:0-6814 GCA_035262705.1 Candidatus Acidiferrum sp. | reverse complement strand
GTACCGGTGAATAGCCCCTGGTGTTGTAGACTGCAACACGGCGGGCGCAGAGCCCCATCGATTACGGGGTAGAACGTTTGGCTTTCACCTTTCTAGATTGGGCCATCGTCGCAGCTTACCTTGCAGCCTCGGTTGCCATAGGCCTTGCTGGCAAGCGATTCGTGGGTAGCGTGTCGCACTACCTGGTGGCAGGACGCGAGCTCGGCCCCTATATCGGAGTTGCGACTCTCGCGGCGACGGAAATAGGCACCATCACATATATGTACAACGCCGAACTTGGATACAGGTACGGCTTTTCCTCCTTCGCCGCAGCGCTGATTTCCGGCCTGGTGATGATCTTCGTGGGTCGCACGGGGTTCGTCATTCGGCGTTTCCGAGAATTGGAGCTGATGACTGTGCCGGAATACTTCGAGAAAAGATACAGCGTGGGACTGCGCCTTTTGACGGGAATTCTAGTTGCCACCGGTGGAATCCTGAACATGGGCGTCTTCCTCAAGATTGAGGGAGAGTTCCTCACGACCGTAAGCGGCATTCCGAGTCGATATCTGATCTTGGCAATGACCATGATTCTGTTGCTGGAAATGATCTATACGGTCCTCGGAGGAATGGTCTCGGTGGTGATAACGGATTTCTTGCAATATGTCTTGCTCTCCGTGGCAACGATTCTGGTCTCTGCCTACGTGGTTTATCATGCCGGATGGGGCCAAATCATCAGTAAGGTTTCCAATACGATGGGCCAAGCGGGTTACGACCCCATGGCAAACTCGAAGTTCGGACTTACCTTTCTCGTTTGGCAAGTCCTGCTGTGGTTTTCCGTGAATACTTGCTGGCAAACGACAGCGATGCGGATGTTTTCGACAAACAGTCCGGAAACTTCCAAGAAAGTGATGACCTGGACGGGATTCATTTTTCTTGGCCGCGGGATGCTGCCCATGCTGTGGGGCATTGCCGCGCTTACGCTTTACGGTACAGGCACACTGGACAAGGGTGTACCCCTCCCAGTTTTGAACGGGCAGACTCTTATGCCTATCGACGCGATGCCCGCAATGCTTGCCCAAATTCTTGGGCCCGGCGTAAAAGGCATCGTGGTCGCTGGAATGTTAGCGGCAACGATGTCGGTAAACAGTTCTTATCTTCTCGGCTGGAGTTCCGTCATCTCCCAGGACGTGGTCCTCCCGTTGCGGCGACTCCTAAAGAAGGCTCCCTTGGACTCGCGTCGACAGATTTTTGTCAACCGCATCGCCAACCTCTTTGTCAGTGCTTTCCTCATGTTTTGGGGTCTGTACTACACACCTCCCGGCGCTGTGTATTTGTACCTGAACATTACTGGCACCATTTTCCTGGCTGGTGCGTTCGCATCGGTTGTCGGAGGCCTGTACTGGCCCCGAGCGAACCTGTTCGGTGGATATCTGGCCATGATAGCGGGGGCGGCAGGGGCGATCGTGCCCTTCTTCTTTTTGCACTGGAACGAAACGGTTGTTGGATTTGGGTCTTTTGCTTTGGCTGCCGCAGGTCTCGTGGTTGGCTCCCTGCTTCGGAAGCCAAGCGGCGCTCCACTGGAGCACAGTTACGCAAGACGGAGAAAACCATGAAGGCATGGCAGATCTTCTGGTCCGCAAGCCTATTGATTGCGGGGGGCTCCTTCGCTGGTATCACCTTGGTGGTCGCGGTCAAGGGTTTCCAGGACTTGCGCAACGCGCTTCGCCGCTGGCAGGAGCAGAAGGAATAAGACTAATGCGGAAAGCCGTTATCCTAGCGCGTGGCCTCGGTAAACGCATGCGCGAACGAAGTGCTGCCGTTCGACTTGATGAGGCCCAAGTAGCCGTCGCAGAGTCCGGCGTAAAAGCAATGATGCCCTTTAAGCGGCCATTTCTGGATTATCTGCTGAGCGCACTTGCAGACGCTGACTATGAACACGCGTGTCTGATTATCGGACCCGAGCATATGGCTGTCCGGAATTTCTACTCAGTCCAAGCTCCTCCCCGGCGCATTCGACTTCATTTCGCCGTGCAACTTGAGCCGCGAGGAACCGCCGACGCTGTCCTGGCCGCTGAAGGCTTCGTTGATGGAGAGGACTTTCTGGCCATCAATTCGGACAATTATTATCCCGTTTCAGCATTGCGGGCGCTTCGGCTGCTGGGAGAGGCAGGTACGGCTTTGTTTGCAGCCAAGGTCCTGATCTCCAAAGGAGGCATTCCACCAGAAAGAATCTTCACGTTTGCCGTCTGCGAGGTCGATGCCGACGGTTACCTCGTGAAAATTCTGGAGAAACCCCATGCGACAGGAGGGGTTTCAGCGCAAGAGGATGCTCTCATCAGCGTAAATTGTTGGCGCTTTCCACCAGCGATTTTCAAGGCTTGCCGCGGGGTTCCGCGGTCACCACGCGGAGAATACGAGCTGCCCGCTGCAGTCGAAAAAGCCATGACGGAGCTTGGAGTACGATTCCGCGTCGTACCGTGTAATGAGGGCGTCTTGGACCTGTCTTCCCGCAACGATCTGGCGAACGTCGCGCAAAAGCTTTCCAGCATTGTGGCCGATCCGTGAACCAGAACCCGACAGAGCGACTGGTAGCTGCCGGGCTACGCCCTGCTGAAGCTGAGCGAAAGGCAAGACTATTGGAACTCGCCTGCGGCGTTCTAGAACGGTGGGGAGAATCACCAGCGTCCCGTCCAACGCGGCTCTTCGTTCCAGGACGCATTGAGGCTCTTGGCAAACATACGGATTATGCAGGCGGGCGCAGTCTTCTTTGTGCCGTCGAACGCGGCGTTTGTGTTGTCGCGAGGCGCCGAAGTGATCAGTTAGTCCGAATTGCGGATGCCGTTTCCGATCAGGAATACCAATTTACCCTCTCTAGGGACCTCGACACCGCTACCCAGGATTGGAGTTTGTATCCTAAAACCGTGGCGCGGCGCGTCGCCGAAAATTTTGGGGGTTCCCTGAGTGGAGCAAACATTGTTTTCGCAAGTGACCTTCCTCGCTCGGCGGGATTGAGCAGCTCGAGCGCCCTAGTTGTTGCAACTTTTCTCGCGCTCCGTGAAATCAACGACCTCACTCACCATCCGGCATACCAGAGGAACATCGCGACCGATGTGGACCTGGCCACTTACCTAGGCTATGTTGAGAGTGGCCAATCGTTTCTCGGGCTCGCGGGACATTCCGGTGTAGGAACGTTTGGGGGAAGCGAAGATCATACCGCGATTCTCTGTTGCCGCGCGGGTTGGCTGAGCCAATTCAGGTTTTGCCCGACCCGCCTTGAGCGGGAAGTGCCGCTACCGGCGGGCTGCATTTTTGTAATTGGCGTGTGCGGTGTCGTGGCCGACAAAACCGGCTCGGCGCGCGCGAAATATAACCAGGCCTCTCTCGCGGTGAAGACGATTCTCGCAATGTGGAACGAAGCGTCTGGCCGATCCGATCGTACGCTTTTCGATGCAGCCACGGGCTCGCCGGATGCGGCGGATCGCATACGCGGATTGCTTCGCGACTCCTCGAACTCTTTTTACCCGCATCACACACTCCTCGGCCGCTTTGAACAATTTGTGAACGAAAATATTTGCAATATCCCTGGGGCCGTAAGTGCCTTGGCCAGAAATGAGCTCGAGGAGTTCGGCGAGTGGGTTGACCGTTCCCAGGCCGACGCCGAACGACATCTCGGCAATCAGATACCGGAAACCGCAGAGCTGGCGCGATCCGCACGCGCCCTAGGTGCAATCGCGGCATCCGCTTTTGGGGCGGGTTTCGGTGGGAGCGTGTGGGCTATGATTCCGTCAAATACAGCCCCGGACTTTCTCAACCGTTGGAAACAGCACTACCAGCAACGGTTCCCGGCCCGTGCCGAAAACAGCGAGTTTTTTGTAAGCGCTGCAAGCGCTCCCGCTGTACTCTTTTGAAGCAAAGGTGTCCAGAGCTGGCCAAAGACAGACTGGGAAGGGAATTCGTTCGTGAAGGCCAACAGATGTCGTGTGCCAGTGGGCCGCGCCGTCGACCGCACGCGATCGGCCTCAGCAACTCTGGTACGAGAACGGGAGGGCTTTCACATTGCTCGAATACTCACAAAACCCGGAGTTTTTGCTAACGCATCAACTAGCCCCCGCTGGCCCAATCCCGACCGCGAGCGACCCTGATGGGTACTATCCTTTCGAGAGCTTCTGTGAAACCAGCAGAAGGCCTGTGTTGAAGAAATATCGTATGGTCTCGATCGAAAATAGCCAGTTGCGTGTGAAGATC
This sequence comes from Candidatus Acidiferrum sp., assembly GCA_035262705.1. GTDB lineage: Bacteria > Acidobacteriota > Terriglobia > Acidiferrales > UBA7541 > Acidiferrum. The sequence continues at coordinate 2,590 of DATFSI010000163.1, read as the reverse complement.
TGCCCGGATCTCGGAGGACGCGTCTGCTCCATCTTTCTCAAGGAGAGCGCGGTGGAAACTCTTTTCTTCCCTCGCGTCATAAGGCCGGTGCGCATTTTGCCGCGGCAGTCGTTTACTGGGGGCGGCATCGAACTAAGCTTTCCTATCTCGCACAGCCCGGTTCAGATCGTTCCGGTACTTTACGAAGTAACGCGGGGTTCGGAAAGGATCTATGTCTCCTGTGGGGAAAGAGAACTGCGGTTTGGAATGAATTGGACAGTCGAGTACTCTCTTGGCGCAGGCGATGAATTTCTGACTCAGCGGACCGTATTCTTCAATCCTAATCATGACTCTCATCCCTGGATGTCTTGGTCGAACGCTGGCGTGCCGGCGCGGGCGGACACAGAGTTTCATTTTCCCGACGGCCCGGTTCTTGCTCATGGCCGTGACGTACGGATTATCGACTGGAAGAGCGAAGGTCCACGACGCCAAGAAGACGTGCATCGGATGACCGGCTTTTTTTGGAAGAAGCCAGATTGTTCCGCATTTGGCGTCTTCTCCCCGAGTCTCGGTGCGGGCCTCTACCATGTGGCTGACCCTGTCTCGGTACCGGGGATTAAACTCTGGAGCGACGGCCTCGGACGCGATGAGGCATGGGTCAGTCAATATACCCTCGACGGTGGGCAATGTCTCGAGGTGCAAGGCGGGCCCTTGGTCGATCAATCGTTAAAGGACATGCTTCAGCCTGGCCAGTTGCGGCATCACGTTGAGTTCTGGATTCCTTCCACTACGCCGCGCGACATTCGAAAAATTTCGCTCCCCCGTCCATCCATGAGGCCTGTAGATGAGGTCCCGCTGTTTAGCTGGGCGAGAAACGAGGAAGTTGTCCATTGGCTAGACTTAATCGACGCACGGAAATCAGGCGACACCCGTAAAATCCCAAAGGCTCAGGATGTCGACAACAATGGCTGGGCCATTAGTGGAATGGCCGACTTAGGCGATGCACTCTCGTGGGCGGCGTTGTCCACAAAGAGAAGTGAGCGAGACAGATGGCTATTCCAACACGGCGCTTGGCTTGCAGGGCGTGGCGAGACAGACGCCGCACTCGAAGTTCTGGCGCAGTCGGGCGACGATCTCGCACGGGCCCTATCGGGACGGCTTTGGCTGGTGCATAAGCGGGACGCGAGCTCTGCCGCGCAGTGTTTTCGATCCATCGAGTCAGAAGCAGTGGCACTTCACCCTCAAGTAGTGATTGAGAGAGATCGGGCTCTGGCAGCGCTAGGGAAGGAGACTCTCGACGAGCGTGGGCGCTGGCTCCAGGCCGTGGCAGCTCTTGATGACGAATGGTTGGCCGAGCGGCGAGCGAGTTGGTTGATAGACAATGGAGATTTGCAGGCCGCTGCCTGTCTGCTTAGAAATACGAAATTTCAACTAGTACACCAGCGGTACGAGCGCACTCGCCTTTGGCGACGAGTTGAAACAGATCTTGGTCTAGAGCTGGTCGAGTATCCATCTTGGTTGGGAGAGGATGATCTGGCGGAATTTGGAGCGTATCGCGACCATCAGGCAGGTTGAAAATGAGGATCCCGTTCACCGGGACTTAGGCTCCGTCTTGCTCTGTCCACGCTGGCACGACACCAAGGGTCGTGGGGCTTCCCCAGCTGGTCGCGCGACGGAAGGTTCATTTACGCGCTTTGCGGACCGGAACCATGGTCGATTAATCGCATTTCAGTTTCGGACGGCAAGCAAGAGCGGGTCGTCGGTCTGACCGGAACTTATCTCACAGGGGGCCGTGGGATTCTGGTTTGGATTGGACCCCAATGATGTTCCCATCCTGCTTCGCGACAACGGGTCTAGCGACATCTACGCCTTGACCCTGGACCGGAGATAGTGGATGGTGTGGCGAGCCTACTGACTTCGCAGTCTTTGCTGTCGCGCGATGAAGAGCTTGGTCGCACCCTTTAAGTCGCGCTGTGATGCTTTGATCTGTAGCCCAATGCCTTTACGGATTCCTAACGAACTGCTCAGAACTTTCTTCGGTCCTCCCATGTAGTCTCAAAATGATGGGAGTTTGGCGTCCATGCCCCCACTCGGAAAGTTCATACATGTCATTCACGATATTCCTGGCTATCTGTGTTGTTGGTTCTGATTTACTGATTCTCCTATTGTGCCACCGGGTTTTCGGCGAGAAATACCGCGCGCGGGCGCGGAGAGTGGCTGCGCGCAAAGGCGCTGCCAAAGCTCGGATCAGTACGCCCCATCTGGTTTGGTTCACAAATTAGGACAGCGACTATCAACCAACAGGTCATTGAGATTTGATGGCTCAGCGCAAAGAACGCGGGCCATTGGGAGGAACGTCGATGTTGTTTGGTCCAAAGGGCAATAGTGCGGAGTTGTCTGTTTTGCAGTGCGCTGCGTGTGGGCGCCGGAAGGAATTATTCGAGCTTCCTGGAAGAAAAGAAAAATACTGCTGGGAATGCAGCGCAGACATAGCGACTTCGATTTTGTTGACGACTGAGATTGATGCCGCAACGATGTCTGGGGAGGACACGGGAGGTTTGGTGGCGGAATTTGTGCAGTTGGGGAGGCGGCTGCTGGCGAGAGCGCAATC
>DATFSI010000162.1:0-3073 GCA_035262705.1 Candidatus Acidiferrum sp. | reverse complement strand
GCTTTGGGAAGTGGAGCCTAGCCTGGAGGCCAACTTAGCAGGTTGAGGTGCCGCCATGGCCGTGGCGAAATCTGTCTGGGGTTACATCGAGAATCGCGATCATCGCGTGATGCGCCGCTTGAACAGTTGGAAGGCGCCGCGCTGGGTCCGCTTCTGGATGCTTGCGGCCACCCGGATGGGCGACGGCTGGTTATGGTATAGCCTCGGAGCCATCTTGCTCGCATTTGGCGGATCGCGCGGCTACGCCGCGGTCGGTTCCGCGGGCTGCGCCGCGATTCTTGGCATTTTCATCTTCAAGGCACTGAAAAAACTCAGCCGCCGTGAACGACCCTGTGAGCTTCAGCCGCACTGCTGGGCCGATATTCTGCCTCCGGACCAGTTCTCCTTCCCTTCAGGCCACACCATGACCGCGTTCGCGATCGCGCTCGTGGTTAGTTACTTCTACCCAACCCTGGAGTGGCCGCTCTATTTTCTGGCCGTCAGCATCGCCATTTCTCGCGTGGTTCTCGGCATGCACTTCCTGAGCGATGTGCTTGCAGGCGCTGTCCTCGGCTCCGCTCTCGGCCTCGCCTCGATCGTCACCTTTGCTTCCTACGGCCTCGTCTAGGCCCGGCTCGGCCCCGAGCCTGCCTGCCAAGACCGATTGAGCGTTTCGGACCGAGTACCCGGCGTCGCCAGACTCGTCTTACATATTCGGCTTCGGATGTTCCGCCAAAGCCTTCCGAAAGCTCGCCAGGTTGCCAGCATCCACCACCGCTGTTCCCGTATCCACAAACGTAGGCAGCGGAGCGGCCGGCGCCGTGGCCCAATCCTTGAACTCATGCACGGCGTTGTGGTGCAGGTCATCCAGAAACCGAACCCCGTAGAACGCCATCACGTAAGGCTTCTGGACAACCGTCGCGGTGATCCAGCCCCGCTCAATTCCATCGAGCGTCTGCGGTTCCTTGTCAAACGCCACAATCTTGATCTTCCCGGTCAGATCCAACCGGTGCAGCGCTTCCGCGGCGCCCGCCCCGCCAGACGCTTCCAAACCGATGATGCCGTCGATTTTTTCCTTCTTTTGCAGCAACGCGGAAACAGCGTCATTCGCGTTTCGCGGATCGCCTTTGTCATCGATGGTCTCCGCGACCTTAACCCCGGGATACTTTTTGAACGCCTCATTCACGCCACGAATCCGCTCATCGGTATTCAGCTGACCCTTGAGCGCGATGATCACCACACGTCCCTGCCCGCCCAGCAAGTCCGCCATACGCTTACCGCTCTCGGTTCCGGCGCGGAAATTATCCGTGCCAATGAACAATACGCGCCGCGAGTCGGGGTCATCCGCATCGATGCAGATGACCGGCAAGCCCTGCGAAACGGCTGCATCAATCGGCCCTTTGAACAATTGCGGGTCGCTCACGGAAACCAGGATGCCCGAAGGATGCTGCGACACGGCCTGCTGGAACGCCGTCAGCTCCTCACTCGGAGAAAATGTTGCCGGCCCGCTGAGTTCCACCTTCACGCCGGTCGTTTTGGCGATGTCCCGCAGCCCCGCTTCCGCCTCTTGCCAATACGGCAGATTGACATTTGCCGCAACGAGAATGTAGCGTTCCTCCGGCTGGTGATACGGCTGCTGGCAACCGGCAAACAAGATTGCCACCACTACGGCGCTCACGATCGAAGTTGCTTTGCAGGGCTTCATTGACGGTCTCCTTTTCGTACGCTCCCCTGTGCGTTGGGCAAAATTGGAAGAGACCATGGGGAATTTTTCATCGGAAGAGTACCACAACACAGGAGCTGTTGCGTTATGTCGGATCTTGTTAGTTCCCGAACGACACAATGAACGAGAGCTTTCTCCTCGAAATTTCCGTCGAATCGCTGGACGCGGCCATCGCGGCCGAACGTGCGGGAGCCGCTCGCGTTGAATTGTGTTCGAACTTGCGGGAGGGCGGCATTTCGCCTCCACCGGATCTGCTGCGCCAAGTGCGGGCGGCGCTCGCGATTCCGGTCTTCTCGATGATTCGCCCGCGTGGCGGAGATTTCCTCTACGAAGAACCGGAATTAACCGCGATGAGTGCGCAAATTGCCGAGGCCAAAGAGATCGGCGTGGACGGCGTGGTGCTTGGCGTTCTGTGTCCAGACGGCTCGGTCGACGTCTCACGCACAAAGGAATTGGTCGACCGCGCCGACCCCCTTCCAGTCACGTTTCACCGCGCCTTTGATCACACAAAGGATTTTCTCGAAGCGCTCGAAGGCGTCATCGCTACAGGCGCACGCCGACTGCTGACTTCGGGTGGGGCGGAAAGCGTCCCCGAGGGCCTCCCCGTTCTTCTCGAGCTTCTCGAAGCCGCCCGAGAGCGCATCATCGTGATGCCGGGCGGAGGTCTAAACGCAGGCAATCTCGCAGAGGTCCGGCGCGCCCTGCCGGCGAGGGAATTTCATTCCGGGCTCGGGAGCGTTCTGCCCTACGACAGCGCCGATTTTACGCGCTTCGAAGCCGAAATCCGCGCTATGCTCACGCCGTTCACCTCACCTTAGAAAGCCAGCCATCATTGAGACACGTTGGGCCGGGCGTCCAGTGTCCGTTAGAAACTGCGATCAGCGGCAGCGTCATACTTCGGCGCTTCCGAAAGCCGATAGTTGTCATCCCGGGCAAAACGAGGATCGGCTTTCTCGAAAGCTACCCTGACCGGTTGGCGGTTGTGCCGGTGGATTAGCTAGCACAGCCTTCCCGAAGGAAGGCGATTCTTGCCGCTGCTTTCAGGCCTTTTGTGCTTGCCGGCGCATGAATGTCGGCACGTCCAGGTCATCTTTCGGGACTTCCGGTGAGGCTTCGCGCACATTCTTGGACACCTGCTGCTGCACCGCGTTCGCCGGAGGCTGCAGCAGCTCTTCTTGCACCGGCAGGTCGCGCCCCGCCTTCCACGTCTTTGGCAGGAATGCCGGCTTTTGCGCCGCGGCCTTCTTGGCCGTCTCCTTGAACCCCGCCGCGATCACCGTGATCTTCACCATGTCCTTCATCGCGTCGTCCATAACCGCGCCAAAAATGATGTTCGCGTTTTCATGCGCGGCTTTCTGAATGACGCTCGAA
>DATFSI010000161.1:0-26052 GCA_035262705.1 Candidatus Acidiferrum sp. | reverse complement strand
TAATTGAGGAGATCTTTCAATTCTTCCGAAAGGAACGACTTTGCGAGGTAAAGGGCATGACTGGCGGGACCCACGTCATCGTCGCGACCTCGGAAGGGCGGCAGAGAGCCGCCGACCTGCTGTCACTAAATCAGTACACCGGACCCGCACCGGTGTCCCTTGCAGACTACATTTCACAGATAAAAAGGCAGAGTGTTCAGGGGACAGTCGTTCACAGGGAGCAACTCAAAAAGGCGTTTTCCCAACTGGTGCTCAGCGACCAATTACTTTTGGGAATTGGCACTGCGGTTGTTTCGGGGACGTCAATGTTTTTGTATGGCCCGCCAGGAACGGGGAAAACCAGCATTGCGAGCCGAATTTCGTCGATTTACCAAGATTACGTGTGGGTTCCCCACGCCGTCGAGGTGGACGGCCAGATCATCACCGTATTTGATCCCGGGGTACATAAGCCCAGGGCTGAAGGCGAGATGGAGGAACGCGACCGTCGGTGGGTGCTGTGCCATCGCCCTTGCGTGATTACAGGAGGAGAGCTTACAGGGGAGATGCTCGAGCTCCAGTACAATTCTGCTTTGCGGTACTATAGCGCGCCGCTTCAAATGAAGGCGAACAATGGCGTGTTTATACTTGACGATTTCGGTCGGCAACGAATTCGCCCGCAGGAACTTTTAAACCGCTGGATGACAGCGCTTGACCGTCGGGTGGAATTTTTGTCTTTACCCGGAGGACGCAAGTTCGAAATTCCCTTCGATACATTGGTCATATTCTCCACGAACATTGCGCCGTTGGAATTGGCGGATGAGGCCTTTCTCCGACGTATCCCAAACAAAATAAAGGTAGGCTGGGCGACGAAAGAACAATTCATGGAAATTTTCCGCCGCGAAGCGAGAGGTGCGCGAGCTCTTCCGTTTGATGACGAAGTCTTATACTTCCTGGTCCACTACTTAACTAAGGAACTCAAGGTCCAACTGAGCCCTTGCTATGTGCGCGATTTGCTCGATCAAATCTTTTGGGCAGCTCGTTATTTGCATGCGAAGCCGGAATTCACCGAGGAGTTAGCGAAATGGGCGTGCAGCAATTACTTCGTGCAAACCCCCGAAAGCGACAAAAACGAGCCGAGTACACTGACGGAATAATAAAAAGAATTTCCAGTTCAAGCCACTCAGAAACAGAGAGCGCTTTTTGAAACAAGAGTGGAAATCTCCAGAATCCTATCTATCTCCGGTTGAAGAAGACTCGCTGTCAACCGGAACTTCAATGAAGCCAAGGATCTGGTCTCGCATTATTTTCGTGGCGACCAGTTCCAAGGGCGCAGCATCCTTGGCAACCCTAAAGACCACAACCTCATTCAACGCGCGATCTTTCAGTTCGACGCATTTATCTTGGATGTAGACATACAAAGAGTAATGCTGGGTCTTGACGTCGGTGGACTTCAATTGAAGAGCCAGCGGGCCAACGGGCATGTGGTTACTGCCGCGTGGCAATTCAAACGAGACAGCCCGACGCCGAGATTGCGCGAGCAACTGATTCAGAGCTTCGTGGTTCGCGGAGATTTCTCCCTGCTGGGTGCCAACGACACCCACCACATCAGCCAGCCGATCCGTAGTCGCCTGCCATGCCTCATGATTGGCGATAAGTCCGCTCTGCACCATGGCGTTGTTTGAATCTGTACTTGCGGGGGGAACGGAAGGAGAAGGATTCGCTATCGCAGGGAGCTGACTTGCAGAACTGATTCTATAGACCACTTTAGGGGACGCAGGTTTCTGCACAACGGAGGGCGTAGGCTGCAAGATTGCCGCAGAATCCGGCGGGACTGGTTTGCGATGCTTTTCCGCCTGGTCGAGGCGCTTTTGCAAGTCATCCACTTGCTGACGCAATTGTGCAATCCCTTCCGATGTAGGGCCGGAGGAAGTTGTCCGGAAAGAGTCATTGTAAATTTTGAAGCCAATTATTCCCACGCTGCTGAGCGCAAGTACAAACAGTGCCGGGCCAAGAGCTTGAAGAGAAATACGACGAGGCGGGGACTGGGTGGCGGATGCGAATACTTGGCGGTCAAAATCGATTCCAGGCATGGTAATTTCTCCTCATTTCTCGATTCTGTGTTCTGCGAAGCAAATCATCGGGCCATGCATTAGTGCAGTGTCACGCGCGTGGGGTACCGTTCTGCAAGTTTTACCGCTAGTTCGCGTGTTTCGCGGGGCAACAAAGCCACCACAGACTGATTACGCTCCGCCCGGGGGCCTTCCACTTCGACCAGATACTTCCCGGGAGGCACAACCAACAGCATGGGTGCCTTACCGACGGGCTTTCCGTTGATCCAGACTCTTGAGCCGGGAAGAGTCGAACGAACCAGAAGCTTGCAAGCTTCTGTGCCGGCTTTTTGTTCCAGGACCGCACGATTCGTTTCTTCGGGTGGAACGGTGGAAGTAGCAAACAAGTGTGGAGAGGGAGCAGGCTTGCTCGCAGGAGCGGGCGCACTCGGAGGTTTGGGCGATTTCATGGAAAAAGGGGCTGTTGCGGAATAGGTAGTAGCGCCGGTGGCTTCAGCGGCGTCCTGCGCATGGGTAGGCTGGCACAAGAAAACGGTTAAAAGTGCGCCGCAGAAAAAACACGAAGACGCGGCGAATGTTCGTTCCGCGAAACGTTCAGCGAGATTCAAGGCAGAGTTCCCTCCGGAAAGAGAATGGTTCTGAATGGGGAGCAAAACAGCTATAAGCAGGGCTACCCCCAAACTAATTATTTTCTTCAGATAGTTCGTGGCCGAGAAGCTACTGAAGAGGCAGAACTTCTTCGAGGCCAGCAAGAAGCTGCCAAGCCATCGAGCGAGTCCGTGTTTCCAAAATCGGACACTCGTTCTCATTCGTGTCCTCAATCGGAGACAAATCAACGTGGATGCGGCTTGCATTTAGCCGAAATGCGCACTGGGGTGCAACTGGAAGCGCTCGTGCATTGAATCGTGAATAGGTCGATTTGCGGGAATAAGAGTGCCTCGATCAGGAGTTGGGCGGTCCTTTTGTTCGCTTCCGAGGCTGAGATTATTATGGGCGTGCCACGTGTTTTTTGACCGTAAAACGGCCGAGAAGAGTGAGTTTCAAGCCCTAGACCTGCTACGGCCTGCTCCTTCGACGGAGGAGGCACCCTGCAGTGTCTCGGTGGGCGCTCTGCCTGTATTTTTGACGCCACGGGATTTTTTCCGCCACAGCTGGCTAGACATGCTGAAGATGGCGCTGACGCCCTATCCCGCAAATCTCGCAAATATTTATACACAGCTATTTCGGCAGCTCCCAGTTGCCCAGGGGCGTCTCGCTCTGCGGTCGGTTTCTTTGTCGCTGTGTTTGCATGTTTTGGTGCTGCTTGGTCTGCCGTTCTTATTGAGCTCGTTGCCGTCTTCGAAAGAGGAGATCGCACTTCCGGGTGCGAACCTGGAGCCGGTTTATTACAGAATCCCCAATCTTCGACATCAAGTAAAATTGCCAAAAATACTTCCAGCGGGGCCCGGTTCAAACCCCGGAAGTGGCGTGCTGCCAGATATGTCTCCTGCTCGTGGCGCGTCAAAGTCCTTAAACAATATTTTTGCGGTCTCTCACCCGCGCATCCCGGAGAATGATCAGCAGACAATTCTGCAATCTCAGAGCGCGCCCGAATTAAAGATAAAGGCAAATCTAAAGCTGCCGAACCTGATTGTGCAGAACCACATTGGGCCGCGGCGCCCATTCGTGTTTCACCCGGATGAAGTGCGGCCGCGGGAGCCTTTGAAGAAAGAAACACCAATTACGGATGCGGCACCCAGCCTGAAAACGACCACTCCGACGGCGACAGTGGCTACTCTGCTTTCCGCTTCAGGTCATCAGCCAAGACTTGCCGTTCCGATTGGCGCAGCTCCAGCGCCAAATCTGCCCTCGGGCGGATCAAAGCAAACCGCAGATAACGCAGCACCCGAAATCGGGATCGGAACAGGAACTTCGGCGCAGGGGCTGTTGTTTTTGGGAACGGAGCCTGCCGCCCCAGCGAGCCTCGTCGTTTTGCCACCTGGAAACCAGATGGGACAGTTTTCCATTACTCCTGGCGGTTCCGGTGCGGGCTCTCCTGGCGGTAGCGCGAATGGAATAGATGGCGGAGGAACGGGCGAGGGAAAATCAGGCGGAAACGAGAGCGCAGGAGCGGGTGGCGGAACATACGGTGGAGGAGGCGGAGACTCTGGGGGCACCGGAATTGTGAGCTTGCGAGGGTCAGGCAGGGGTTCGGAAAGCATGGGAGTGGTGAATTCAGGGGTCATTGAGGGCATGGTCTTTGCTCTACCGAAGTTGCGTGGCCTACGTCACCAAGGGATAGTAATTACTGCGGGACCCATTGGGGGCGGCGGACTCGGAATTTACGGAGAGCTCCGTTGTGGAAAGGTCTATACGGTTTTGCTCCCCGTTTCCGGCAAGAACTGGACGCTGCAGTTCTGTCAGACGCGAGCGCCGGGAAGCGAGACTTCAACGCAAAACCGGTCACCGGTGGTACATATGGAACAGTCCCTCGTGCCGCCCGAAGCGGAGGTCCAGTACGACTTCAAGCGCTTACCACTTCCGCCTGAAAAAGCCCATAAGCTGATTATATTGAAGGGAACAATTAGCCCGGAAGGTACGGTAGAAAACCTGAATATACATCAGGGGTTGCTACCGGAGATGGACAAAGCTGCCGTGCTCGCATTTAGCCGATGGATATTTAAGCCCGCAATGCGAGAGACAAAGGCCGTCAGCGTCGACGTTTTGGTGGGTATTCCGGCTGACATGCCTGTTACAGGGGCCGGGCTGGCAGCGAAAATTGAGTCGGGTAAGACGGGTAACAACTAGGCAGGGAAAAGCAACTTAAGGAGAAAAAATAAATAAATGGAGTGTTGCGAAAGGAAAAATTTTTCACATAACACCCTTCTCAAAGAGCGCCCGGAAATACGGTCGTTATTTTTCAATACGATACGTGGCATTGCAAGTCTTGTTTCGGCTGCCGGAACGGTAACAAACGTGCATCTTCCAAATTCAACAGTGGGTTCGGCGGTTCGCGATCGGTAGGCAAGCCATGCCCCGCACTCAGAGTAGATGATTGCCCGATTTCCTCAAGCTGTATGACTTTATGAGTTAGCCGTCAGGCCATTTGTCCCCAGAAGTATTCCGGGTGTTTTAACAGCGAGCAAAAGCGTCATGGATGGCTCGCTTGGGAGACGCAACCTGGTGGAAAAGCAAGTTCTTCAAGTATCCTTCTTAAGCCACGATCACGGTTTGGGTGAAGCCATCGCTCGCGCGCTGGGGGAAGGTTTTCTTCTCCGTGCCGATAGCGCGCAAGCCGTCGATAAACTGCAGGAAATATTAGCGTGGTCGGATGTAGTGTTCCTCGACCTGCGACGATCCAATCTGCAGACAGAAGAAGCAGGGCTGCGTCTGCTGGAAGATATCTGCGCGGAGCCGGCTCATCGGCCGGTGTTGGCGCTTTGCGACACGGAGGACCGGGAGTTCCTTTTGCGAGCCACCCAGAAGGGCGCGATCGATAGCGTCCCGAACCCGCCGAACGTTGTCGAACTGCGACTGCTTTTTCGCAGAGCGTATCAAGTTTTTTCGACCGAGCGCGAACTAAAAAGCATAAAAACGCAAGAGAACCATAACGGGCGACTCCATGAACTGCTTGGAAATTCGGAGGCCATGCTGGAGCTTTTCGCGTTGGTTGGGCGCGTTGGTCCCTGCGATGTAAACGTACTGATAACCGGTGAAACCGGCACCGGCAAGGAACTTGTTGCGCGTGCGATCCATCAGATCGGTCCCAGAAGCAGCAGTCCTCTGGTGGCATTCTCATGCGCCAACTTGCCTGAAGCTTTAGTCGAAGATGAACTGTTCGGACATGAGAAAGGAGCCTTTACAGGCGCGATTCACCTCAGGCAAGGGCGGATAGAATCCGCCAATCACGGGACATTGTTCTTGGACGAAATCGGAGATCTCGCTTTGGGGCTGCAACCCAAGTTGCTTCGGGTTCTGCAGGAAAAAACGTTCGAACGAATTGGCAGCAATAAAAAGATCTATGCAGATGTGCGTCTGATCTCTGCGACCAACCGGGATCTGAACGACAGCGTGGCACAAGGAAAGTTTCGAGAGGACCTCTACTATCGCCTCAATGTAGTGGAACTCCATCTGCCGCCATTGCGGGAGCGCCGGGACGATATTCCCGTTCTGGTGTACCACTTTCTCACCAAAGCTGCGGAGCGTTTTCACAGGAAAGAGTTATGCGTGACCCGGTCGGCAATGAGAGCCCTTGAGCAGCACCACTGGCCGGGGAATGTGCGCGAACTCGAAAATGTCATCCAGCGCGCCATGGTCCTGGCTGAAGGTCGCACGTTGGATGTATCGCACCTCCCGGCACTCCTGAGAAATCAAGCGGAAGATAACGTCCTCCAGGGGCCAGCGCAAAGAAGCTCGCCCGTTGTCGCCCAAGACGGCCCGCCCAGGGAATGCACATCCGGGCTTACAGCTTCTTCCTACGAAGAAGAAATGAAACATTTTAAGCGTAATCTGGTGTTGCGGACGTTGCGGCAAAACGGATGGAGTAAGGCCGAGAGTGCGCGCGCGTTGGGCGTTGCTCGGGGTTATCTGCACCGATTGATTAATCAACTGAATATCAGGGAGGAGGAAGAAAGAACAGCGACCGAAGGGAGCATGAAACGGTCCCCTGCCGGACCTGTGATGTGAGTTTCGCCTGAGTGCAACTACTAGCAGATGCTACTCACACCAGGTAAACTCAGAAAGGCAGGTGAAGGCGGAAATGGACGCAGGGCTCTGTGCAGAGAAGTGCGCGGATGTTCTCCAAGAAAAGCAGAACAGCGACGGCGGGTGGGGATATCACGAGGAAACACCAAGTCGAGTAGAGCCGACTTGCTGGGCGGTGAGCGCGCTCACTGCCGCAGGCGAATGCGGGAAAAGATCAGGCGCAATTACCAACGCGAGACATTACCTGCTGGCCAATCAAAAAAAAGAAGGTTTCTGGACAGCCAGTCCGGAAATGAAAACAGGAAATTGGGTGACTTCGCTGGTGTGCGCCGTGCTCTCGCAGCAAGCGGGAACAGAAAGCCCCACTCTCGCAGCGATGGAATGGCTGTGCGGGGATTATCCCCTCGACAGCAGTCCGTTGTTGCGCTTTCTCCGCAGCTTTTCCAAGGCAAAGGACATTTCGCAACATGAAAACACTTATCGAGGTTGGGGCTGGACCCCCAGGACCAGCAGCTGGGTAGAGCCAACGGCGTTCGCACTGCTGGCTATGCAGGAATTTGATCAAAAGCGCTTGCCGAGTGTCGCGGCCCGCCGCCAAAAATCTGCAGTGGGACTGCTCTACGATCGTAGGTGTCCGGATGGCGGATGGAACTGCGGCAATCCTCGTGTTTACGGAGTTGCGGGAGAGGCTTTGGTTTTGCCGACAGCCTGGGCCCTGATCTCGCTCCGCAATTTGCCCAAACACGAGAGCAAGTCCTTAAGCCTGGCCTGGCTCGAAAAGCAAATGCCAAAAATTCAGAGCCCGGGCTCGCTTGCAGTAGCCGGCATGTGCCTTGAAACCTATGGCAAAGAGTCGACACAGTTAAAAAGCAGGCTGCACGATTACGGTGTGGAGACTCTACTGGAGGACGGTATTCATGTCCTTGCGTGGGTTTGTCTCGCGATGAACCCCGGGCGCAGGTGGCCTGCGCGAATTGAAGGGCGCCATGAACCTTCGTAACCGGCGGCTCATTCCGTCCTTCCAGCGTCCTCCGTCAAGAGTTCTGATTCGGAGAGTGGCGGACTATCAACGCGATTTGGAAGTGCTAATCGGTGAAAGCATTATGGAGTTCCGGTTAACCATCCAGGGGAAAACCGTTCTTCTGAAACCTAATTTGGTAGGACTCGACCCTCTTGGAGTAATGAACACACATCCCGCTGTAATTTCGGCGGCCAGGACGAGTTTTCTGCGATTGGGTGCGGCACGCGTGCTGATAGGAGACGGACCAGCCATGGACCGAGATACTCACGCAATCCTAGAATCCGTTCGCCTTCGCGAATTCACAGGCAAACTGGGTGCAGATTTTTGCGACCTAAATCTTGATGACGTCGAGCGGGTCATTTTGGAAACGCGCGCCAGCAAATTGAAGGAACTCTACCTGCCGAAGACCGTGCTCGGCGCGGATCTGCTGGTGTCTATGCCGAAATTGAAGACCCACCACTGGGCAGGAGTCACACTTTCTTTGAAGAATATGTTTGGGATCGTGCCGGGAAGTTGCTATGGCTGGCCGAAAAACATTTTGCATTGGGCTGGGATTGACCGCTCCATTTTAGATATCAATGCGGCGGCACGGCCGGATTTTGCAATCGTGGACGGTATTTTGGGTATGGAAGGAAATGGACCTATCCAGGGGACACGCAAGGCCGCAGGCGTTTTACTCTTTAGTGACGATCCCGTGGCTGCGGATGCCACGGCTTGCCGCATTATGGGGCTCCTACCCGAAAAAGTCGCTTATCTGGCGCGGGCTGGAACGATGCTTGGCCACCTTGATCCCCAGAAGATTCAACAGCTTGGCGAGACAGTAGAAAGCGTGCGCACGCCTTTCGCCGTACTGCCAGAGTTTCGGCGGTTAGTGGAAGAGGCAGTCGAATGAATGGAACCTGACTTGCGTTGAAGAGTCAGAGCTAGAGCCTCGGAAGGTTTGAGGTGTACACAAACGTGCACTATCCGATAGACGGTGCCTTTCTACCGAGAATGTTCAACCGAGCCTGTGATTTCTGTCGCAGCAGGGCAAAAGGAAGGAGGCCGCAAGTGAGGCGTAAGAGCGAGGCTGGTCAAGCGTTGGCCTTTACTGCTTTGTCGCTGGTGGTGCTCCTGGGGCTTGCAGGCTTGGGAATTGATATGGGCGTACTGCGATACCAGAAGCGTTTGCAACAAACTGCGGCGGATAGCGCGGCCATTGCAGGGGCAACAAATCTTAGTCCTTATACGGGTGTACAAGCTGGGGCACAAAATGCCGCGGGATCAAACGGCTTTACGGATAACACCGGTGGGGGTGCCTGTGCGGCACCTCCCTCTAATCTCGCTGTTGGCTCGGTTACAGTTACGGTATGTAATCCACCAATCACCGGACCTCATATTGGGCAGGCCAATTACGTGGAAGTCTACGTGACCGTGGGTCAGCCGACCTATTTCAGTAGGATCGTAGGTGTCAACAGCGAAACAATTACGGCGCGCGCGGTCGCGACGAACCTTAGCGGTGGAACCAGTGGAAACAACACGGGCTGCTTGTATACGCTCGGCCCTCCGTCTTCGTCCATTGAGGGCGTCAGTATAAATGGAAGCGCAATCCTGAACGCTCCTACATGCGGGATCGTAGATAACGGCAACTTCAACACGAAGGGAAACAAACTCGACGTCAATGCAGGCACCTTTGGCGTGGCAGGAAGTGCGAACGTGAGTGGCCCTGGCGGCACAGTTACTTGCTCTGGGGGCACTTCCAACTGTCCGACTTACAACACACCTTCGACTTCAGACCCTTTGGCCTCTCTTCCTCCACCCTGTTCCCCTTGCGCTGGAGGATCCTCAGTTTCGATCCAGGGGAATGGAAACTTCACCGGTACGGGCGTGACCTATAGCAACGGTGTGTACACCGTTAGCCCAGGAACTTACAGCCAATTCAGTATCAATGGCGGCAACGTGGTTTTCAGTCCTGGAACGTACATCTTCGATGGCAGCGGTGGTTGTCCTGCGGCTTGCCTCGACATCCCTGGGAATTCCACGATCACTGGTGATGGCGTGACTTTCTATTTCACGAACGGCGCTACCTTGAATATGACTGGCACGCCCAGCGTCAATTTGTCTGCGCCATCTTCTGGAACGTACCAGGGAATTTTGATGTATCAGGACCCACTCGATACCAATGTGGGTCCGGCTCCAAGTGGTCCAACGCTTGGGGGCAATACTGGAAGTACTTTCAACGGCATCTTGTACTTCCCAAGTGACCAGCTCACGTTTTATGGGAACAACGCTAGCTACAGCGTGGGCGTGGTGATCGCGGATGCTCTGGCGCTGAGCGGTAATCCCAACGTGACTTTTAACGGAGCGGCCGGAGTGCCGGGCGGCCTGCCCCCTGGGTTTACCGTAGGCTCGGCGACTCTGGTGGAGTAAATATGAGTGGCTGGAGAGCTCCCCGGATGGATTATCAATGATAAAACGTTGCCAGGTTGCTCGGCGGTCGGAATCGGGTCAGAGCCTAATCGAGGTTGCTCTTCTACTCCCGTTCCTCGTTTTGATGATGCTGGGGGTGATCGAATTAGGGCGATACGCATATATAGGCATTCTGGTCGGGAACGCGGCCCGCGCAGGTGCCGCATACGGCATCGAGAGCCTTCCGCAATCGGTGGATACAGTGAACATATCCTTGGCCGCACAGAACGATTTCCAGAATAATGGGCAGAGCGGGTTGACCGTCACCTCTTCGGTCTCTTGCGGATGTGACAGCGGAGGTTCGGTAACTTCATCAGCGTGCACTGGTGCAGGATCTGGAAGCTGCCCTTCCGGTCACTGGGTGGTAATTGTCTCGGTGACGGCCTCAGGGACATTCAATTCGCTGTTTAATTACCCAGGGATTTCCTCGTCTATTACCATCTCGAGGACATCGTCAATGCGAGTGAGGCTGGTTTGAGGCCGTAAGGCGAATCGATGTTGCGGAATCTTCATTTCCGATGTTGCACAAACCCTGGCCAAGCACGCATGCGCGGTGCTAGGGAACGTGGTTCAGCGCTCGTCGAATACGCTCTGATCTTCATCGTTTTCATGACCTTGCTATTTGGGATAGCCGGTTTTGGCCACGCTCTTTACGCCTATCACTTTGTTAACAATGCGGCCAAGGAGGCAACCCGCTGGGCGGCTGTGAATGGTTATACCTGCAGCACGGATAACAGTTGCAACGGGACAGGTAACATGAACAATGGGTCCGCCAGCGCGGGGGATGTTACCAATTTTGTGAAGACGATTACCCCACTCGGCATTGATCCAACCAAAGTCGCGGTAACGGCTTGCGGCGTAAGCGGCGGAACGGCCTGTGCAACGAGCACTCCGGACGATTGCACCAAGACAGTCGGTACTGTCGCCCCGCAACCGAACTATCCCGGCTGTACAGTTCAGGTGACAGTCCAATACACCTTCTCATTCATTTTGCCGCTGATTCAAACGGCGCCTTTGACGGTGTCCAGCACGTCAGAAATGATCATCGCTCACTGAAAGATCCGTCGCCAAGCTGGCGCCTCCAACCGTTGGTACGAGGACCAACGGGAGCGCGAGTAATGGCGTCGCTCGGCGAGTCCCCGCACCGAAATTTCCCTCAAACAGAAATTCCGAAGCTCACAGGGCGTGCCGATCAATGACCAAGATTTTGGCTGGTCACAGATGTACCCTGAATCTTCCTCCGTTTCTAAACCTGTCACTTTCTCAGCCTCCAAACCAGTCTACAAAAAGTGACCAACGCATTGATCAGCACTTGCCATTGAACCGTATGCTTTCCGTTCAAAATATAAAGCTTACCAACTCAAGCAGATACGAATTTGGCTCGGAAGCCATGGAATGGCGCTCCAGATGCAATTGGCAACGTGAGGGCGGGGGCTCCCTGCACTGCTCGATCTAGATCAAACGAAAGGAATCAATATGAAGAACGTTCTGATGCGTCTTTGGAAGGAACAGGAAGGCCAGGACCTGACGGAGTACGCCTTGTTGCTGGCTCTCATCTCTGTCGTCATGGTGGCCACCATCAACACCTTGGCGGGTGCGATTCAAACCGCCATGGGAAAAGCAAGCACGGCACTCACCTAGAAACAAGAATTAATCTGGCTCCTCGCAGGCCACCGCCCAAGGCCCAGCCTTGTGGTGGCCCGAGGTAGCCAAGATTCATTGAAAGATCAGTGGTAGCCGACTAGCTCTGTTTATGGAGGGGTCTAATGAAGCTGTTGTTTGCAAGGCTCTGTAAAGAAGAAGAAGGGCAGGACCTGACGGAATACGCTCTGCTGCTGGCTCTCATCACCGTCGCCATGGTTGCAACGATTAACACCTTAGCGGGCGCGATTCAGACTGCCATTGGCAATGCATCTACAGTCCTAAGCACTTAATCCTCTGACCGCTCAAGCTCCACCGCGAGAAACGACCTCTGCGGTGGGCTTGAGTGGCTTTTAGTGAGGTTGGCAGAGCGGAGTTTAAACGAACGAATTTGGGTGGCATGCAGAATTGGGTAACCAAAAGGAAAGAAGAGATATGCAAGCAGCGCAAATCATTTGGGCACTGACCTTGGCACTGACGCTATCCGCGGCATTCTTGGATTGGCGCTCTCGCCGGATTCCCAATTGGTTGACGGTCCCGGGCGTGCTCCTCGGAGCTGTTGCCCACACTGTAATCAGCGGCTGGCACGGAACGCTGTTCGCCA
Organism: Candidatus Acidiferrum sp.; assembly: GCA_035262705.1. Lineage (GTDB taxonomy): Bacteria > Acidobacteriota > Terriglobia > Acidiferrales > UBA7541 > Acidiferrum. The sequence goes on along the minus strand of DATFSI010000161.1, from coordinate 13,607 downwards.
TCGAGGGAGCGGCTTTGGCGCTAATTCTCCTGCTACCTCCGGTCTTGACGCGCCTATTGGGTGCAGGGGACTGGAAGCTGATGGGCGCAGTGGGTGCGTTTCTGGGTCCGCAATTGACGTTAGTGGTCTTGCTCGGCAGTCTCCTCGCTTCCGGGTTGATGGCTCTCATTCAAATGATGCGGGCGCAACGTGTCCTCGAAACACTTCGGAACATGATTTTGCTCGTTCGTGGGTTTTTGGCCTTTGGATTGAACAAGAATCCACAGATTTCATTGGATAACGCGACGCTGATGAAGCTGCCTTTCGGCGTTGCGGTGGCCGCAGCAACTGTCATTTGTTTCTGCGCAGTACATTGGATGGCTTGATCGTGAAAAGTTTCGCCTGGGGATCTGAAAAAGCAATAAGGAAAGAGGAACACCGTGAATATGAATCGTCTGATAGGAGGATTGGCGGTTGCCCTCCTGGTTGCCTTCCTGTTGAGCACTTTTGTGTATCGTCAGTTTAAGAGGGCATCCACGTCCCAGCCCGTGAGCATGCAAACGCTGGTGGTCGCTGCAGCTCCCTTGCCTTTGGGAACGCGGCTGGATAGTTCGAATCTGCGGGTGATCTCATGGCCTGCAAACCAGCCTGTTTCTGGAATGTTTACGCGCATCGAGGATTGCCAAAATCGTGCAGTGATCACCCAAGTGGCTGAGAACGAACCCATTCTAGAGAATAAATTGGCGCCGAAAGAAGCTGGCGCGGGTTTGCCGGCGACGATTCCGGAAGGGATGCGCGCCGTCTCGGTGGCTGTCAATGAAGTTGTAGGTGTCGCAGGCTTCGTCACGCCCGGAACCATGGTGGACGTCCTGGTAACGGGGAGGCTAGAAGGCGCGGAAGGACAAAGAGGGAACGAAAATATTACCAAGACGATTTTGGAAAACGTGCGCGTGCTTGCCGCAGGGCAAAAAATCGAGCAAGACCGCGAAGGGAAACCCTTGACGGTCCCTGTGGTTACGTTGTTGGTAACTCCGGATGAGGCCGCCAAGTTAACCATGGGCAGCACGCAAGGAAAAATTCAGCTCGCACTACGTAATACCGTTGACACAAAGAAGGCGGAGCCGGCTCCAATTCTCCAGGCGGCGCTATTCTCTCCGGCAGGAACTCTCACCCCGCCTGTCAAGCATTCCTTATCCAAAAAACAAGAAGTGCCAATCGTTTCTCCAGCCTACGTGGTGGAAGTCATTAACGGAAGTAAACGCGAGAACAAGTCGTTTTCGGGATCGAGTTCGGGTCAACGCTAGGGGAATCCATGTCTATCAAAGATAGTTTATTGAGAGCGGTTCGAGCGGCTAGTATCTATCTGCTGTTTGCTATCGCGGCGGCAGCGCCATCCGCGGCAGCAGAACAAACTTCGGTCGAGCATGATCCCGTCGCCGCGGCCGCCGCAACTCAGGCTCCTGACTCTTCCGAGCCACAAACATTGCACCTGCTCGTTGGGCGATCTCTTGTGATCAGTTCTCCCGCCCGAATAAAACGTGTTTCGCTTGCTGATCCCGAAATCGCGGAAGCTATCGTTGTAAGCCCTACTCAAGTCCTGGTTAATGGCAAGAAGCCCGGCGGCGTATCGCTGTTACTCTGGGACGAGCTTGACCAAAGCCAGAGCTTTGAAGTATCCGTGGATATTGACGTTCTGAGCCTGACGCAAAAAATTCATGAAGTCTTCCCCGCCGAAAATGTGCACATAGACACCTCGAAGGATTCGATCATTTTGACAGGGCAGATTTCCTCCACCGCAGTAGCAGACAAAATTCTGGAAGTGGTGAAGGGCGCCACGCCAAAAGTCACCAGCATGATGGAGGTGCCTGTAACCGTTGCTCAGCAGGTCCTCCTTCAAGTGAAATTTGCGGAAGTTAACCGCAGCACTATCGACTCGTTTGGAATAAATTTCATCAGCACGCCTGGTGCAAAGAATGTGGGCGTCGTCGGTACCCAGCAGTTCGCCCCGCCGCAACTTGTCAACCAAGCCAACGGTGCGGGCTCAACCATTGGCCTCACTGATCTCTTAAACGTATTTGTCTTTCGCCCGGATATCAATCTTGCCGTTACGATTAAAGCTCTTCAAGACCAAAACTTGCTTCAGATTTTGGCTGAGCCGAACTTGATCACGGAGTCCGGGAAAGATGCCAGTTTTCTGGCTGGTGGAGAATTTCCATATCCCGTTCCTCAAGCCGGAGGCGCGGGCGGCTATACGAGCATCACCATCCAATTCAAGGAATACGGCGTACGCCTGAGTTTTACGCCGACCTGTTCACCCGACGGCATGATTCATCTCAGGGTTAAGCCGGAGGTCAGTTCGCTTGACTACACCAATGCGCTTTCGATCTCCGGATATATCGTCCCGGCCATTTCCACGCGACGAGTGGAGTCAGAGATGGACCTTCAGGATGGCCAGAGCTTCGCGATTGCCGGCTTGCTGGACAATACTGTGACAAATCAATTCCAGAAAATTCCATGGATCGGCGATGTACCGGTTCTCGGCAAGCTTTTCCAGAGCCACTCTTACAACAAAAGTAAAAGTGAACTCTTGGTGGTCGTTACACCGAGGGTCGTTAAACCACTGGCTCCCGATCATGTACCTAACGGCCCGCAATTCCCTGTGCCGTTCCTGGATTCTGACCACGCCAAAGCACCAGGCGCGAAGTGACTATTGGAGCAAAGAGACGCCGCAGGACCAATTTTGTGAAGAAGTAATAACGAGAGTGGGTACGACAAACCATGCTAACGGCAGCAATTGCGAGCAGTGATCTGACAAGTTCCGCGCAGCTATTGGCGAGTCTGGAACAATCGGGTGTGGTTAAGTCCGTGGTGCAATGGACGGTTCCAGCCGAGCGCATGCCGGATTCTGCCAATAAGATTCCGGAGATTGTGTTCCTGGATTTGTCGCGGGACCCGGATCCTTTTTTTGCTTTTGCGACACAACTCCGTCGACTCAACCCCGGAATCAAATTGATTGCTTGCTCCGCGGCCACCCCGCCCCAACCGAGTCTGTTGCTGGAAGCGATGCGCAGCGGGATCCAGGATTTTCTCGCCAAACCCGTACAGGGAGAGGCACTGAAGAAAACTCTTCTGGCTTACGCGGAAGATTTGCATGTCAACGACTTCCCGTCGCAGGACAAGTTGATTGTGTTAATGGGCGCGAAGGGAGGCGTAGGAACGACCACGGTCTCTGTCAATCTGGGAGTGCAGTTGTCAACATACGCGAACAAGCGCGTGGTGCTTCTCGACTTCGCGCGCCCTCTTGGCAACGCTCACCTTCTGCTCGACCTCCGCCCCAAGTTCAATGTGCGTGACGCGGTGGATAATTTGGACAGGTTAGACAGCCACTTCCTTGCGGGCTTACTGACGAAACACAAAACAAAGTTGGAACTTTTGGGAGGAGTCACGCAGCCGGAGGAATGGCAGTCCATTGACGTCAGGAACCTGGATCGCGCTGTAAACGTGGCGCAAAATTCGTTCGATGTCGTGCTACTGGACATCGGTTCGCAATTGTCAGCGGATTGGAGCTCTCTCCTGCGCAAAGCGAGGATGATTCTGCTCGTTGCTGAGGCGAATGTGCCTTCGCTGTGGACCCTTGAGCGCCGCTTGCTCGCGCTCAAAGGTTTGGGAGTTGATCCCGAACGTGCCCGCATAATCATCAATCGGTGGCACAAGGGCGATGACGAAGTGCTGCGAAGCATACAGAAGAACTTGAGCCGGCCAATTTTTGCCAGCCTCCCCAATGACTTTCGGAAAGCGAGCCAGGCCGTGAATCTCGGGACTCCAATTCCGGACAATCACAACAACGTTCTCGTACATCGTTACCGGCAAATTGCAAACCAGCTCGTGGGAATGGAATCACCGACAGTTGATAAAAAGGGAGCTTTGTCGAGCTTGTTTTCCTTCTCGGCAAAGAAGTGAGGCAGGCCATGTCACCGATTGTCGCATCGACAACACGCACAGACTTCGCGTCGGTTAAGACAGCCATTCACCGGAAGCTTATTCAGAAGCTAAACCTGGACAAGCTAACGGAGGTAAACCGCGAAGATGTTCGGCGAGAAGTGAGTCATATTCTGGAGGCGCTCGTTCAAGGTGACTCTACGCCAATGAACCTCCAAGAACGGGAGCGGCTAGTACAGGAAGTTCTGGATGAAGTGTTTGGTCTTGGCCCTTTGGAGCCATTACTTGCCGATCCAACCGTGTCTGACATTCTGGTTAACACGCATAAGCGGGTTTATGTGGAGCGGAAAGGAATTTTGGAACAGACCGGAGTGCAGTTCCGCGACGACACTCACCTGATGGGAATTATCGATCGCATTGTATCCGCAATCGGGCGCCGAATCGACGAGTCCTCGCCCATGGTTGATGCGCGACTAAAGGATGGTTCGCGCGTGAACGCGATCATCCCACCGCTTTCCGTAGATGGTCCGTGTCTTTCGATCCGGCGTTTCGGGCGCGAGCGTCTGACAGCTGAAGATCTGGTGCAGAACAATTCATTAACGTCGCCAATGCTTGAACTGTTGCGCGGCTGCGTAAAGGCTCGGCTGAATATTCTTATTTCGGGAGGAACCGGGGCGGGCAAGACCACTTTCTTGAACGTGCTGTCCTCTTACATCTCCAATAAAGAACGCATTGTCACGGTTGAGGATGCAGCCGAGTTGCTCCTGAATCAAGAACACGTCGTCCGACTCGAAACACGCCCTCCCAACATAGAGGGCAAGGGTGCCATTCACCAGCGGCAATTGGTAATCAACTGCCTGCGCATGCGCCCTGACCGCATCATCGTGGGCGAAGTTCGTGGTGAAGAAGCGTTGGACATGCTCCAGGCGATGAATACCGGTCATGACGGGTCTTTGACGACGATCCACGCGAATACCACGCGCGACGCGCTGAGTCGGCTGGAGACCATGGTGGCCATGGCAAACCTCAACATTCCTGAGGCCGCTATTCGCCGCCAAATTGCTTCCGCGCTTGATGTGGTCGTACAAGTGAGCCGGCAGAGCGATGGCACACGTAAAGTGATCAGCGTTGCAGAGATTATCGGCATGGAAGGAAACGTTGTCACCATGCAGGACATCTTCGTGTTCCAGAAGCGCGGCATAAGCGAAAACGGTGAAGTCATTGGCGAGTTCGTGGCCACTGGCGTCCGGCCCAAATTCGCAGAGCGCTTGCTGGTGTCGGGGATTCACCTCCCGGTCAATATGTTTAACAACCAGTTGGCGCGCTGAGGAGATTCAAATGGGAGTGTTGCTCGCTGCTCTAACATTCATGGTGGTGCTTGTCGTCGTGCTTGGGATTTGGGTCTTCGCAAGTACGGATAACAACCAAGAACTAATCAGAAAGCGTATGAACGCTGTTCACAAGGCGGAGCGCCGGGGTGAAGTGTCGCTAAACCTTAAACTCGTGCGCGACGAAATGATGAGCAGTGTCCCGGCACTTCACCGTCTCATGATGCAGTGGTCATGGTCCACGAAGCTTCAGGAGTTCCTAGTGCAAGCGGGTATGACGACCAGACCCGCCAAGCTTCTCTTAATTAGCGCAGCGACTGGAATTGGCTCCTATTTGTTCGCGAGCTTGTTTCATTTGAGTTCGTACCTCAGTTTGCTAGTCGGTCTTGCTGCTGCCCTTATACCGATCGGTGTAGTGGCCTTGAAGCGTCACCGGCGTCTTAGGAAATTCGAAGAACATTTTCCAGAAGCGTTGGATCTGTTAGGCCGGGCTGTACGTGCAGGACACGCTTTCACCACGGGCCTTGAGATGATTTCAAAGGAGTGTGCAGAGCCACTTGCCGGCGAGTTTCGAACCAGTTTCGAAGAACAGAATTTTGGCCTCCCTCTTCGTGATGCACTGCTGAATTTGTCGGAGCGGGTGCCCCTCATCGACGTGCGCTTTTTTGTGACTGCCCTTCTAATTCAAAAGGAAACAGGTGGCAATCTCGCGGAAATCCTGGATGGCCTTTCCCGCGTGATCCGCGATCGCTTCCGGCTCTACCGCGAAATCCAAGTGCGCACCGCGCAGGGTCGCTTGACGGCAGGGATTCTGATTGTTCTTCCGATTTTCTTGGGCATCGTGCTGACAGCTCTTAACCCCAATTACATGAAAGTGCTGTTCGAAGATCCGAGGGGACCCCTGGTCATTGCGATCGCGGCTGGCTTGCAGGTAATCGGATCGGCCATTCTGTGGAAAATTATTCACTTCGAAGTGTAAAGAGAAAGGAAACAGCCGAATGGTATGGATCATCACTGTTGTAACATTTGTGGCCACGATGTTGCTTGTCGCCGCGCTTTTCTATGCGTTCTCGGCGAAAGAAGTCGACGTCGCCGGCAGATTTTCACAGCTGGCCGGGTTAGCGACACCGCCTCTAGATGAAGGGAGATTTGCAGAGCGCCAGAAGGAGAAGGTGAGAGATAGTTTGGCTAGTGTCGGAAAACTTCTCCCTGACGCTTCGCCACAGCAGGCCAACCGCACCCAGTTGATGATGATTCGTGCCGGATACCGCAGTCCTGAAGCCATTCTAGCGATGCGTGGCTTCAGGCTCCTGTTCCCGATTGCAACGATGACTATTGTACTTCTTTCTGGTTTTTATCGTCTGAATCCACTCGTAATTCCCATTGCCGCACTCGGGTTGGGTTACCTGATTCCGGATATTCTGCTGACTTGGCGCGTTCATGCGCGTCAGCATAAGCTCCGTCGCGCCCTGCCAGACGCCTTGGACCTTCTCGTGATCTGTGTAGAAGCAGGCCTCGGGTTGGATCAGGCGCTGATGAAGGTCTCTCAGGATATGCGCATTACCCATCACGAACTTAGTGAGGAACTGCAACTCGTGAATCTGGAGATGAGAATCGGCAAGAGCCGCATCGAGGCTCTGCGGGAACTAGCTCGCCGTACGGGTCTCGACGACATCAAGGCACTGGTGGCGATGCTGATTCAGACCGAGCGATTCGGAACCAGCATCGCCCAATCGCTTCGTGTTTTTTCCGAAGATATGCGTACAAAACGGCGTCAACGCGCAGAGGAAAAGAGCGCGAAGACCTCAGTCAAAATGGTGCCACCGCTCGTATTTTTTATTTTTCCGGCTTTGATGGTGATCATCCTGGGCCCCGCAGTCCTTACACTATTGCGGCAGTTGATGCCGACGATTCAGAAATGAACGAAGGGCTCAGTATCGATTTGGTTCGCAGTTCAAACTAAAAAGGAGAAACATATGATTAGCGTTACACTCATTCGGGTCATCGCGGGGATTCTCGCAGTGGTCATTCTCGGTATCATCGTCTGGCGCCGGAAGAATAGGTCGATCGAATAGTAGGTTCCGGAACGGGGGCGGATGTTCCTGCTGGCCGATGCTGGCAGAGGGATGAGAAGAAGATGTCGGATGGTAATCTGAGTGGACAGTTCTATGTTTACAACAAGACGCGAGAGACTTTTGTCGCAACGGAAACCACAGTGGCCGACGACTACTTTCGGCGGTTAGTCGGTCTTCTTGGGAAAACGAAACGTTGGGCAAAGGCGGGCCGCGGTCTTTGGATCATCCCTTCCCGCGGGGTACATACAATCGGCATGCTATTCCCGATCGACCTCATTTTCCTCAACAAGCACAAGGAGGTCGTTCATGTCGAAGAGCACGTCCGCCCTTTTCGGATTTCGAGAGTATCGTTGAAAGCATCTAGCGTGTTAGAACTTCCGGCCCACACTATTTATCTCACCGGGACTAAAGTGGGTGACCGGTTGGAGATTGCTCGCACGCGATAGGGATCTTTCGGGTGGCGTAGGATTGCCGACGTCATCGAATTGGACTGCCTAACAATTCCACGTATGCGCGACCCATAGCCCCCCCATCTTTCCGAATCTATGCACGAAAGTGCACTACGAGGAGGGGTGTCGCCTTGATTGAATTATTGAAGATCGTCGTAGTTGTTTCCTGCCTCTACCTCTCGATCCTAGCGCTCCAATTGCCACAAATTGCTTCTCATGCCGACGGCAAACATAAGGCGATAAAGACTGTCGCTATATCGGGATTGACTGCCCTCTGTTTAGTTGTGGCTTGCATTGCTCTAGTTCTGATCCTTCTCTAGAAATAGGAGATCCATCAAAGCCGAAGGGGCAACGGTCAAAGTCCGGCCCTGGACAGAACGCGATGTGGAGAAGGCCCGGAAGGTGCTCGCAGGCACCAATCGCAGGCACCAAACCGGGGAGGAAACCGAAAGCGAAGTAAAAAGCGGGACGCGCCGCTGCTCGAAACAGCGACACGCCCCTAGTTATTCGGCACAATGCGTTGCCAGAACGATGGATAACCGGCGATTTCGGTTTCGGCGTTCTGAGGACGGATATGCGCCGGACGGACTTAGCTTGTAACCAATCGGAGACTGGTCTTTGTTACCTGCTACATATCCCACTCAAAAGGTTAATTTTACTTCGCAATGAAATTGGCAACAAGCTTGCCTTAACCCTCTTCGCCGAGTAACACTTTGCTGACTTGGAGCCCAAATGAGGCGTTCAATCTTTTCCCTTTTAGTCCTGGTCTTCGTTTCCTCCTTAATGGTGCAGTGCCAGCAAGATCACAGTCTGGCGACAATTCAGATTCTGCCCGACAATGCCGCGCTCACCTTCGCGGGGCAGACGCTCCAGTACAAAGCACTGGGAACGTTTCTGAGTCCCGGTCACCCCAGTCAAGTCAAAGACCTTACGAACCAGGTCAAGTGGGAGTCCACAAATCCGAACGCGGCCACTATCAGCAGCACTGGCCTGGCGACCGCCGTCACTGCTGGCACCTCGCAAACCACCACCATCATGGCTTCCATGATGGCATTCGCTGGCAATATTGTTGGGCAAACCACCCTAACAGTCTCTGGCGAAACGCAACATGATCTTGTATCCATCACCGTCATCCCGAACGACACCAGCTGCAACGCTACTTCCGGTTGCCCACAGATCATTACCGTCACGGGAGGCACCACGCAGTTCTTGGCCATCGGAAACTACAACACAGCGCCACTCCAGGCCGACATCACGACTCAGGTTTCCTGGTTCTCCAGTGCCGTGCAGGTGGCCACGATCAACTCGAGCGGTCTTGCGCTCGGAGTTTCCGTTGGTCAGACGACCATTACGGCTATAGCCAAATCAAACAGTGGCGCAGACATCGCCGGTACTTCCAACCTGACTGTCCAGGCTTCGGGTGGAGGCCAAGTACCGACCGTCACGGTCTCGGAAATCGGTCTGGGGGTCGGCACGGTGACCAGCTCGCCGACAGGCATTAACTGCACCTCCAATGTAGGCTGCTCCGCTACATTTGCGATTGGCACTACCGTAACTTTGACGGCCTCTCCCGCCACTGGTTCTACCTTTGGGGGTTGGTCCAACAATTGCACCGTCGTGACCGCCGATTCATGCTCGATCATCCTGAGTAGCAATACAAATGTGCCGGTAGCCGCCATCTTCAACCAACTTCCGCAGTGACCTTGGAGTTTTCGAGGCTGTAAAGATGTCACGTAAAGTGTGGGCATGATTCTCTTTTCCGAGTGTGTAAAGTTTCTGATTTTTGGACTATCCGGGTATGCGGCCCGCGCCGTGAATAGCCGCTCGCTGTCATGTCAGGCGCGATGGGGAGGGGTTTTTCGGAACCAGGGAAGTAATATGAGCCATTTTTCCGATTATGCGACTTCCCCGGACCTACTCGAAATTTGAGCGTAGCGCGGTAGACTTTTGGGCATGAACACCGCGGATTTGAAACCAGGATACGAGCTGGTTTACACAGTGGGTTGATTACTACGACGGACCGCGGAAAGGCATAGCTGGTTACAAGGCAAACCCCATCTCTATGAATGTATTTTTGACGAGTCTAAAGACGAGTACACGGACTCATTCCGTCTAGCACCGGTTGACCCCTGAACCTTTCAACTTGCGATGGAGGACTGGGCCATCTGGAAACGTTGGGAGCTTGCCTTCCACACGGGCAAGGTCGACATCAGTGCACATCCTGCTCTGCCGAACGAGAGGGAGAGAAAAACGGAACTGAATAATGCCCTGGAAAAAGTGCTGGTGATTGACCCGCGAAAGCCGTGACGTGCATCGGAACGTTCGAGGTGCTCGGCAGTCCTGTATTGCCCAAAGGTGTCGGTCGGCCATTACAGATCAAATGGACCGAAGTTTGACGGCGAGGGCCCAGTAATCTGACTAACCAGGTATGTTCGATTACTTCCCGTTGCCCTTAATCCGTTTGCAATTGCCGCGACCCGACGCCGGGGAATTTCCATTCCTCCAAACCAGTCGGTGATATGCTCCTGTTCTATGCGACGTCGTGAGTTTCTCACATTGTCGGCGACCAGCGTCGGCGGTGTGTTGGTTTACACTCTTGATCGCCAAGTTTCCCGACTCTCCGCAGAATCTGACCAATCCATTCGCATTCCTCTCCGCTTTTTTTCCCAAGTGGAAGCTTTGACCGTTGCTGCTGCTACTTCGAGAATCTTTCCCGGCGACGAAAATGGTCCGGGCGCGAGGGAAGCGGGCGTTGTTGTGTACATTGACCGGCAGCTTGCCGGACCGTGGGGAAGAGACCGCTATCGCTACACCCAAGAGCCGTTCGAGGAACACGCCCCACCAGAGCTTGGGTATCAAGGCAAAGCGACGCCTCAGCAGATCTATAGGCAGGCTCTGAAAGACTTGACGGGTTTCGATCTTCTGGATACTGCTGCACAAGATAAGAAGCTGAAGCAGATCGAAGGCACTTTGTTCTTTTCGCTTCTCCACCGAAACACGATCGAAGGCATGTTTTCCGATCCCATGCACGGCGGAAACATCGACATGCTTGGCTGGCAACTCATTGGATTCCCGGGCCCGCGCATGAGCAACTACGACGATGTGGATAAACACTTTGGTGAGGCGTTTCGTCCGAAACCTGGCAGCCTAAGCCAGGTGACTAGAGGCAATGTGCGACCCAGCGAGGATGAAGTATGAAGACTCTGCCCGTCGCGGACGTGGTGATCATCGGCGGAGGATGGACAGGCTTGCTCATGGCCAAGGAGCTTGGTTCCCGGACCGCACTTTCAGTGGTAGTCCTGGAGCGCGGCGGCGCGCGCAAAACGGATGACTATGCAAACTCAATGGATGAATTGGATTATGCGGTTCGTCTCCGCATGATGCAGGACACTTCGCTCGAAACCGTCACATTCCGACATTCCTCGGGCCAGCGAGCACTTCCTCTCAGACAACTCGGGTCGTTCCTTGCAGGTTCCGGAACCGGCGGCGCAGGTGAACACTGGAATGGGGTATGTCCTCGTTTTCTGCCGGATTGTTTCGAATTGCTCTCAGGAACCATCGAGAAGTACGGCTCCAAGAGGTTGCCGGAAGATCATGCTATCCAAGACTGGGGAGTCACCTACGATGACCTTGAGCCGCACTATGCCCGTGCTGAACAGATGATGGGAATTTCGGGCAAAGCAGGAAATCTTCGCGGAAAGCAGATTGAAGGTGGAAATATCTTCGAGGGCTGGCGCAGCGCTGAATATCCTACGCCTCCTACGAAAATTCCTTACTTTTCTGCGTTGTTTCGCGAAGCCGCAAGTACGCTGGGATATCATCCTTATCCGATTCCGGCAGCAACCACCAGTCAACCGTATACGAATCCTGATGGTGTTGCGCGACCCGGATGCTTTTATTGTGGGTACTGCGAACGTTTTGGTTGCATGGTTGGGGCTAAGGCTCAACCCACGAATACTCTCGTACCAGTTATTCAAAAGCGAAAGAATGTTTCCATACGCACTGGAGCGTGGGTCCGCCGAATCGTGCAAGTAGACGCGAAGAATGGCAAGAGAGCACGAGGCGTTACCTACCTAGATGCAAAGGGCGAAGAAGTATTTCAGCCTGCGGAACTCATCTTTTTGTCTTCCTGGATTCTCAACAATACTCGACTGCTACTCCTCTCGGAGATTGGAGATCCCTACAACCCTGATACCGGAAAAGGTACGCTCGGACGCAACCTGACCCACCAAGTCTTATTTCCCGCCGTGACAGCATTCTTTGAGAAACCGTTAAACCGGTTTATGGGCTCCGGCTCCGCAGGTGTCCGCGTCAGTGACCTGGATGGCGATTTGCTTGATCACAGCAAGCTCCCTTTCCTGCGCGGCGGAGTTCTGGATGCTTTGAGCTTGGGCTATCGGCCTATTGCCAATTTTGGTGTGGTTCCACAAACGGTGAAAGCCACCTGGGGTTTGGAATGGAAGAAGGCCGCCGTCCATTACTACGATCGAACGGGCATTATCCTTTTCAGCGGCGAGCATCTCGCTTACAGAGGGAACTACATGGATTTAGATCCTGTGTACAAGGACCATTTTGGCGACGCGCTACTACGTTTAACACTCGACTGGCGGGATAACGAACGGAACATGGCGGAGTTCGCCACTGGTAAATGTGTCGAAATTGCAAGAGCCATGGGCGCGAAAGAGGTCTCGCTGTTCCCGGGATTGAAAAGATATGATGCCACCCGCTACCAATCGACACACGTGCAGGGCGGGACTATTATGGGGAGGTCTCCCGACCGTTCCGTTGTCAATCCGTACCTGCAACATTGGCAGATTCCGAATCTCTTTGTTTTAGGCGGGTCGGCACTCCCGCAGAATGCGTCGACGAATCCCACGCTCACTCTTCTGGCGCTTACCTATCGCACCGCTGACGCTGTCGTCGATCGTTATTTGAAGAGCCCCTCACCTCTCGCGTGAAAGACGCACTAACCCGCTAGCATGTTCAGGGGCTCACATGGTGCCACATTCTCGGATTTCGGCTCGATTCGGCAGTTGTTGCGCGTATCTGCTCGAGTTCGTGGTTAACGGGGTTACCTTCCATATAAGTACTATACGGAACCTTCCTGGTTTTCTGACTAGCCAGGACCTCGACAAGTTCGCCGACAGATTTTTGCTTCCGGATATCCCTGCCGGTTCAAACGGTCGATGCAACACCATCTGGTATAAAGCTGCTTTCAAAGGTGGTGTTCATGAAGCCAGGGAAACGGTTTGGGCTTTCCGCGGAACAGAAGATCGACGTGTGGCGTCGTTGGAAGGCGGGGCAGACGTTGCATGAGATCGGTCGTGCCTTTGGCAAAGAACATTCCTCTATTCGTTGTCTGGTGTCGCATCACGGGGGAATTGCTCCGGCCGTCCGGCGGCGTGCGCTCCTCGCGCTCACGCTGCGTGAGCGAGAGGAGATCTCACGCGGGCTGGCTTCCGGTTCGTCGTTCCGTGAGATTGCCAAATGTTTAGAGCGAGCGGTATCGACCGTGAGCCGGGAGGTCGCACGTCATGGTGGCCGTCCGGCGTATCGAGCCAGTCCAGCGGACGGCCAAGCCTGGCAGTCGGCCTTGCGGCCCAAGCGCTGCCTTCTTTCCATCCACCTGAAGTTGCGGAACATCGTTGCGAGTAGACTGATTCTGGACTGGTCGCCGAAGCCGATTTCCGGCTGGCTGAAAACCCAGTATCCCGATGAGGAGAGCATGCGGGTGTCCCAGGAAACCATTTACCGAAGCCTGTTCATTCAAGCCCGTGGAGCGCTAAAAAAAGAGCTGTTGGAGCACCTGCGATCCAAGCGTCACATACGCCGGTCTC
>DATFSI010000160.1:0-4782 GCA_035262705.1 Candidatus Acidiferrum sp. | reverse complement strand
CGCGTTGTCAATGGTGTCAAACGCGCGGAAAGCCACCTTCGGATTGTGCTTGCTGAGCACCTTGGTGATCGCCGCAGTCAACGTGGTCTTGCCATGGTCGATGTGCCCGATCGTCCCAATGTTCACGTGCGGCTTGGTGCGCTCGAATTTCTCTTTAGCCATTACTTGTTGCTCCTTACGGAATAACCAGCAAAATCAAAATTTCGTGCCTTCGATTACCGGGATATCAGAAATCAGCGAACAGGAACCAAACTGCATCGTCTTGCGATTCCGGTTATCTGCTCGCTGTTTACGGCTATCCCTTTCTTGCCGATCTCAAGACTGGCCACTACAAACCCTATTTTTCGCCGCGGGCTTTTTTGACGATTTCCTCGGCAAGATTGCCCGGCACTTCCGCATAGTGCGAGAAGTGCATGGTGAAATTCGCGCGGCCCTGCGAACGGCTGCGCAGATCGGTGGCGTAGCCGAACATCTCCGACAGCGGAACCTGCACGCGGATCACGTGACTGCCGGCGCGCGTCTCCGAGCCCTGAATCTGGGCGCGGCGCGAGTTCAGGTCGCCGAATACACCGGCCATGTACTCTTCCGGCGTAGTGACTTCGACGCGCATGATAGGTTCGAGAAGAACCGGCTTGGCCTTCTGGCAAGCTTCCTTGAAACCGATCGAGCCGGCAATTTTGAAAGCCATTTCGGAGCTGTCCACGTCGTGGTAGTTGCCATCGACGAGAACCACGGCAACGTCGACCATCATGAAGCCGGCGAGACCGCCATTGTCCATGGCTTCGCGGATACCCGCCTCAATCGGCGGAATAAACTCCTTGGGTATGGCGCCGCCGACGATTTTGTCAATGAAGAGGAAGCGATGCTCCTTGTCGAAGCGCCACTTGCCGCCGGAGCCGGCGATGGACTTGGCGAGTTCATCGAGCTCGTCGGTGGACATTTCGTGCATGTTTTCGTGGTCTGCGCTCGGCAACGGATGCACGACGAGGCTGCAAACGCCGTATTGGCCCTTGCCGCCGGACTGCTTGACGTGGCGGCCTTCGGCTTCGGCCTGGCGGCGGATGGTTTCGCGATAGGCGACCTGCGGACGGCCGACGTTGGCGTCCACGCCAAATTCCCGCTTCATGCGGTCGACAATGATTTCGAGGTGAAGTTCGCCCATGCCGGAGATGATGGTCTGCCCGGTTTCCGTGTCGGTATGCACGCGGAAGGTGGGATCCTCCTGAGCGAGACGTCCCAAAGCCTGGCCCATTTTGTCCTGGTCGGCCTTGGTCTTGGGCTCGACGGCGACGGAAATGACCGGTGTCGGGAAGTCCATGGCTTCGAGAACGACTTGCTTGTTTTCTTCGCAAAGAGTGTCGCCGGTGGTGACGCTCTTCAAGCCGACGCAGGCGCAGATATCGCCGGCGTAGACAGCGTCAATTTCTTCGCGCTTGTTGGCGTGCATCTGGAGCAGGCGGCCAATGCGCTCGCGGGAACCCTTGGTGGAGTTGTAGATGTAGCTGCCGGCATTCAGAACGCCGGAGTAGACACGGATGTAGGTGACATGGCCGACGAACGGGTCGGACATGATTTTGAAGGCCAGCGCGGAGAAAGGTTGATCGTCGGAAGCGCGGCGAAGAACCGACTCTTCGGTGTCGGGATTAATGCCTTCGACCGGAGGAACATCGAGGGGCGAAGGCAGATAGTCGATGACCGCGTCGAGCAACGGCTGAATGCCCTTGTTCTTGAAGGCCGAGCCGGCCAACACGGGGACGATTTTCATCGCCAAGGTGGACTTGCGGATGGACTTGCGCATCTCCTCGAGAGAGAGCGTGCCGGTATTCAGATACTTGTCGAGAACTTCGTCGTCGTGCTCGGCGATGTATTCGACGACCTTGGAGCGGTGATCGTCGTAGAACTTCTTGTCGATAGCGGAACCCTTGAGGGCCGCCGCAATGTCCGGGCGGCTGGCCACAAACGCGGGATCCCAGAGCTTGGCAACTTCGAAGATTTCAAATTTGGCGCCGAGGGTTTCCTCGAGCCAAACGATGACGTTTTCTTCCAGGAAATTGATGCAACCGATGAAGTTGTCTTCGCGACCGAGGGGAAACTGCAGGGGAACGGGGTGAGCACCGAGGCGTTGGCGGATGGTGCGGATAACGTGATCGAAGTCCGCGCCCATCTTGTCCATCTTGTTGACGAAGGCGAGACGCGGGACGCGGTACTTGTCGGCCTGGCGCCACACGGTTTCCGATTGCGGCTGCACGCCCGCAACGGAGTCGAAGATGGCGACAGCGCCGTCGAGAACGCGGAGGGAGCGTTCGACTTCGACGGTGAAGTCCACGTGGCCCGGAGTATCAATGATGTTGACGCGGTATTTCTTATCGAAACGGGTCCAGCTGGCGGTGGTGGCGGCGCTGGTGATGGTGATACCGCGTTCGCGCTCCTGCTCCATCCAGTCCATGGTGGCCGTGCCTTCATCCACCGAACCGATCTTGTAGGTGACACCCGTGTAGAACAGGATGCGCTCGGTCGACGTGGTCTTACCGGCGTCGATGTGCGCCATGATCCCGATGTTGCGGGTATCTTCGAGTTTGAATGCGCGGCTCATAGTCCCTTGACCGGCCCTTTTCTCCCCTGCCTTGCTTGTTGCGACATCACTCACGTCTGGTCACCAATTTCGAATCTAAAATTTTGCTCGCTCGCTTGCGCTCGCGGCGGGTCGAGCATGCTCGACCCCTACAAACCTGTGGGCCTAAAGACCGGCCACTACAAAACCCGAACTACAGCAGGGTGCGAAAACGCGACCTGCGCTGCAACTACCAGCGATAGTGGGCGAACGCCTTGTTGGCCTCGGCCATGCGGTGCACATCTTCCTTCTTCTTGATGGCGCCGCCTCGGGAATTGGCCGCGTCAATGAGCTCGTCGGCGAGCTTGTCGACCATGGTCTTCCCAGCGCGTTCGCGCGAATACTGCAGCAGCCAGCGAATGGCCAGTGACTGCCGGCGGAAGGGATTCACTTCCACGGGCACCTGATAGTTGGCACCGCCAACGCGGCGGGTCTTGACCTCGACAAGGGGCTTGAGGTTTTCGATGGCTTTCTTAAAGACCTTGAGCGCATCGTCGTTGGTCTTCTTGGCGACCTGATCCATGGCGCCGTAGAAGACACGCTGCGCGGTGCTCTTTTTGCCTTCCCACATCATCGAGCAGATGAATTTCTCGACGATGGCTTCGCCGTAGACGGGGTCGACGGCTTGCGCGCGTCGGCTGACTAATCCTTTACGAGGCATTGCGTGTCATGCTCCTTCGAAAATCTCGTCTTGCTTCAACCGCAGCCCGCTTCACAAGGCGGGCCCTAAAAATCATCGCGCCTTCGCCCTGAGAGATCCTTCGTCGCCGCACTCCTCAGGATGACCACCCTCATCGGGCCGTCACTTCGCCGCCGCGCCGGCCTTGGGGCGCTTGGCGCCGTATTTCGAACGGCCCTGCTTGCGATTCTCCACACCGGCGGCGTCGAGCGTGCCACGAACGATGTGGTAACGCACACCCGGGAGATCCTTCACGCGGCCGCCGCGCACGAGCACGATGGAGTGTTCTTGCAAGTTGTGGCCGATGCCCGGGATGTAGGTGGTGACTTCGACTGCGTTCGTCAAGCGGACACGGGCCACCTTGCGCAGAGCGGAGTTCGGCTTTTTCGGCGTCTGGGTGTACACGCGAATGCACACGCCGCGCTTTTCCGGGCAGCCCATCAGCGCGGGGGACTTGGTCTTGGAGACGATTCCTTCTCTACCCATCCGGACAAGTTGCGAAAACGTCGGCACAGTATTTCCTCGCTTCGTAATCTTTTCAGGCGGCCCGTCTCAGAAGGCGGCCGCTACAAACCCACATGCGCGCAGACAGATGGCGGTAACTCTCGCTTGGCGCGCCGCAAAAAACGCGAGAGCACACGAACAGGCTCAAAGGTGTACTGCGAATCCGGAGAGACCAGCAAGAAACTCCGCACGCACTCCAAGAGGAAGAACTACGCTCCTGGTGATGAATCGGAGAGGCTCACTCGGCTTTTCGGGGCTGGCGCCCCATTCCGGCCGCTCTTCCGTCCCATTCCATCGAACCCGTTCTGGGACCGAAGAATTCCCATCCACGCCAGCCATCCAACTTCCCTCTACCAGATGGCTGCTACTGCTCGGGGAAAATACCCCTGAACAAACCGTAAGTATAGAGAAGGCAAATCGTTCTGTCAAATCGGATTAGCCACGGGGCAGTGGAAAAAAATGTGGAAAAGTAGGAAATGGCAAAGGGCGTGCCTAAGAAGGCCATATGGCGCGGTTAAGCTATTGTATTTGCATGGTTTACGAGAAAGCTAGTTAGAGAACAGTAATCTCGCAACCGACGAGCTTGTCTTCAGGAGCTAAAGCCGGCGTTTTCTTGTTGTTATACGCAGGGGCTCGAGCCCGGCCTCCTAACGGGTTCCGTTTGGGTGCCGACTATTGGGAGGAAGGACTCTGCCCGAGGTCGCCGAAGGTCCAGAGGCCGAAGCCCACTAGCTTGTCGTAGTTGCCGGTTTCGCGAAGCATGGAGGCGGTTTTTTCAGCCGGCCAGGGAACAGCAAAGCGCGCCGGGCGATCCGCGAGCCAGAACGAGGCGAGCGCCATGACGCAAGAGTTTTGCGCGAGCACGTCGGGCTTCACGGCTTCGAGCGCATCGGCGGCGGTGTGGTGCGTGTATTTGTAGTCGGGAGAATCCTGATCGAGATTAATGCCGGGAAGGCCGGCGAGAATGAATGGAGCAGTGTCGGTTTCC
>DATFSI010000159.1:0-6214 GCA_035262705.1 Candidatus Acidiferrum sp. | reverse complement strand
ACGATTACCGGGTTGCAGGTAGCGCCGACACCGCCATGCTCGATCGAATAGGTCAATTCTTGCACGGAAGCCGAATCGTTCCAGAGGCACGTTGGCGTCGTCTGCGTCATTTTATGAAGGGGGCTTTTGAAGGCCGTGGCGGTCGCCTGAGTCATGATTTTTTCCCTCCTCTTAGGTTTCTCTTACACCGGCAACTCTTCGCCAGTCACGATTCTAAGTAGCCGCTGAACGTTCCAGCGTCACTTTCACCGGACGATTCTGTTTGTGCGAAGCCTCCGCGGCAACGGCTGTGGCCAGAGCTTTCAAGCCGTCGTCACCGGTTACGCGCAGGGGCTTGTCTTCGAGCAGGTTCCGCACGAAATCCCTCACCTCGGCCAAGTAAGCGTCCGCAAACCGCGAGAGGAAATGATCGACGAGGATGTGCGAGCTGCCGTTGGAGTTGAGGAATACGGCAGGCGTTTTATCGATGCTGCCGATGAAGACGGCGCCTTTGGAGCCGAGGACTTCGGCGCGGACGTCGTAGGCGTAGACTGCCTGGACGTAGGATTCAAGATTGCCGATACCGCCTTTGTTGAATTTGAGGTTGATGCAACTGGCGACCACATCACCATATTGCGCAACCTCTGGCCGGATGGCGACGGTACCATAGGTATGAACTTCGGTGACTTCATCCCTCATGAGCCAGCGTGCACAATCGAAATCATGAATGGTGCTGTTGTAGAAGAGCATGCCGTTGATCGCAGACTGATAGGCGGCCAGGGGAGGCTCGTCTTTGTCGCGGTGGACAGACTTGAAGACCAACGGCGTGCCAATTTCGCCAGCCTCGATGCGTTTCATGGCCGCGACGTGAGCGGGATCGTAGCGGCGCATGAAGCCGATTTGCAGCCGCACGCCGGCTTTGCTTACCGCGTCCAGTGCCGCATAAGCATCGGCCAGCGTCAACGCCATTGGCTTCTCGCACAGAATGTTTTTACCGGCCTTGGCTGCTTGAATTACCCCCTGCGCGTGAAACTTGTCCGGAGTAGCGATCAAGACCGCTTGTACTTCCTTGCATTCGAGCATCGCTTCCAGGCTGCCGAACGACTTCGAAACCTCGAGTTCCTCCGCAACTTGTTTGGCGCGTGCCGCAGCCACGTCAGCAATGGCCACTAATTCCGCGCCGGGCACCAGCTGCCGCAAATTCTCCGCGTGGCGCTTGCCCATCTCGCCCACGCCCACAACACCGATTCCTATCTTTTTCATTCTGCTTTCTCCACGGATGATCTTATCCGCAAACTTTTGTTCAGGCCTTGGCCGCGGCGCTCAACTGATTCATCACGCCTTCCAGATAGCGCAGGCTGGCGGCCACGCTATCTTTCGGTGGAATTTCGGTGTGACCGAATTTTACGTCCTGCTCGATCACCGACCAGCCGGAGTATCCGTTCTTGATCAGCGTGCGGAAAAAGGCTGGAAAATCGATGTCTCCCTTTCCGATGACAGTAAAGACCTTGTGTTCTATGGCCCCGTCAAAGGTCCAGTGATTTTTCCGCGCCTCTTCGAGAACCTTCAAATTGCAATCCTTGATATGCACGAGGCGCAGCTTGTCCTTGTATTTTTCCGCTTCTTTTACGGAGTCGCCATAGCCGTAGACGCAATGGCCGGTATCCAGGCACAGCCCGATATTCGTGTGCGACGTTGCATCATAAAATCGCTCGCACTCTTCGGGTGTTTCCACATAGGTGGCGACATGCGGATGGAAAACCAGGTCGAGGCCAAACTCCTGCGCGACCTTTTCCGCATCCGCCACAATGTTGCCCACGTGTTTCCATTGTTGCGCGGTCAGTGTGGGGCAGCCCTTGTCATACACGCGCCCGGAATACGCATTGCGTTCCGGCGATTGGTCGTCAGCCATAACCAGGAAAGGCGCCTTCAACGTGGCCAGCAAATCGCCGACTTTTCGTATGCGCTCGATCGCTGCTTTGCCGGCGGCCGGATCGGTCATCTTCACCGGCACGAACGAGCCGAGCAACTTTAGTTTCCGTTTTTCGAGTTGCGGCTTCAGCGCGGCGGGGTCCGTTGGGAAAAACCCGTAAGGCCCGAGCTCGGTTCCCGTGTAGCCCGCTTCCGCCATTTCATCGAGCATTTTCTCGTAGGATTGCTCCCAGGACGGTCCGGGATAATCCAGCACGCCCCAGCTATCCGGCGCGCAGGCAAATAAGAATCTCTCTTTCAAGCCACTCATCGAGTTTTCTCCGTCTTCCTTGTCAATTCACGATTGCAAACAGCAACGAAAGTCGATTACCGCCAGGGCTCCAGCACGACCTTCAGCGACTCCGGCGCAATTGCCGTTTGCATCGCGGCGTTCACATCGCGCAGCCCGTAGCGGTGCGTGACAAACTCACGCAGCGGGTAATGCTTCATGTAGCGTGCCATCTGCCGCATACTCGGCCCATAGGCCGCTGGCTCTTCGCCGCCTACCGAGAGGATGCGAGCGTTTTTCGCGCACAGATGACGATGAGGGTTGATGGCCACCTCGCCCAGATCCGAGAAATTTCCCGCTTCCACCAGCAATCCGCTTACGCGGAGCATTTCCAGGCCTTCCGGGACGGCCTGAGGAACCCCCGCGCACTCCACCACCACATCCGCGCCGCGCCCATGGGTCAGGTCACGCACAAACTGCAACCGCTCGGCTCGCGCCATCTTACCGGCATGAATTACATGATCGGCGCCGAGGCGCTTGGCGAAGTTCAGCCGGTATTCCGATAAATCCACCGCGATGATCGTTCCCGCCCCGAGCATGCGCGCCTTCATCAGGAAGCACATGCCCAGCGGACCGACGCCGAGCACCACTACCGTGTCGTCGAAACGGAACGACTCGTTCGGAAACGAGGACATCTGTTTCGCGCGGTCCAAGCCTACGGACACAGCGAAAATTTCCGTCAGCACCGCCACTTCCGTCGGCAAGTCGTCCGGCACTTGGACGAGAAAGCTGCCCGGCAATATATAAATGTATTGCGACCATCCGCCGAAGAGGTGTGGGGCATCCCGTGCGCTCAGGTTATTTCCGTAGTCGGTGGTCTTTTCGCAGCAGTAGTACGGAAAATCGTGCCGGCAGTAGTAGCACTGGCCACAGGACACGTTCGCCCCGACCACCACGCGATCGCCGACCCGCAAAGGAACGCCTTCGTAATCGGTATAACGGCCGTCGCCGCCTATGGCCGCAATCGTTCCGACATTTTCGTGGCCCTGGATAATCGGGAATTCCAATTTGCGGTCGCCGTACTGCGTGACATATCCCTGGAAGGTGTGCTTGTCCGTGCCGCAAATCCCGGACATTTCCATTTTCACGAGAACACACCCGGGCGCAGGCTCCGGCAACGGATATTCCCGCAATTCATACTTCCCGGGTTCCACCAGTGTTGCCGCGAGCACGCCTTGGGCCGCCATTGCCGAATCTCTTTCACTTTGTTGGGCCAGTGACCAGGTACCAGCCTTGTGTTTCAAAAGTGCGGGGAACCGTTTGTGAAACGATTCCCCGCCGGGGTTAGAGGGGTTGCTAGGGTAATTTCATTAAAAATTCAGTTTCAAGGAAAGCTGGCCGATGCGCGGCGGCGCAGCTAAGGTGATTGAGCCAAAAGAAGTCCCACTGGATGTAAGCCCAATCTGACTCGGAGCAATGAATTGGGCGTGATTCCAGATGTTAAACAGCTCCGCTCGGAATTGCAGGGTGAACCGCTCTTTGATTTGCGTGTTCTTCAGAACAGCAAAATCCCAGTTGTTCACTCCCGGCCCGTGAAAGAACCGCCGATTTGCTGTGCCTTCCTGACCCAGTGCGGATGCTTGGAACGAACTCGGATCGAAGAACAAACATGCTCCGGGGCATGCCGACTTTCGCGGATCAAGCTTCTTGACCGGAGCGACGAGATTCGGAGTATCCGCACTAAGAGGAATGGGGCCTCCGAAGCTCGTGCCTTGCAAGGATTGGTCGTCGGTTTCCACCAGGGTTATTGGAAGGCCGGTAGAAAACCGCGTAATCCCGCTAATCTCCCATCCGTTCGTGAGCCACTTCGGCCCGTCTAGCTTATCGATTGGCAAGCGGTAGTTATAACTGACGACGAAATTGTGGGTCGAATCGAACGCAGAAAGTCCGCGGCTCAATTTCGGATTGTAGGGGTTAACCTGCTCGCCGAAGCCGGAAGCTAAGTCAATAGCCTTGCTGAACGTGTAGCCCAGGAGCGTTTGTAACCGGCCACTGGTATGCCGCCAGTCGATCTGCGCGGAATTGTACGCCGAGTTGCCGATGGTTCTGAAGTACGAGTCGTTCCCGAAGGGAATAATTCCCGTCAGACCATTCGGCAAGACACAGCTTGACGTGCTGTTCGTTCCCGCGCCGCATGGGGATGCTCCAATGTCGGTGCCTGCAGGTAAAACTACTCCGGGAATTACCGACCGCGTGCCGAGCGCAAACGAATTATCCGGAAGGATATAGATATTGTTCTCCCCGCCTGGCCCGCACCCCGTTGGCCCAAGCGCTGCCCTAATTTGCAAACACAAAGCGGGGTTTCCAGGGTTCGCCGATTTGGCTAACAACAGGTGGTGTGCCTGTGTCCCGACGTAACTTAGGGTAACCAAATCTGACGAAGTAATCTGGCGCTGGATCGAGAGCTCGTAGTTCGCTGCATAGGGCGATTTGTTTTTGTTGAAGAAGGCCGGCGAACTCGAGATCGTTCCATAGGCACTAAAGAAATGAGCCAGTGTGTCGTAGGGACAGAAGGGAATGCCGGGGGGGAGCGGAGTAGGGCAGCCACTCGTGATCGGATTGCTCGCGGAATACTTCTTTGGGGGAATCAGAACCGGAAAGAAGTTTAGAATCGATGTGCCTGAAGCCCGGTTTGTAAAAGGCTCAGCATAAGTGGAACCAAATTGGCCGGTGAAATCGCCAAAGGGAGCGTCTCCGATTTCAACAAAATTCGTGGCGCCCTCGAGCGCTGTGTAAAACATGCCCCAAGCCACGCGGATGCTCGTGGAACCCGGCTTTCCGAGAACCTTGCCCAAAGCGCCCTGATGATCGCCAAAGGAATAGGCAAGTCCCAGACGAGGCCCAAAATTGTTCCAGCGTGTGGGGGCCAAACTACTGGGAACGCCAGGATCGCTGGGGAAGACCCATCCCGCGGGCGAGCCAGGAATAGCGAGAGATTGCAGGCCGGGTATAATCGTCTGTATCTCGTTGTACTTTTCGCGCCAGAAAGAGTTCACATCCCACCGCAGTCCATAGTTGAACGTGAGATTCGGCTTGACGCGCCAACTGTCTTGTCCGAAGAGGCCCAAATAAAAGCTCCTGCCGTAGGAAGGAAACGCCTCCCCTTGGATAATGGAGCTTGGCGCGCCGATGAGAAAATCAACGAAGTCGTTGCCGGTTTCGCTGCTCCCGCCGTTCACTGCCGTGCCGAAGAAAACGTTGCCATTCGAGGCATTGGAGAGATTCTCTTCCAGTTGGTTGTAGTGGTATTGGCCTCCAAATTTAATCGTGTGCGTGCCGATGACTTTGCTGAAGTTGTCGAGAAACTGCCAGCTGTTCTGAGTGATGCGGATCGGTTTGCTTGGCACTCCGATTGAAAAGCTATTAAAGTCAGTTTCGGGAACGCCCTCAAACTGAGGTGTTAACGGAAGGAGGCCCGGCGCGCGATTCTCGCCAGAGTGAAAGCCTAGCTCCGCCAGAGTCTGTTGCGTTCCCCCAAGGGGTTGGTTAAAAGGCGTGTCCAACCGGAAATACCCGAAACGGAACTCGTTTACCGTGGTCGATCCGAAAGTCTTGGTATCCCCAAGGCTGACATTATGAGTCTGCCCCCTGGACTCAATGTCAAATCCTGGAAATAGAGGACCGGGAGCAGCCCAATAGGGATCGTCCCGAGTGAACTTATCGAAATAATAGTAGAGGGAGAGAAGTCCAAATCGGGAGTTGGCATCGACTCGCCCGCTGAATTTGTTGTCGTGCAAATCGATCTTCCCTGCGTTGGTGAAAAAGGCGCTCTGGGCAGCATTGTTTGCCGGTTGAATGTAGTGCAATTCATTTTTGGAAATTTGTGAAAAAGCACTTGTCGACAACTGGCCGCCTGGAAAAACACATTGAGACTGACTTGTACAAGGCACGCCGTACTGAGCATTTGTTGCAGGGTTATAGTCAGTTCCTAGAAAATAATAGGGAAAGCCGGAAGCGATAGAATTATTGCCCGTC
>DATFSI010000158.1:0-3655 GCA_035262705.1 Candidatus Acidiferrum sp. | reverse complement strand
ACGTTGAACCTCCGGATCAAACCCGCACTGCGCGGGCTTATCGACAGGGCAGCGGCTTTATCGGACAAGAATCGGACAGATTTCGTTCTTGATGCCGCCCGCCGCGCTGCCGAAGATGCGCTTTTGGACCGCACCATATTCAGGGTTCATCCCAAAGCTTATGCCGAGTTCCTGGCTCGCCTTGATGCTCCCCCGCGCCCGAATTCCCGGCTACGCCGCTCTCTGCAGACTGCCGCACCATGGGAGAAGTAAGCGGGCTCTCACCACCGGAGCCACTGGCGGATGACCACGATTTCGCAAGTTTCTGTTCCGGGGAATCCTCATTGGACGATTGGCTGAGGCGGCGAGCCAGCGCGAACCAGATCAGCGGAGCTTCGCGCACCTATGTCGTTTGTGAAGACAAAATCGTGATCGGCTATTATGCGCTAGCCTCGGGCGTGGTTACCGTCGAGAATGCTCCTGGCCGGTTCCGGCGAAACATGCCGAACCCGATTCCAGTTGCCGTGCCCGCGCGCCTGGCTGTGGATCAAAACTGGCAGGGGCGAGGCCTCGGTCGCGCCCTGTTCCGCGACGCCGCCCAACGGGTGGCGCAGGCCGCTGATGCCATCGGTATTCGCGGGATTGTGGTGCACGCCATATCTGAAGAAGCCAAGAAATTCTATGTGACGCTTGGCTTCGACCCTAGTCCCCGTGAGCCAATGACGCTGATGGTGACTTTAGCTGACGTCCGAGAAGCCCTTTCCAAAAAGCCCTGACTTGCAGGATCCCCAGGGATACTCCGTGCGGGCGCTTACAAACGGCGAATCGTTGATGAATACTGTCGGCCACAGGTTCGAAAGCCATTCTTGCGAGGCGCAATCCAACAAAAAAACCAAGTGCGCCAACGATCGCTGCAAACGGCAGCGACCTTTCGCCAGCTAGGTCGGACCCCCAGTCATCATGAAAATGCCAGAGTGGCGCAGAGTACGCCTGCCACCTGGGGAACTGCCCCACCTCACCGCTGCGGTCCGTGTACCTTCAGAGGACAATCGTTTCACTTCTAGGGGAGGTGCAGGGCATTGAACTGCTTTCGCGCTTGCGCCAAGTTAACTGCCTAATTACGCCCGCTTCGCAAGAAGGGGACATGATAGGAGGACAGCGATGAAACTGAATCTTTCACAAACCGCCGGAAGGAGTAAAGCCATGAAACCGAACCTAGGACAAACTTTGCTGGGGATGACCCTGCTAGTCGCGCTGGTGGGCCTGGCGCCCGCGGCGCACGCCGGGCCCTGTTCCCAGGCGGCTGTGGCAGGTATGTGGGGGTACAGCTATACGGGAACGATCATCCTTCCCACGGGCCCGGTTCCGGCGGCTGCGGTTGGGCGCTTCACTCTGGATGCCGATGGAAATCTCTCGGGAACTCAGACTCGAAGCGTGGGTGGGAGTGTCGGCGTGGAGGTCATTAAGGGATCCAGCACGGTGAACCAGGACTGCACGACGACGTTCAAGGTTGACGTTTACGATGGCGCGGGAAACCTACTCCGTACGGCGGTCCTGAATGGCGTGTACTTGGACAACGCGACGGAGTTGCGAGCGATTTTCGCTTCACTCGTCCTGCCCAATGGAGCGAGCCTCCCAATCGTGATCACCGTTGATGGCAAGAAAGTGAGCTCGGGTGACGACCAGTAAGCCGTGGCGCGGCTCCGTCTCGAGATGTAGAACCCTGGACTTGAGCTGCGCGGACGAACAAAGAAGGAGGGCCGCCCCGCCCGTGACGGCCCTCTTGCGCTACGGAACGGCCCGCCTTAACGCTTGCGGACCTTATCGGCAATCAAGATGGAATTTGCCGAGCTCTTAAGAGCAAGCCTCGCAGCGAGACCGTTGCTCCGTCTGTGAGAGCACTTATGTCGGGCACATTGCCAAAATTGCTTTGCGAAGAAGCACCTCAATCACGTTGATGCCGTTGAGTTCGAGTGCGCGGTGAGGAAAACGCTTGTCTGACCGTGCGAATGACTGAACAGGCAGTTTCGCGTTGGCGATTTTCACACAGGGTGGGAACGCTCTCTAAGGGTGTACTAGACTTCGGCGTAGCCGGACCTTCGCTCGAAAGATGATGGTCTTAATGGCCGGCAGGCGGCGGTTCAGCCGCGAGGCAATCTCAGAGTAGCTCATTTGCTGGTAGTAGCGCAGCATCAGCGGCACCTTGTAATAATCGGGCAAACGATCGAGCTGTTCCTGCAACCGGCGCCTCGCTTCCTTGCGCATAAGCTGAGACAAGGGAGAAGGAGTTGAAGCATCCGGGATAGCGCAAAGCTGTTCGCCGGGAACGGCGGAATATTTCTCGCGCTTGCGGCGGCGCAATTTGTCTATGCAGTGCCTTCCGGCTACCTGGCACACCCAGGGCCGAAATGGATGCGCCTCATCCTTCTTATGAAGAATGGTGTGTAGCTTCAGGAAAACCTCGGCCGCAGCGTCTTCGGCGTCTTCCGGCACATGAAAAAAGTGCCGGCAGACGTGCAGAACATGGTGATAGTGAGCCGCATAAAGCGAGCTAATCACTTCCGGGTAGCTGCGCAGAGCGCCGAACCCGGCTTCATCGAAGAGAACGGATCCAGTTGCCACGGCTACTCCCCCTCATCTGCGCACACCTTGACTGCCCGGCGCTGGTGAGCCCTTGTGCCGGTGCGCACCGCAGTTTAGTTGCTAGCTGTTAGTCTCCCGCCTGAAAGGCTCGAGCCGAGACGCCGAAGCCAACGGGCGAAGAGGCGCGGAATCTTTTGTCGTTCGCTTCTGTTTCTTACTCACGGCTTGCCGGCGCAAAACCAAAAGCGTTATGTCGTCACCCGGCGGGCAGGAGTCAGCAAAATCGAGAACGGTTCCCAGCAACGAGAAAAGTG
Source organism: Candidatus Acidiferrum sp. (assembly GCA_035262705.1). Classification (GTDB taxonomy): domain Bacteria; phylum Acidobacteriota; class Terriglobia; order Acidiferrales; family UBA7541; genus Acidiferrum. The sequence goes on along the minus strand of DATFSI010000158.1, from coordinate 779 downwards.
CTTTACTAGCGGCGGCCCCTGCGACAGCCCTCGTTGCGTCGGTCAAGCGCTGCATATCGAATTCCTGGTCGTAGGAATTCCGGCATTCGGTCACGCCGTCCGAATGAGCGACGACCATATCGCCCGGATCGAGAATGACTCTTCCTGTCTGGTAGAGCCCGTGCGGCACGGCGCCAAGTATCGGGCCGCCTTCATCGAGCCGCTCCAGCGTGCCGTCGTCCCTCAGCAGTAGAGGAGCGGGAAGGCCTGCGTTGCAATAGGTGAATTCGTTGGTGTGCGCATTGATCCGCGCAAAAAACAGCGCCGTCAAGGGAGGCTGGCCCTCGTCGCGGCACAAATTCCGGTTGACTTCCACAAGTACCCGCCCGGGGTCTACATTCCTGCGAGCGGCTCGTAGCAGAAGCCCCATCACGTGCGTCTGCCAGATGCCGGCGGACAAACCTTTGCCCGCGATGTCGCCAAGCGCTAAGGCAGGACCGGAGCGAAACTGCATCATTTTGAAAAAGTCGCCCGAAAGGTAGCGCACGGGAAAGATTTCCCCTGCCATCTCAAACTCGCGCCAGCTGACTTCCCGCGGCAGACATAGCTGGCGCTGCACCTGAGCAGCTTCAAAAATGGCTTGCTGCAGCTTGGCATGTTCGCTGCGCAGGGAGTTCAACTCGTCGGTGACGAGGTCGCTGGGCAGCGTGGCAGCTTCCGCGAGCGCAGAACTGCGAGGGGTTTCGTTCAGTCGTTCGGTCAGAGCCATCATGAAAGTTTCACCCCACAAATTTGTAACC
>DATFSI010000157.1:0-19716 GCA_035262705.1 Candidatus Acidiferrum sp. | reverse complement strand
CACGGGATTGATCCAGTGCTCTTTGTTGAGCGGCCGCACGCGGTTCTCCCAGCGAAACCCCGTGAACACGGTGCTGTCGCCAAAGGTGGTCTGCCCGTCCAGGTAGAACTCCGTGGTCCACCAGGCCGTCGCGCCGTATTCGAACTCACTCCAGAAGCCGTGAAAGTTGGGACCGCCACGCTGCGTTCCGAAGGTCGAGAAATATTCCACTTCAAGATTGCCGGGTTCTTCGAGGTTGTGGTCGTAAGCGACGAAATAGGGGTTTTCCTGGGCTTGGGTAGGTTGGACACCGCTGAGGCTAAGGAACGCAACTGTGGCAAGCAGCAGAAAGGAAAGACGACCAAAGGTTTTCAAGACCAGCTCCGAAAAAGGATATACGACTGTAACGGTCCGATATTCAAGGGGCCTTTGCAGTGATACTCATCACCGTTATGAGACTAACTTAGTCCGGTATTAGATGCAACTTAATTGCAGCTAGTTAGCCTTCTCCCCGTCTCCCTTATCCCTCCCTGGTCCACCCTCCTCTCCAGGGGCGACGGCTTCGGATCTGTTGGGAGCGGCCTACAAGCGCCTCTACCAGGACAAGAAACCCCGGCATTCACACAAAATTCAGCCGGACCGACAGCCCAGCCAGGCTAGGTAACTTCCTGGCTCTGTTCATGCGGGCCCTTCTCCTCCGGTGTAAACTAGCTTGTCTTATGCCCGATTTGATCACCCTCGCCATTCCGGCCTTTGTGGCGCTGTTGGTCGCCGAAGCCATCGCCGGCGCGGTGATGCAGCGCGACATTTATGAGTTCAGGGACGCTGCCGCCAGCATCACCATGGGCCTCGGCAACGTCTTTGTGGACCTCCTCGCCAAGGCCATGCTCTTCGGCATCCTCACCTGGCTGCACCGCTTGGCCATTTTCCCGATTGGCTTTCAGTGGTGGGCCTGGATGCTGCTCTTTTTCGGCGACGAATTCAGCTATTACTGGTTCCATCGCGTCAGCCACGAGTGCCGTTTCTTCTGGGCGTCGCACGTGGTGCACCACTCTTCCCAGCGCTACAACCTTTCCACCGCCCTGCGCCAGACGTGGACCGGAACCTTCACGAGTTTTATTTTCTGGATATGGCTGCCCATTGTAGGCTTCCCGCCGGTGATGATCATGACCATGAAGGCCATCAGTTTACTCTACCAGTTCTGGATTCACACGGAACTCGTGCGTTCCATGGGCCCTTTGGAGAAAGTTTTGAATACGCCTTCGCACCATCGCGTGCATCACGGCGCCAATCCCCGCTACATCGACCGCAACCACGGCGGCACCCTCATTATCTGGGACAAGCTCTTCGGCACGTTTGAGCCGGAAAACTCCGCCGACCCGCCGCGCTTCGGCCTCACTCAAAATATCGGGACTTTCAATCCGGTGCGCATTGCCTTCCACGAATGGGTACAGATGTTTCGTGACGCCTGGATGGCCCCAGGCTGGGAAAACAAGCTACGCTACATTTTCGGGAATCCCGGGTGGCGTCACGACCAGTCCGCGGACGCCTAATCAATCAAGAATTGCGGGGTGCCAATGAAAACCGACGCGCTGATTCTTGCCCTTTTGGACGAAGGCTACAAGAAAAAGACCTGGCACGGCCCGAACCTCCGGCAATCTCTGAAAGGCGTCTCCGCGAAGGAAGCCTCTTGGCGGCCGGCTCCCGGGCGCCACAACATCTGGGAGCTTACCCTGCACGCGGCGTATTGGAAATATGCGGTGCGCCGGCGCATTGAAGGAGGAAAGCGCGGCTCGTTTGCCGTCAAGGGAAGCAATTTTTTCCCGCGACCAGAACCCGGCAAAGCCACAGAAGCCGCATGGCACAGCGATTTAGCGTTGCTCGAAAAAGAGCACAAAGCGCTGGAACAGGCGATGCGGCGTATCCTGAAAACCCCGCGCGCCAAAAAACTCCTGCCCGCTCTCTATGGCGTGGCGTTCCACGATATCTACCACGCCGGACAAATCCGTCTGCTGCGCCGGCTACACTCCTGAGCGCAAACGCCTTACCAGCGCCGGTAAATCATTGGCCTCTTGAAAGAGTCGAATCGCGGCGATTCCGCTGGCGCCCGCCTGCAGAGAATCCCGCGCGTTTTCCAGGGTTATTCCGCCGACGGCCAGCACCGGGATCGTCAGCGCGCCGCAAACCTGGCGAAGGCTTTCCAGTCCCTGCGGCGGGCCAAATGCAGCCTTCGATGGCGTCGCATATACTGGGCCAAAAATCACGTAGTTCGCTCCCTCTTGTTCGGCTTTTTGCGCCGCCTCCAGCGAGTGCACGGAGGCGCCGACCAGAAAATCCCTGCCCGCCCGCCTTTCTTGCACAAAGCGCGTCGCCTCTCCGACCGGCAGGCTGTGCTCGCCCAAGTGCACGCCAGCAGCTTGTACCGCGCAGGCCACATCCATCCGATCGTTGATGAGGATTGCGGAAGCTCCCCTAGCCACCCGGGCTGCTTCACGGGCCAATCCCGCAAGCTGCTTCCCGGAAAGGTCTTTTTCTCGAAGCTGGATCCAGTCCACCCCGGCCTTTGCCGCCTGTTCGATTCTTGCGAGAAGGAGTTTTTCCTGTGCCTCTGCCGCATCGCCAAACCCGCGGCGGTCGGTCACATAGCACAACAGAGGCTTACAGATTGGAAGGAGGGAGCACACGCGCGGCCGCCGGACGCGAATTGAAAAAACCGAAGCCCACAAATATGTCCAGGACGCCAATGCCGCTGACAATGCCGCGGATCGCGGGATGCAGGGCAAAGCGAATCATCCAGGGAAAATGGCTGAGGAAATAGTTTTGTTCCCAGAAAACGGACCAGGGGAGGTAGAGCAGCAGCGCACCAAGCTCAAACAGCAGCACGACCGTTAGAGCGCGTAAAATTCGATTCATTCCGGGTCCCGTTCGCCTTTATGGATTGTTCGCGTGGAACCTAGCGAGCCGGCTTTTGCAGGGAATGGATGCGTTCCGCCACGTCCCGATAATCGATGTTGATGGCGTAGACCTGAGAAAAGCTCTTGAGTGCCGCGTCCAGTTCGCCCGCCGACTCCTGGGCCACACCCAAATCATACCGCAACGCCAGTTTACTTTCCGGGTCCACGCCCGGCGTCTCGAGCGCGCGCTCGTACCAGATGGCCGCGATGCCCGGCTGTCGCTTCTCCATGAACGCCAGCCCCAGCAAGGTGCAGCATTGCATGGAATAGCGGAAGGCTTTCCCGCGGTCGTTGGCCTGCGCCACTTTCTGAAACTCGCCGATGGCCTCTTCCAGCAAGCCCATTTCGCGGAAGGCGATGCCCAGGTTGTAATGCGTCTCCAGGTCTTCTTCTTCGGCGCCAATTTCGCCGAGTTCGGCGCGAAACTCATCAAAAACTTCCTTGAGAGGCGCCTCGCCCGGAGCGCGTTGCGGGGCCACTTGTTCCGACGAGACCAGGGCCGCCGGTTCGGCGGCTTCCGGCACAACTGCCGAGGGCTGCTGTGTAAGTTCGCCCAGTCCCAGGTCTTCCATCTCTTTGGCCAAATCGGAGAGAAAATCGTCGCCGGCAAAACTCTGATTCGCAGGGGACGCAGATGGGCGATTCCCTTCCACCGGAGCCTTCGTTGGTGGCATGGCCGACAACATTTCATGCGCCGGCGCTATAGGCTCGGGTTCCAGCACGAGTTCGAGGTCTTGGTCCAGCTCCAGTTCCGGCTCGGGCTCCATTTTCTGAGGAACGGTTCCTTGCGGAACGATAAGGGCGGGATCCGGCTTCTCCGAAGCCACTTCCGCATGCTCCGGAACCGGAAGCGAGGTCGTCTCTTCTTCCGGTAAAAGCTCCGGATGTTCTCTCGCGGCTCCCTTGGCAGGAGCCTTCGCGGGTGGCGCGGAGCTGGTTTCCTCGGCCGACAACTCCGCGGAAATCTCCTCGAAGGAAATATCCACCTGCTCGACCTCGGGGACTTCGGCGGGCACTTCGAATTCCTTCACTTCGCCGGATGCAGCCGCCGCATCCTTTGCCGCCGGCGCCTTCGGGGCTTGTTGCAGCGACATTGCCTGATCGAGGAAGGAAGCGCCTAGATCCGCTTCTTCCAGCTCGGGGAGGACCGCTTCGTTCTTTGCGGCCGCGGTCTGTTCGGCAGGTTTTGTCTCTTCAAGCAGCGAAGCCCACTCCGAAGAGAGATCCACTTCCTCTTTTTGCTTGGAAGCGGCAGTTGCCGGGGCTTTTGCGGGTGCTTCCGCCTGCTCGGTAGGCGCTGCAGCAGGGCTCTCGTTTGCCGGCGCTGCTTCCGGGGAGGCCTCCACGGCCTCGGCCATCGGGATTTCCAGGGCAGCCGTATCTTCGGCCACACCGACGGGCACTGTTTCCACCTGCTGCGGCAGCGCGGCGGCCACCGCGGCGGCGATTTCTTCGTCGCTCAATCCAGCGGCGCGCTGGAAACGCCGGCGGAGTTCCGCGAACCGTTCGCCGCTCCGCACATCGCCCCGGTTGTTATGGATATGTTCGAGTTGGGCCGCAAGTTCTGCCGTCCGCCGGTCATCACCCGCTCCAAGAACGAAGTCCAACAGTTTTTCGAGCGTCGGCGTGTGCATCGGGGCGCGGCGCAGAATGGCTTCGAGCAATCCGATCGCTTTCTGCGTCAGCCCGTAGCTCGCAAACAGGTCCACATCGGTCAGCGACTGGGCGATGAATTTCTGCGTCTCTTCGTCGAGTTCCTGGTCGGAAGGCCCTTGTTTTCGGGAAGAAGAGGGTTGAGCGGAAAGGCCCGAGGCGTCATCGTCCCGCAATGCGGCTCGCACTTTTTCCGTGGACCCCTTCGAGAAATCCGCTTGCAGTGCAGACTCGCCGTAGTCCATGGACTCCGGGATGCCTTGCGGCTCTTCGAGGATTCCTCCCGTCTTAGACAACAAGGACCTCAACTTGCGCTTGGCCGCGTCGTTCTCAGGGTCGCGATCCACCAGTTGCGTAAAAATCTCCTTGGCGCGCTCCAGATTTCCACTTGCCGCCAGGGCGTCTCCCAGATTGGCCATTGCATCCGGCAGCCGGAAGGAATCGCTGGTGCGTCCGTAAGTGTCCACCAGCCATTCCAGGGGTTCCACGCGGCCCGGCATGCGGGACGCCAGATTTTGGAGCAGCTGGGACACGCCTTCGTGCTCCCCGGAATCGATCATGGGGATTCGGATGCGTTCCATTAATTTCAAAGCCCGTTCGCCTTGGGCTGATTCCAGCAGTCCCTCGGCGACTTTCTGCGCGGCGGAGTAATTTTTGTGATCGCTATTGAAAATGCGCAGCGCCAACTCAGTGGCTTCTTCCCAATTCTCGGCTTTCAGGTACAGATCCAGGAGAAGTTCCGCCGATTCGCCGCCCTTGTCGAGGTCCGGCACCTTCCTGAGGATTTCCGCCGCCGCCGAGGTATTTCCCACCGACAAGAAACTGCGTGCCTTGGCGATCAGCGCGTCCAGGCTCTTGGAATTAATCTGCAGGGCGCGATCGGCCAGCCGCTCGCATTCCGCCTGATCGCCGCGAGCCAGCGCGCGCTGCGCCGCAGAGACGTAGCCCTCCAGTGCTTCCGCGGACTGACCCATGGCCACATAGAGATCCGCCAGCCGCACCTGAATCCTCAGGTTGTCCGGCTCAGCCAGCAGCAATTTCTTCAGCAGGGCAATGGCCTCGGGCTGCTTGCCGTTTTTCAAATGAAGTTCCGCAAGTTGCAAGAAGAGCGGCCGCGCCTCGCTCATCACGCCTTGCTGCACGTAAAGATCGGCCAGCTTTTCGAGCGGCCGGATTTCTTCGGGAGCCAGCTTGGAGATGCGCTTGTAAACCGCGATAGCCTTGGTGAGGAACCCGTCGCCGACGAACAGCTGCGCCAGGCGTTCGAAATATTCGATGGCTTGGAAGGTTTCGCCCTGGCGGATATACAGCTCGCCGATGGTCATCAGCGTGACCTGGTCGCGCGGCTCGTACTTCAAAATGTGTTGATACTCCGCGATGGCCTGGGCGACCTTCCCCTGATTCAGAAGTTTCTGTGCGGCTTCGACGTATTTGCTCTTGTTATAGGCCATTGCCAAATGGCGACAGCTTCCCCATCGAAAGCCGCCAGCGACTTTCTCCTCAGTGGGTTGCCGGAAACCGACGAGGCAACCGCATCTTTTCTCACGCTACGCCCCCACTGGGGGGGCGTCAACGAAACCGCAAACGCGTGTGAACAGGCAGTTATCCCCGTAGCGGATACGCCACCAAGGGAGAACAAATAGGGAAGGGCGTTTTAAGAACCGTGGGGCCAGATTTCGAGCGGCAGCGCCTCTTGCACCGCGCCAGCCGCCCAGCAACCCGCTTCGCGCACCGGCGCGAAAGAATGCCGGTGCAACGGCGTGGGTCCGTGTTGCCGCAGGGCCTCGAGATGGTCAGGCGTGGCGTAGCCCTTGTGTCGCGCCAGGCCGTAAAGAGGGTAAACCGCGTCCCATTCTTCCATGCGGGCGTCCCGGTGGGTCTTGGCAAGGATGGACGCCGCGGCGATGGACACGCTGCGTGCGTCGCCCTTGATGAGCGACTTCTGCTCGATCAGCACGTCGAGTTGCATGGCGTCCAGCAATAGATAGTCTGGCCGGATGGAGAGCTGTTCGAGCGCCGCTTGCATAGCCTGGCGGCTGGCCTGGTAGATGTTCCAGGCATCAATGCGCTGCGCATCGATCTCCGCGACCGCCCAGGCAAGAGCGTGTTCACGGACGCGCTCGGCCAATTCCGTGCGGCGATCAGGAAGCAACTTCTTGGAATCGTCGAGGCCCACGATCCGCCGTTTGGGATTGAGGATTACCGCCGCAGCCACCACCGGACCAAACAGAGCTCCGCGCCCGGCCTCGTCCAGGCCCGCGATACGGGTCCAGCCGAGCTGCCGCGCCGCTCGCTCGAAACGGGAAGAGCAGAGTCGCGCCATATCGTGTGTGCGCACGGATTTTAGCACTCAAGGGCTCGACGCGCGTAGCCTCAATCCATTTTTGCGGGCCGTCGCTTGAGTGGCTAACGCGAAAGCGGTGCAGACTGCTAGTTGGATTACACCAACTCGATGGTCGCGGAATGGTTGGCGCCAGAGAAAGTTTGCGGTCGCATGTCAAAAGACGCGCGTCAAGCATCTCAGCGAGCGCGATCTGAACGGCATCGTAAGCCGTAAGAGTATCGCGAAGTCCCCAAGCGCGCGGAATCAGTAGATCATGGGGATAACGATGATGTCGTTGAAATCGGTCAGAGCTTCCTCTGCGCGCTGCGCTGTAATCGCCTTGTCCCTGACATAACGCCTCAGAACTTGCGCGACCTCCAGGTCCAGAAGATGAGGAGCATGGAGCAAAGAAAAAAGGGACAAGCCACGGCTTGTGCCTTTGCAAAACTATTTGGAGAATGCCTTACGCTTTGGCGGCGGCCGCGGGTTCGGCGGCAACTTCCTCGCGGGCGGCGCGCTTGATGCGGGCGGCCTTGCCCTTCAGATCGCGCAGGTAGTAGAGGCGCGAGCGGCGCACGTTGCCCTTGCCGACCACATCAATCGAGGCGATCGACGGCGAGTGCAGCGGGAAGATGCGCTCGATGCCAACACCGAAGCTCACCCGGCGTACGGTAAAGCTGGCGCTGCTGGCGCGGCCCTTTTTGGAAATCACCACACCCTCAAAGGTCTGGATGCGTTCTTTGACCTTTTCGCCCTCGCCTTCGAGCAGCCGTACGTTCACCTTGATGGTGTCCCCGGGGCGGAAATCGGGGAGGTCATTGCGCAGTTGCGCTTCATGCAATTTACGGATAACCGGATTCATTTTCGTAGTTCCCTGCAGTCCCGCTCAGGCGGGGCCAGCACTTCTAAGGCAAACACCAATTATAAACAAAGATTTACGGTTTGCCTAGCGCGACCTTACATCAGGCATAGGCTTGCCTGGGCTTCTGCCGCCGGATGACGGTGTCGGCGAAGCGCTCCATTTCCTCGAGTTGCGGGCTCAATTGCAAAAGCAGGAGGTCCACCCCGGCTTTTTCGAAGGCCGCGATGCGCTCGGACACCTGCTCCGGAGTGCCCACAAGCCCTGAGCGGAGGCCGCGATTCGAAACGGAATAATCTTCGAGGGAAAGCCGTTGCTCGAGCTGCGTGTTCGCCACCCATTGCTGGTAGTTTGCATAGCCGGCCGCGCTTTGCTTCACGTCGGTGATTCGGCGAACTTCGTCCTGCGCTTCGCGCTCCGTATCCCGCACGACAACGTATCCGGCCACGCCGAACTGCATGGGAGGAAGCTTCGCCGCTTCGCGACGCCCCGATAAGTCATCGACACGCTCGCGAATGCGCTCCGGTGGATCGCCATGCATTACGTAGGCGTCGCATTTGCGAGCGATTAAGTCCTTGGCGGCCTCCGATTCGCCTCCCGCATAAATCGTGGGTCGCGGGCGCGACACCGGCTTCGGCTGCAACTGATTCGCGTCCACCCGGTAGTATTTCCCGTTGTAGGAAAAGTTGTCCTGCTTCCACACGCCCTCGAGCACATCCAGCCACTCGCTGGTACGTGCGTAGCGGTCGTCGTGCTTTTCGAAAGCGACGCCGTATTTGCTTGCCTCTTCCGCCCACCACGACGAAACGACATTCAGCGACACGCGCCCGCCGCTGATGTGATCAATGTTCGCCGCTTGCTTGGCCAGCAGCGCCGGCAAGTGGAACGTCGGCCGCACCGCCACCATCAATTCGATCGACTCGGTGACCGCAGCCAGCGCTGCGGCTGTGGACCAGGCGTCGAGCGCCGGCGCCTGAGGCCCCTTGATGTCGTTGAGATTCAATTCTGCGATCAGTGTCAGATCATAGCCGAGCTTTTCGCTGCGCTGCGTCAGTTCCTTGACGTAACGCCAGCTGGCTTCCATCTTTTCGTTTTCCACGTTGCGAAGCCAGCCGCCAAACACGGGCATCCAGTATCCGTAGCGCATCGCCATTCACCCGTTCCTTCCGATGCCAACAGCGCGTTCCGCGTGACGAGCCTCGTGAGCGTGGGCTTCCTGGATCAGGTATTCCGCCAGGCGTGTGTAAGGGTCAAATCCAATCACGCGCGTCGGATCGGCCACGAAATTCGAAAGCGCGTTGATGTCGTAATAGAGCTGGCGGCCGTCGCGGTCATCGATGACATATTCAATGCCGCCGACCTCAATGCCCGCCCCCTGCATGATGCGCTCGACATCTTCAATGACCTTCGGCGGGGGATCGCAGCCTTCCACCTTCAGGCCGGTCTTCGGGGCGTCCACGGGGCAGGCGATGCGTGTCAATTCTTCGCCCCGGGTGCTTTGGCAGATATCCGCGGGGCACAAATTGAATGTCTCGCCGGTGGTGTGAATGCGGATCGCGTAAAGAAATTTGCCGCCCAGGACCTCGACACGGGTGATGATGTTATCCCGCGCCGGAAAAAATTCCTGCACCACGGCTACATTGTCGATTCCAAAGTAAAGCTGCTTTTCCTCGACCGCCGCTTTCAACTGTTCCGGCCGTTCAAACCGGATAATTCCCACTCCACTACCCCCGATGTTGGGTTTGATCACCAGGGGATAGCCAATTTTCTCGGCAGCGGCCAAAGCCTGGGAAGGATTGTGAATCACAACGGCCTTGGGATAGGGCAAACCGAGGGACTCCAGCAGTGTCAATTGCAGGGCTTTGGAAGTTTCGTGGGTAAACGCTTGCGACCCATTCACAACCCGGACGCCTTTGGCTTCCAGGTGAGCCAGGTAATGAAGCGTGTAGAAGACCGCATCTCCCAAGCCTCTTTGCCAGGCCGACGGGCTCATGCGGTTGAAAATCAGCGAAAACTCGTTCGCCTCCGACGCGACCTCGAATGAATGCCCACGCACTTCGATTTTTTTCCAGTTTATGCCGCTTTGATCGAGCCGTTCGAACAGAGGCCGGTACCAATCCGGGTGCTCGTAGTAAATGCCGATTGGCTTGGCCAGCTGGTGTGGGGGTTTCGCGCCGCCGCTTGTCCGGGTCATATGCGCCCTTTTTACCAAATAAGATGCGGCAGGTCCCGGGACCGACTAGCGGGGAAACAGGTCAGGCCGGTTTCTCCGCGTCTTCTCCTCTGCCTGCAAGGACCGCCATTTCGCAACTTCGGCGTGATTTCCACCGATCAAAACCTCGGGAACCTTCCAGCCGCGGAAGTCCGAGGGGCGCGTGTAATGGGGATAGTCTAACAGTAATCGGGCCCCACTCGTTAGACGGTGGTTAACGGCGGAAGTTACGCCGCCGGGTGAGAGTTCGCGGAAGGACTCGTTTTCGGCGGAGGCTTCGTTACCGAGTGCGCCGGGTAGAAGCCGCGTGACCGCATCCACCACAATCGCTGCCGGGAGTTCGCCACCGCTCAAAACATAATCGCCCACGGAAATCTCTTCGGTTGCAAGGTGCTCCGCAACTCGTTCGTCCACACCTTCGTACCGCCCGCAAATCAAAATCAGCCGCTCCAGCTTTGCGAATCGACGCGCTGTTTCCTGTGTAAGGAGTCTTCCCGCCGCAGACATCAGCACGATCGCCGTGCTGGGTTCCGGCGCCACTCGCTCCGACGCATCGCCAACGCGGTGGCCCAGCAGCTTTTCCACCGCTTCAAACAACGGCTCCGGCTTCAACACCATCCCTTCGCCGCCGCCGAATGGCCTGTCGTCCACCGTTTTGTGACGGTCCTTGGTGAATTCGCGCAGGTCCTGTACGTGAATCTCGACAAGGCCGGCTTCCCGGGCGCGGCGTACAATGCCGTAATCCAAAGGCCCGGCGAAAAACTCAGGAAAAATTGTGATCAGGTCGAAGCGCACGTTATTCGCCCGCGTTTAAATCACGCAGGCCTTCCGGCAGGGTAACATCAATGCGCCGCGCGGCGACATTGATGCTGCGGCAGATGTCGACGGCCAGCGGCAGCAGCAATTCTCCGGCGGGCGTCTCCAACTGTAACAGCGGCGTTCCCGCCGCGCCCTCTCCGGGGAAAAACACATCGCGAACTGTTCCTAGGACGCGTGGGGCCTCTTCCATCGAGCACGCCGAGGAAGCGAGTTTTGCCTGGTCCGGGGGAGTTTCGAAAACCGTGCAGCCGATGAGGTCAGTAACGAAGTAATTTCCATCAGGAAGGGTCACGCGGTCGACGAAGGGAATCACTACTTCGCAGCCGCGCAATTTCTCCGCGTCATCGATCGAGGCGCAACCTTCGAAATGAAAAATGCCGTGCTCCGGGTGCTTGCGCTCCACCCAGTAGTTCTCTAGCGTCATGAGATGCGGCTCCTCGCCCGGGCCGCTGCGCACGTACATCCGTCGTAAGGAACGGAAACGCGCAGAGAAATCCGTAAACAGCTCGGCTAGCACCTCGCCTTTGTTCCCGCGCGGCCGCACGATGCGCGCGACCAGCACCCAATCCTGTTTTTCGTTGCAGGGTTTCAATCCTCGAGGATCTCAAGCGTGAAGCGCTTGCGCAGCTTCATTCCAGCGGCGCCCAGCAGCGTGCGGATGGCCTTAGCGGTGCGCCCCTGCCGGCCGATCACTTTCCCAAGATCTTCCGGGTGGACCCGCAACTCGAGGACGGTCACCTGCGAGCCTTCCACGGCCTTCACCTGAACCCCTTCCGGATGATCCACCAGAGCCTTGGCAATCTCCTCAACGAGTTCCTTCATGTTGGCTCCCGCCTCCGTGCCCAAAGAACGTAGCACCGCGTTTTGCCCCCCCTCCGCCAGAGGGAGCACCGCACGCCTTATGACCTGGACATGAAAACGAGGCCGAGAGCTAGGCTATTTTCTGCTGCTTGATGAAGCTGCGAACCGTATCGCTCGGCTGGGCACCAACTCCCAGCCAATACTTGATGCGATCGGAATCCAACTTGATTTCCGCGGGCTTTTTCAGCGGATCGTACGTGCCGACCGCTTCCCGCACGCGCCCGTCCCGGGCTCGTGTCCGCTCAATCACCACCACACGGTAATATGGCTTCTTCTTTTTGCCAATTCTAGCCAAACGAATCGTTAACACTACAGTTCATCCTCCCTAGAGACTCTCTATTCTACGTGACTTCCCACCCATCAGCAATCGAAGCCTTTGGGTTCTAGAAGCGTTCGGGAAGAAGAAACGACCCGTCTTTTGCTCACGCCAGGGATTTCAGGCCCATTTAACAGTGTTCCCCTAGAGGCCGACAAAAGTTCCCGGAATTTCTCCCCACGGACGGATTTGTGGGTCGGATGGCAACCACCGAAATTTTGCGTTGGCCTACCGGTCGGGTCCCCGCTATGCTGGGAGCATGTTCACTCTATCGTCGAAGACGACCCAGGCGCGCCGCTGTCTGTGTTGGGGGCGTGTATCTTCTGGCGTCGGACGGGTGAACCTCTAGCAAGCAGTTCCGGTTGCGATCTACGACCCACCGCCAGAGATTCCGGAAGGTGGGTTTCTTGTTTAAGGGCGCGTTCGCGGCAAGTGCAACACCGGATGGCGCGGTAGCCAAGTGGTAAGGCATGGGTCTGCAAAACCCTCATCGGCGGTTCGATTCCGCTCCGCGCCTCCAACCTTTCCTCCTTGTTTGGCTCTGTTGCTCGGTCGGCGACCCCTCAATTCTTTCCTGCTCTCTTATGGGGTACGGCTCCTTACCGTAGGGGGTTTTCCTCTCTTGCTTTTCGGCGCACCGTAAGCAAGACTAATGCCGCATAAAATGGCGGCGTCGCGCCCCGCCAGCGAGACTCGGGATCGGGTTGGCGTATCCCGTGTCGCGGAGAATAGCTTTGAAGCGCTCCCGCCTGATTTTCCTGGCAGTGGCAGTACCACTGGCCGGTCTCTGTTTCCCTGGTCCGCTCGCAGCGCAAAGGCCGGGCATGGGACAGCCGTCTCCTCACGGAACCGTGAGTGACACTCCCTCGGGAGTGGCCGACCTGCTCGTCCAGATTCAAGACGAGAAGAAAGCGCCCTTCCTGCAAGCGGCAAAAGTCACTTTGCGGAATTCTCGCGGCGATCTGAAGGGCACTACGATTGCCGAAAAGGGCCGCGCGATCTTCCGCAGTATTCCGCTCGACAGCTATGAAATCTCCGTCGACGTTGCCGGAACCCCTACCGTGCATGCCGGCGTTTCGTTGCAAATGTCCGGGGAAGCCCACACTCTCGAAATCAACGTTGCGCCCGGCACTGCCTCCGGTTCGAGCGGTCCTCCGCCTCCACCGCCCTTTACGCTGCGCGAGCAGAAAGAATTGACCGCTGGGTTACGGGCGCTGCAAGCGCAGAAACTCGACGAGGCGCGGAAGCACTTTCTGTCGGCGGCCAAAACCGCCCCCAACCATCCGGACGTCGATTACCTGCTGGGGGTGTTGGCTTCGATGTCCGGCGATGTGGCCACAGCGAAACAATATTTTGACGCCGCGGCGAAGAATTACCAGCATGTTCGTGCGCTCACGGCGCTCGGGGAAATTTACCTGGTAGAAGGAAATCTCGATTCGGCAAAGACTGATTTGGAGGCCGCATTGCGCGCCGATGCCAACAGCTGGCGAGCCATGCAGCTGCTGGCGGCCGTCGAGCTACACCGGCATTCTTATGTGGACTCCATACGCGACGCGGAGCAGGCCCTGTCACTGGGCAAATCCGAAGCCAAAGGCGCACGGCTGACGCTAGGTGAAGCGTTCGCCTCCGTGGGCAATTACGGGCGTTCGAATCAGGTTTTGAACGAACTTCTAAAACAAAGCCCCAGCGAGCAGCAGACAAAGGAAGCCAATCGACTCCTAGAGGCGAATCGCCGGGCCCTGGCCCCGACTTCTGCCGAGGCCAACGCCTATTTTCCAGCTAGCAATGGCGTCAGGTCGATCGAAACGCTGCCTCTGGCCGCCAGCCTTCCCGCCCGGGCCGACAACCCTCTTACGGAAAATTCGCGCTGGATTCCACCGAACGTGGACGATGCGATTCCCCCGGTCGAGACCGGCGCCGCATGTCCTTTGCCGGAGATTGTTCACCAAGCGGGAAAGCGGGTCCTGGAGCTGGTCAACAACCTGGACCGCTTCACCGCCACAGAGCGTATGAATCACCAGACGCTCAACGAGTTTGGCCTGGCCGTGCGTGCCGAACAGCTTTCCTTCAACTACATGGTGGACATCCATGAGGTGAAGCCGGGCATTTTTGATGTTTCGGAATACCGCGACGGCAGCGACTCCCGCGAAATCTTCCCGGAGCACGTGGCTACGCTGGGGACGGTCGCGCTGGTGTTTGTCTTTCATCCCAATTATGCGCAGGATTTCGATTTCCGGTGCGAGGGGATGGGGCATCAGGCGGAAAAGGCGGTCTGGCAGGTGCATTTCCAACAAAAGCCGGGACAACAGTCCCGTATAAGAAGCTATCGGCTCGGGACGCAGTATTTTCGCGTTGGGATCAAAGGACGCGCCTGGATTTCCTCGGATACCTTCCAAGTCTTACGTATGGAAAGCGACCTGGTCGGCAAAGTTCCGGAGTTACGACTGAACGCCGAGCATCAGGACATCACCTATGGGCCCGTCCCTTTTCAAAAGAGGAATATCGTTCTATGGCTGCCCCACTCCTCGGAGACCTATTTGGATTTCAATGGACACCGCCTCCACCGGCAGCAGGACTTCACTAACTACCTTCTTTTCTGGGTGGAAGACCTCCAGCGCATAGAGAAACCTGCAGAGAGCCAGGCGTCTCCGGAACGTTCTCCCAACGGTTAAGAGCCGCTCCGCACACTTTTTAGCCGACTAGCTTAGACGATTCAGTCCGTTGAAGGCGGCTGCTTTGTAGCATTCCGCCAGCGTCGGATAGTTGAACACGGTGTTGATAAAGTAGGTGATTTTGCCCTTTAGCAGCAGAACCGCCTGGCCGATATGCAGGAGTTCGGCGGCGTTCTCGCCGAAGATGTGTACACCGAGCAGGTCCAGCGTTTCGCGGTGAAAGAGCAGCTTCAGGCGTCCATCAATGTGCCCGGAAATTTGACCGCGCGCGATTTCGCGGGTAATAAGCCACGCCCACCTCATAAGGCACGTCGCTTTCGGTAAGTTGCTCTTCGGTTTTCCCGATGAAGGAAATCTGCGGAATGGTGTAGATGCCGTAGGGATACCCGGCTGGATCGGATTCCATCGGCAAGCCGAAAGCGCGCGCGGACGCGATCCGCCCCTGTTCCATGGAAACGGAGGCCAGGCTTGGGAAGCCGATGACGTCGCCGACGGCAAAAATGTGAGGCTGGTTGGTGCGAAAATCATGGTCCACTTTGATGCGTCCGCGGTCGTCGGCTTCGACTCCCGCGGCGGCCAGATTCAGGCGATCGATATTTCCCTGGCGTCCCACGGCATAGAGCAGCGCGTCGCCCACAATTCGTTTGTTGCTGCCCAGATTTGCGGCGACCTTTCCGTCCGGCAACTCCTCGACGCTTTCCACTTCTTCATTGAGACGCATCGTCGCCCGGCGGTCGCGCATGTGGTAGCTCAGCGCCTCCACCATTTCCGCGTCGGCAAATTCCAGCAGCCGGGGGCGTTTTTCGACGATGATAACGCGCACCCCCAGGGTGGCCCACATGCATGCGTATTCCACGCCGATGACCCCTCCGCCGACGACCATCAGTGTTTTTGGGATGAGTGGCATGGTCAGGATCTGGTCGCTGTTAATGATGTTGCGCCCGTTGATTGGCACCTTGTCGTTGCTTGCCGGTTTCGTTCCCGTGGCCACGACCACATACGCGGCTTCCAGTTCGTTGAAACCGTTGCTGTTTTCCACACGCAGGTGATGGGGATCGGTAAACGACGCGGTGCCGTGGAACAGTTCGATGTTGTTGCGTCGCAACTGGTCCTGAAGCACCGCCGCCTCATTTTCGATCACGCGATTCACGCGAAAGTTGAGGTCGTTCATGGTGATGTTTTCTTTCGCGTGATAATTCGCGCCGTAAAACGCCTGATCGTTAAAACCCGAAAGGTGCAGCACCGCTTCGCGCATGGTTTTGCTGGGAATGGTGCCGGTGTTGATGCACACCCCGCCGACCATGGCTTGCTTTTCCACTACGGCCACGGCCTTGCCAATTTTTGCGGCTTGGATCGCGGCTCGCTGTCCCCCTGGCCCAGAGCCAATCACCACCAGATCAAACGGTCGCATTCGAGGAATCCTGGATTTCTTCTGCGCGTACCTGGGGCTCGGCAGGGGCGATGACTTCCGCACCCCCAGTATAAGCGGTGGTGGAAGATATGGCTTTCGATTTACCCGAACCGTTAACGCCTGCGTGTGCCTGCGCCATCAGATGGCTTTGCACGGAGAAACCTTTGCCGTTCTTGCCCCGCCGCACATAGGCGTATTTCCCATCCGAACCCAAGGCACGCGCTTTCAAATTGTCCGCCAGGTATGCGGGCAGAATTTCGTCGCAAATACGCTGGCGCAGCGCTTCGTCTTTCAACGGAAACAGGACCTCTACACGCTCGTAGAGATTCCGCGGCATCCAGTCAGCGCTACCGACGTAAATCTCCGGTTCGCCGCCGTTTGCAAAGTAGAAAATGCGGCTGTGCTCCAGAAATCTGCCCACAATGCTCCGCACGCGGATGCGGCTGCTGATGCCACGTAGCCCGGGAACCAGGGTGCACTGCCCCCTGACGATCAAGTCGATTTCGACGCCGGCCTGTGAGGCGCGATACAGCGCACGCACCACTGGCGGATCGACCACGGCGTTGCATTTAGCAATGATGCGCGCGGGACGACCGCGTTTGGCGTTGCGCGTTTCGCGATCAATCAATGCGATGCAATTTTTGGCCATGTCACGAGGGGCGACCATCAGCGGCTTGTAGTGTGTTTTCTCGGCGTAGGCGGTTAGAAAATTAAACACGTCATGCACCGCGGAGGTGATGGCTTCGTTGCTGGTGAACAGACTCAAGTCCGTATAAAAGCGCGCGGTAGAAGGATTGTAGTTTCCAGTACCCAGGTGGGCGTAGCGCCGGATTTTTCCGTCGGGATCCTGGCGCACAATCAGCGCGAGCTTCGCGTGCGTTTTCAACCCCACGAGGCCGTGGAATACCTGCACGCCGGCATCTTCCAAGCTTCGCGCCCAGCGGATGTTGCTGGCCTCATCGAAGCTGGCTTTCAATTCCACAACGACAGTCACTTCCTTTTTGTCCGCGGCTTCCAGCAACGCGCGGGCAATCGGCGAATCGGAATTCGTGCGATAGAGCGTCTGCTTAATGGAAAGGACGCGCGGATCACGGGCCGCTGTTTCAAGAAAATTCACCACCGGATCGTAGCAATCATAGGGGTGGTGCAGGAGGAGGTCGCGGCGGCGGATCGTTTCGAACATCGAATCCGCATCGTGGCCGATCTGCACGTGGCGGGGCGCAAATCGGGTGTATTTTAGGTCCGAGCGAGGCGTGTCGTCATAAAGATGAAACAACCGCTGAAGATTCACCGGACCCGCCACGCGAAACACCAGCGATTCATCCACCTCAAACGTGGACACAAGGTGGCTCACGATGTCCGGATGCGCCCCGGCTTCGATTTCCAGGCGTACGGCGTCGCCCTTGCGGCGTTGCGCCACCTGGGAGTCCACCGCGTCGAGCAGCGTGCGCGTCTCTTCTTCTTCCAAATAAAGATTGCTGTTGCGGGTGACGCGGAACGGCGCGGAACCCAGGATTTCGTAGCCGCGGTACAACTTTTCCGCGTACCGGGAGATGATGTCCTGCAAAAACACGAAGTGAATTCCGCCGTTGCCGGTAGGCACACGAAGCAAGCGCGGCAGAGCGCGCGGTACGGTGACAACTCCAAACAGAGGCTTTTCCACGCTCCGGCGTTTGCGGCGCAGCATGAACGCGATGCAAAGTGCCTTGTTGAGCACGTGCGGAAAGGGATGCGTAGGATCAACGGTCACCGGCGTCAGCATCGGGTATACGCGCCGGTCGTAAAACGTCTTGGCCACCTCCGCCGCCTTATCGCTGAGCTGGTCCACCGAAAGGACCCGGATCTGGTGTTTGGCTAGGGCCGGGAGCAGCTCATCGTTCCAGCACTTGTATTGCTCGCGAACGAACGACTGCATGGCAGAGGTGACCAGCGCGAGTTCCTCGGTGGGCGTGCGGCCGTCCGGGCTGATGCCTTGCGAGCCATGCTCGATTTTCTGCAGAAAACTGGACACGCGGATTTCCACGAACTCGTCCAGGTTGTTTGCGGTAATGGCAAGGAACTTCACGCGTTCCAGAAGCGGGTTGCTGCGGTCCTGCGCCTCCTCGAACACACGGTGGTTGAACGCGATCCATTGTAGGTGGCGGTTCAGATAAAGCCTGGGGTCGTCGAGGGCATTCCGTGCCATAAAGTGCTCCCCAAAACGGGCCGTTAAAAGTATCTCACGCGTGTTACCGGCAGATGAATGCCATGCAAGGGGGAAGTTCTGGGTGGTAAGGATTTATGGCCCGCTATAGGCGCGTAAATCTAGCCGAGCCCAGCGAGTTTACCCAAGCCCTTCATGCGGGAGCGCGCAGCAAGCGCGCCGTACTGCTTCATCATCGTGCGCATCTGCAGGTATTGCTTGATCACCTGATTGACGTCCTGGACCGTAGTGCCGCTGCCCTTGGCAATACGCTTTCGCCGCTTGCCGTCGATCACGTTGTGGTCGCGCCGCTCCTCATTGGTCATGGAGTTGATGATCGCTTCAACCTGCTTGAGCTTGTTTTCGTCCACCGAAGTGTCCTTCGGCAGGTTCTGCAGCGGCCCGATCTTCGGCAGCATGTCCACCAACTGCTCGAGGGAACCCATCTTGCGGATCTGCTTTAACTGGTCCCGGAAATCTTCCAGCGTGAATTCTTCCTTACGCAGCTTGCGCTCGAGTTCCATGGCGGTCTTTTTGTCGAAGGCCGCTTCCGCGCGCTCAATCAGCGAGAGGATGTCGCCCATGCCCAGCACGCGCGAGACGATGCGCTCCGGATAAAACCCTTCGAGAGCGTCGTACTTCTCGCCGAGACCCACGAATTTCACCGGCGCCCCGGAAACCTTGCTGATGGAAAGCGCCGCGCCGCCGCGCGCATCGCCGTCGAGCTTCGTCAGGATCACGCCGGTCAGCCCGAGGCGCTTGTGAAACTCTCCGGCGGAGCGCACCGCATCCTGCCCGATCATGGCGTCCGCAATAAACAGGATCTCTGTAGGCTGCAACTCTTTCTTCAGCAGGGAGAGCTCGTTCATCAACTCGTCGTCAATGTGCAGGCGGCCCGCGGTGTCCACGATGATCACGTCGCTGGCGGAAAGTTTCGCTTCCTTGATTGCGCCGCGCACGATTTCGAGCGGCTTGTCCGTGCCCGCGCCCGGCCACAGCGAAATGCCGATGGATTTGGCCACCTGCGAAAGCTGTTCGCGCGCCGCGGGTCGATAGACGTCCGTGGAGACCACGATGGGCCGGTGGCCATGCTGCGAAAGCCATTTCGCCAATTTGCCGGTGGTGGTGGTTTTACCGGAGCCCTGCAGGCCCACGATCATCCACACGGATGGCGGCCGCGAGGCAAACAGCGGCTTGGCGTGCTTCCCAAGAAGATTCGACAACTCGTCGCGGACAATCTTGACCACCTGCTGGTCGGGCGAAAGCTGTAGCATCACTTCGGTGCCCAGCGCCTTGGCGCGTATGTTGGCGAGCAGTTCGTCAGCTACGCTGACGGCGACGTCGCCTTCGAGCAGCGCTTCGCGGATTTCCGTGAGCGCCGCGTCCAGGTGCACTTCGGTCAGCTTTCCCTGCCCACGCAGGTTCTTAAAAGTTCGTTGCAGCCGTTCTGTCAGGTTCTCAAACATGGAGGTGTT
>DATFSI010000156.1:0-25115 GCA_035262705.1 Candidatus Acidiferrum sp. | reverse complement strand
TACCAAAGCCGGGGGGACACGGCTTTTCTAAAAGCCAAACTTGATGCCGAGCTGGGCGGCGAAGGGGATGCCGACGGTGGTCCCGGGGCCGAAGAAATCGCCCAAGGCGCCGGCCGGCGCACGCAACTGGCTGAGACTTGTGATGGGCCTGGTTTGCGTGCAGTCGGTGTTCAGGCAAAAAGCTGTGGCATTAGCAAGATCGTTGACCGCCAGTGGCAGCGCGGAAATATCAGGAATGAAATTGTTGCCGGGATTGTTGCGGTTGAAGAGATTGAAAAATTCAGCAAAGGGCGTTATCGACCAGCGATCGTGAAGCGTGAAGGGACGGCTGACGCGGAGATCCACTTGAACCAATGGTGTCCCGCGAAATTCGTCAAGCGTGGTCTTGACGCCATTGACGACTGCGCGATCGCCGACTGGCGTGGCGAGTGTATAGGGCCGTGCACTTTCGGCCTGTGTTAGCGTCGCCAACTGGAACCGGCCGGGTAACGGAAACGTGCCAACGAGCACGAACCGGTGGCGCACGTCTTCGCCGGAGGGGCCATAATCGCCAGGCGCAAAGGCGTTCTGGGGGTCGCACACCCCATTCACGTAGTCGAAAAGCTCGCCGACCGTGCACCCCCAGGTCTGCGCCTTGGACAGTGTGTAGTGCGCCGTGAAGTGCGCCCACCGCGCCACATTGCCCTCGAACCGCAGAGACAAGGCATCGTATGCGGAACGATTGTCGGACCGGAACACGTTCGCCCCGGCAAAAGTGTAGTTGCGGTACCCGTGCATTCCGGTTTCGCGCGTGTAATCCGCGCTGATCAGCCAGTTGACCGAAAGCGCGTGTTGAATCCCGGCCGTGGCATGCAGCGCATACGGTGTGTGGTAGTGGGGATCGATCAATGCCGGTGAAGGAGGAGCGATTATCGGACTGCCGCTGCGCGTGCCTTCATTCACGGACTGAAACGCGGTGACCCAGCCGTTCTGGGCAAGATCGCCGAAGTAAAGGCCGACGCCCGCGCGCAAAACCGTTTTCTCTGTGCCGCCCAATGTCCGTACGATTCCCAGGCGCGGCGCAAAGGCCTTGCGATAATCGTGGGGGATGCCGCTGACGAGTCCCGTTGCCTGCGCCGGATTGAAACTCTGGTCGCGCCCGGACGCGATGAACAAACCAAAGGTCGTGTCGTAGCGCAGTCCATAATTGAGCGTCAGCGTTGGCGTTACACGCCAGGAATCCTCCGCGTAAAAACCCAGCCGCTGCACATTTTGGGAGAAGCCTCCGTCGGTTGCCGAGTTCGCCACGCAGGTCACCGTCGCAGGAGTAGGTCGAGTGCACGTAGGGTCGGCGTAAAACGCGAGTGAATTCGCCGCGTAGAAATCCGGATTCTGCGTGTAGGCAAGTAGCGTTTCGGCGTTGGCCGTCAGCGCGCCGCTTAAGACCGGCTCGTGAATGAAGTTCACGCCAAACCGCAGGGAATGCCTGCCGGCCTGGTGCGCCAGGTCGTAGCGAAACTGGTATTTTTCCTGATTGCGTAGCACGGGGAACGCAGCGATTCCCGTAACGAACTGATTGTCGCCAAACGTTTCGAAGCCGGTGATCGTGCTGGAGGTAGTTGTGAAAGGAAACGCCAGGGCATAGCCGAGCGTGTCGTTGCGCGTTTGCGTCAGATGCAGCCCGCTGGCGCCAAGGACCAGCGAGCCGGACCATGCTGGCGAAAAGGTGAACTGATTTCCGGCGACCAAACTGAAGTAGTTGTTGTGCGAGGTCGCACCGGTCGAGGGCAGTGCTCCTTGCTGCACCAGCGCGTTGTGTACCGTGTAGGTGTCCACTGCGCCCCGCAAAAACCAGTGGGAGCCATTCGATTGCTGCCAATCGAGTCGCGTCGTCAGTAAATAATCGCGAAATGGCACCGGAACGCTGTCTGGAACGCTGATGCTCGGTACGCCGGGAATCAATCCATCCGATGCAAGCTGAGACAGCGCCACGAACTGCGCGCGGCTCGCGGAGCTATACGCGATGCTCGCGTCTTCATGCACGTATTCGAACGCGGTGAAAAACCACAATTTCTCCTTCAGCAACGGGCCGCCAATCGTGCCAACATAATTCTGTCGGGAAAAGGGCTGCTTCGGGTCCGGCGCGGGATTATCAATCGGGAAACGTGCATTGAGCCCCGCCGCGCGGCCATAGAACGAAAAGTCGCCATGCCAGTCGTTGGTGCCGCCTCGCGTGGTGATGACCACGGAGCCCGCCGTGGTGCCGCCCGTGTCCGCATCCATCTGCGCGGTGCGAAACGCGAACTCCTCCAGCGCGTCGGGTGAAAAATTCTGCAGGAAGCCGCCGATGTAATCGTCCGAGTTATCGGCGCCGTCCACCGACGCTTCGTTGTTCAAACCGGAGCTGCCGCCCGTGGAAACGGCGGTGATGCGCGCCTTGGTGGGATCGGAAGGCTCCACGGGTTCCGTGCCGGGCGCAAGATAAGCGACGTTGGCAAAGCTGCGCGCGGCCAGCGGAATTGCCGCAAGGTCTGCGCGGTAGATAACGGCCTGATGAATGGCGCTGCTCGTGTCCAGTTCCGCCGAAGCGATGGACTGATCTCCGTTGACCATTACCTTTTCGCTGAGGCTTCCCGGCCGCAGCGTGATCAGGATTTCGCGCACCGAGCTGACCGGAACAGCCACGTTGGCGATGGTCTCGGCAAATCCATTGGCCCGTACCTGCACTCGATAGGTATCTGGCGGGAGGTCCGCCACGCGAAACTCGCCGCGGTCATCGGAACGGATATCTCGCGCGTAGGATTTCTCCGCGTCGCTGATGGATATTTTCGCTCCCACGATTCGCGCGCCACTTCCGTCCTGCACCGTACCACGCAAAACGCCGGACGGCGTCTGAGGCAGCGCAGGAACGGCAAGCGCCGCCCAAAGCAACAGGAAAAGATAAGCAAAGAGGCTTCGATCGGGCTGCATGGGGGATGCTGTCTGCTACATACAGTCACGCGGATGAGAGTATAACCCGCTCCTGCGCCCATGGCTTTGCAAACAGCAGGCACCTGAACTACTTCAGGTATTCATCGAACCAGGCGACGGTGCGGGTAACCACATCGCGAAGGTGCTCGGGCTTGACGAAGATGTGGCCTTCACGCTCGTAAACCACGAGCTCCGTTGTTACCCCAAGCGTTTTCAGCGCGTGCCAGAATTCATACGATTGCGGCGTCGGGCACTCGCCGTCGCTGTCGCCCACCAGAATCAGCGTGGGCGTCTTCACATTCTTGATGAAGGTGATCGGCGAGCTACGGGTATACACTTCCGGATCGTCGTAAACCGACTTGCCGAAAAAGGGAATCATCCACTGGTCAATTTTGTTTTGGCCGTAGTAGCTGAGATAGTTGGCGATGCCCGCGCCCGCCATAGCCGCACGGAAGCGGTTGGTTTGCGTCACGCCCCACATAGTCATGTAGCCACCGTAGCTCCAGCCGGTCAGTCCCAGGCGCTGCGGGTCGACGGGTGCAACGCGAATCACTTCATCGACGCCGGTCAGGATGTCGCGCCAGTCGCCGTAGCCGAAATCCTTTACATTGGCCTGCGTGAATGCCTCGCCCTGTCCATAACTTCCTCGCGGATTGGGCAGCAACAGAAAATATCCGTGCGCCGGCAGCGCCATTTG
The DNA here is from genome assembly GCA_035262705.1 of Candidatus Acidiferrum sp. GTDB lineage: Bacteria > Acidobacteriota > Terriglobia > Acidiferrales > UBA7541 > Acidiferrum. Next base: position 21,469 of record DATFSI010000156.1, on the reverse strand, counting down.
GTACCGGAAAGTCTCTGGCCAATGCGATTGGACGGCTGAACTCGGGCCTCCATGGACGCTGACCACCATCGGATACTTTTTCCCTTCAACATAATTTGCGGGATACACGAGCCATCCCTGCACATCATGCCCGTCGCTTTTCCAGTGTAGGCTTTTCGCCTCTCCCCACGGCTGCTTTACGCCGGCGTTTATTCGCGTAACTTGTTTCCATTTCCCAATTGGCCCGGCCCAGATTTCTTCCGGCGCGCTAAAGGAGCTTCGAATTAACGCGGCCGCGGAACCATCCGAACTCAGCGAGATGCTGGGCCCCTCCCCACCCATCGTCAGCAACTCAGCGGCACGGTAAAGCGTTTCGCTTTGCTCGCTGGCCGGATCAATCTGCGTGATGGCAGAGTCGCTCTGGATATTTTCTACCACCATCAGTTTTCCGGCGCGGCTCCAGCTCAGCATGGACGCAGACGCTTTGCGTTCCGGCGTAAGATTCCGCGGCGTGCCACCTCTAAGCGGCAGCAGGAAAACGTCGCCGCCGACGGAACCTTCGTCGCTCATGATTCCTTCAATAAAGGCCATGGAATTTCCGTCCGGGGAAACCGCCGGCCGGGCAATCTGCAGCTTGGGCTTGTAGATGGACTTCATCCGCCCCGAAGCGCTGTCGAGCGAAAAGAGCTCCGCGATATACCAGTTATTGTCGCCGTTGCCCTTGGCCGCGATGACCGCGATGGTCCTGCTGTCCGGAGCCCAGTCGTATTCGTAAATGTAGGTGTCCGCGGGAGAGACCTGGCGAAGTTCTCCCGTGGCCGGATCCACTAGAGCGAGGCGCTGTTCGAAAAACGAATCCTTGATTTCACCGGTTTCCGGTGTTTCCGCAACCAGCGGCCCGGCGGCACGCGTGGCGTTTTCGGTGAACAGCACGGCCACGGATTTGCCGTCCGGCGACCATGCGGGCGAAGCGAGAAAGCCCTTCACGCTGGTGAGTTTTTTCGCGGGCGCGGTGCTCAAATCCGAAACGTAAAGCTGCAGTTGCCCCGATTTCGCAGCGTCGGAAAGAAACGCGATTCGTTTGCTGTCCGGCGACCAGGCCACGTCGCCTTCATCGAAGTGCGCCGCGCCGGTGCTGGCGGTCAGGCGCATGGGCTTTCCAGCCCCTGAAACGTCCGCTAGGAAAATATCTTTCTTGCCCGTGGGTGTGCCTTGTGCGTCGGCGCGCGTTTCCACCCACGCCACGCGCTTGCCGTTTGGCGAAATCGCCGCCTGATCAAATCTTTGCGCGAGAAACGAATTCCGCTTCTCGGCGGACGCCGCCTTTGGTTCCTGCCCCACCAAAGAATAACCGCTGTAAACACACAAACACGCGACGATCGCGATACGCTGAATACTCCAAATCATTCCCAATCTCCCAGGCGCGAAGAGTTGCGCCAGTACGTTATTCGCTTTCCCGCCGATCCGCAACCCGTTGCAAAGGAAACTCACGCGCCCACGGCGACTGGCGATACAATCGCACGGGCGGTTTGTGGAGGCGGCATGTTTGACCGGCGTGATTTTCTTTCTTCCCTGATGGCCGTGGCCGGCGCGGGGACGGGAGTTTCCTGGAATATCGCGAGCGACGAACTTCTTGCCGGTATCCCCGCGACATTACCTGACAAATCGCTCTACGATTCGAACGAGGAGGCCTATTGGGCCGAACTCCGTCGCCAATTTCTGATTCCCGAGGATGAAGTTTATTTGAACAACGGCACCGTCGGCTCTTCGCCTGCTCCTGTGCTGCGCGCCGTCATCGAAGGCTATCGCGACGCCGAGCGCCTGGCGCAGGCGAATCCCGAAGACTATCCCATCTGGGGTTACGCTGCCTGGAACGAGTTTCGCGACCCCCTGGCCGCGTTTGTTGGCTGTACCCGCGACGAGCTGGCGCTCGTACGCAACGCCACTGAAGCCAACAGCTTCGTTGCCAATGGTCTCGACCTGAAGCCGGGTGACGAAGTTTTAATGACCGACCAGGAGCATCCCGGGGGCGAGCATCCCTGGAATCTGAAAGCTAAACGCTACGGCATCGTGGTGAAGAAAGTGGCCTTGCCCAAACCGGTTCCGGACGCCGCAGCCGTTCTGAATCTCTTCGGCGAGGCCATCACGCCGCGCACACGCATCATTTTCTTCAGCCACATCAGCACGGTCACGGGCACCGTTCTTCCCGCCAGGGAATTGTGCGCCCTGGCGCGCTCCAAGGGCATCCTGTCGGCCGTGGACGGTGCGCACGCACCGGGCATGATGAAGCTCAACATCCATGATGTGGGCTGCGATTTCTACACATCCAGTCCGCACAAATGGCTGCAGGCGCCCAAAGGCTGCGGCTTTCTTTTTGTGCGTGACGAGATGATCGATCGGCTGTGGAACACCATCGCCACCGAGGGCTGGGACGAACCCAAGATTCGCGCCGAACGCTTTCAACGTATTGGCAGCTCCAATGTGCCGGTGCTTTGTGGACTGAAAGCTTCGATCGCACTGGCCGATAGAATCGGCATGGAGCGCATCGAGAAACGCCACCGCCAGATGGCCGGCTACATTCTGAAAGAAATGCTCAAGCGCGGCGCGGTCTCCTGGACCTCGCCGGATCCCGCGTTGCGCTGCGGCATCGCCACGGTTACCGTGGCTCCGCAGAAAATGCCAGACATGGAAAACTGGATGTGGAAGGAAAAGAAGGTGCGCATCCGAGGCGCCTTACCGCACAAGGTACGCCTTTCCACTCCCTACTATTTGCTGCCGCGGGATGTGGATCGCTATCTGGCCGCGTATGATGAATACCGCGCGGCCCACCCCGCAGTTTGAAGGTCGCATCGAAGAGAATCGATCCGCGCTACAGGAAAGTTTGAGATCCGAAGGAAAGGCTCCCAACCAACCCCGGGAAAAATGGAACAATGATGCGCTGGCTCGCTCCCCGCTGCAAACTCTTCAGCCTCTTGTTTGTGTTCGCGGCTCCTTCTCTTTTTGCGCAGGAAGATTACACGCGCATTGAATTCGGCCTGCAATATTCCACCATTCGCCTGACCAGCCATGACCTCGGCGCCAGCAACTACTCGGGATTTGGCGGGCGCTTCGACTGGAACCTGATTCGCCGCCTGGCTTTCGAAAGCCAGGTCGATTTTTTTCCGGAACATCTGATCCCCCTGGTTACGCTTCAGGGAGGCCAGACGTTGCAGGCCGTTTTTGGCGTGCGCGCCAAGGTGCTGCAGACGCGGCGTCTCTCCGTATTCGGGCTGATTCGTCCCGGATTGTTTCATTTCACCGATGCCGAATACTTATTACCGAGTTCGCCCACAGGCTTCGGCCTGCGCCCGGAAACGCATTTTGTGCTGAATCTCGGCGGCGGCCTGGAATACTACGTCTCAGCGCGCTGGGTACTGCGTGCAGACATAGAGGGCAACCCTTACCGCGTGCCCAATTCCAGCGCCGCGCTGCCCGGGGGCGGCACGCTCTTCAGGCAGGGAAAAATCGACGACACGACGCGCCTGAGTTTTGGCGTGGCCTATCGCCCCGGCAGGCTCATCAACAACGAGGAAGAAGTCCCCGTGCGCGGCAAGTGGGAAGCCGGCCCGCTATTTTCCACGATGCTTATCACTCGCGAAGGCCCAACCGACGGGGTGCGCACGGAGCCCGGCTTCGGCGGCTACGCTTCCTATCGCCTTTATAAGGTTTTGTATTTCGACACCGATCTGCTGTATTTCCCGCGCGGCACGGGTTCTTCCGGGCCGCACGACGGCGGCACCATTTTTCAGGGACTCTTTGGCGTGAAGGGCGGCATCCGCCGCAACCATTTCGGCATTTTCGGCAAGGTGCGGCCCGGCTTTCACAGTTACTCGGATGCGCTGAGCGGGGTCACATTATCGGGAGCGGAAACTTTCGACCGTTCGACGAACTTCGTTCTGGATCTGGGCGGCATTTTGGAGTTTTATCCGACCAAACACGGTGCGTTGCGTCTGGAAGCGGGCGATACGCATATTTATTTTGGCACGCGCGACCTCAACATCGCCGGAGCGCCGCAACCCGTGGGCGGCGGAAGCTTGCGCCACACTATTCAATTCGCCACCGGTTATGGCTGGCGTTTCTGACGGACATTGTCGGACTTTGGAGTGCAAGGATGAGCAAAGAAACCTGGGCAGCGGTGGAGCGCTACTACGGCAACCTGCTGGCGCCTGATGACGCGGCACTCGAGCACGCCCTTCAGTCTTCGGAAGCCGCCGGCTTGCCGCGGATTCAAATATCCGCGCTGCAAGGCAAGTTGCTGCATCTTCTCGCGCGCATGGTCGCAGCGCGCAACATTCTGGAAATCGGGACACTTGCCGGCTACAGCGCCATTTGGATGGCGCGCGCCCTACCCGAAGACGGGCAACTGATTACCCTCGAGGCGAACGAAAAACATGCCGAAATCGCGCAGGACAATTTTGTACGCGCCGGAATTGCGGGGAAGATCGAACTGCGTTTTGGGAAAGCCCTGGACACGCTGCCGCAAATCGCCGCCCAGGGCCGCGGCCCGTTCGATCTGGTGTTCATCGACGCCAACCGGTCCAACCTGCCGGAATATTTCGTCTGGTCGCTCGGTCTCGCGCGACGCGGTTCGGTGATCGTAGTGGACAACGTTGTGCGGGAAGGCGGGGTGCTGAACGTCGAAAGCAGCGATGCCGACATTCAGGGCATCCGGCGCTTCGCGGAGATGGCCGCTGCGGAAAAGCGAGTCAGTTCCACGGTGATCCAGACCGTCGGCAGCAAGAACTACGACGGCTTCGCTATCCTGCTGGTCACCGCTTGATTTCGCGGAGCAGGCCGGTGGTCACGTCGTAGACAAAGCCGCGCACCATCACTTTTTCGGGGATCCAGGGATGCGTGCCCAGTTTCTGCAGTTGGTGACGCACGTTTTCTTCGATATTCTGGAAGGCGTAAAAAAACGCGGGAGCGATAGCCGCCGTTCCGGCGCGGTTCTGAATACGCGTGCGCAGGTCCTGTTCGGTGGTGTGCATCAATCCGCAATCCGTATGATTGATGATCATGAATTCTTCCGTTCCCAGCAGGTAATGCGATACCAGCAGCGAGCGCAGCGAATCGTCCGTGACGATGCCGCCGGCGTTGCGGATGATATGCGCGTCACCCGTTTTCAGGCCCAGGGTGCGGATGGAAAGCCGCGTGTCCATGCAGGTGAGCACGGCGAGTTTCCGTTGAGGACGCGGAGTTAGCGGCCGCAATTCGTGCGTGCGCGCATAGATTTCGTTCGAAGCAAGAACTTCATCAATAACGCTCATGGGGCATCCAGTCTAACCCATGACGTGCGGCAGCGCAGTTTTGCGAACGGCAGTGCCAAGGCGGGCGCCGCAGGGCGTCTGGCAATTCTTTTTGTTGAGGGTTGCAGGCAGGATCTCAGGGAATTACGGCGCTGACTTCGCCGGAGTAGCCGCTTTCCATCCCCGTGCTATCCACTTCCGTGGCCACGTAGTAGTAGGTCTGGCCAGAATACACCGTGGAATCACTGTATGAAGCGGTGGGAATCAAGGACGAGTCTACCTTCATATACGGTCCGCCTGAAACCGAACTACGATAAACGTAAAACCCCGAATAGGTGGAAGCGCTCGGCGTCCAGTTAAGGGAAACTCTGTGGATGACGGCCACCGCGCCAGTGCCCGAGAGGCTCAACGCCAGCGGCGAATTCGGCGCGTTGCTTACCAGCGTGATGGTGCCGGAAAAAGTCCCGGCCGAGGCAGGCGCGAAGAGGGCCGAAAAGGAAGCGGAGGCTCCCGGAGCAAGGGAGAGTGGTACGGGCAGCCCGGAGAGGGAGAAACCTATGCCGGAAGCGGAGGCTTGCGAGATGGTCAGGCTGGCGGTGCCAGGATTCTGAACGGTAATGGTCTGCGTGCTGCTTGTGCCCAGAGTGACGCTTCCGAAGCTTATGCCGGAAGGGATGACCGAGATTTGTGACTGGACTCCGGTTCCGCTGAGGGAAATGTTCAACGGCGAATTCGTGGCATTACTGGTCACCGTCACCGTTCCCACCAGCGCTCCCGCTGCGCTGGGCGCGAACTTCACGCTCAACGGAGTGGATTGTCCGGGGGCAAGAGTCAGCGGGCGGCCCGCGGCCGTCAGCGTGTAGCCGGCGCCGGTTTCTGCTATTTGCGAAATCGCGACGCTGGAGTTTCCCGTGTTGGAAACAGACACATTCAGTGTCGCGCTCGAACCCAGGGCTACGCTTCCAAAACCAAGAGAACTCGAAGAGGCCGAAAGTTGCAGAGTTGACGCCACACCCGTGCCGCTCAGGGCGATGGCGGCCGGTGAGTTTGCTGCATTGCTCACCAGAGAAAGAGTCCCAGGAAAGGTCCCGGCCGAGGCAGCAATAAACGCCACACGGAAGGAAGAAGAGCCGCCAGGGGCGATCGAAAGCGGAAGGGCGAGTCCGGACAAAGTAAAACCTGTGCCGCTTAACGAGGCTTGGGTAATCGTCAGCGTGGAGGACCCCGTGTTTTTGGCTGTGAGCGTCTGCGTGCTGCTTGTCCCCGTGATGATGCTTCCGAAGCTGAAGTTCGTGGGGGTCACCGATAGAAGGGGTTGTACGCCGGTGCCCGTGAGGGAAACGGTCGCGGGCGAGTTGGTGGCCGTGCTGGTTACGCCAACAGCGCCGGAGACGCTTCCTGCTGAGGCCGGGGTAAAAGCGACGCGAAGCGAGAAGCTTTGTCCGGCGGCCAGAGTAAGCGCCCCGGGGAAACCGCTCAAGCTGAATCCGGCGCCAGAGACGGTCACCGATGAAACGGTGACAGAACCGGTTCCCGTGTTGGTGAAAGTCAAAGCCTGTGACGCTCCGGCGCCCACTAGTTGATTGCCGAATAACAGGCTGCTGACGCTTGGCGTCAACAGGTAGGTATTCTGTGGGCTCGTGGAAGAGATGATTCCCGTTCCGGAAACGGACACGGACGCGATTTGACCACCATTCTTCCCGGCGCTAAACGAGACGCTTCCGGTAAAAGTCCCCGCCGAAGTGGGGGCGAAATCCACATGAAAGACCACGCTCGTGCGCGGACCAAGCATCATGGGCAACGCGGGACCGCTGACCGCAAACTGCGGAAGACTGGATACGGCACTTTGCAGCGTAAGGCTCTGGCGACTATTGTTCGTCACCATGAGCGTCGCGGTGCCCGTGGTACTCACCGCCACCGAGCCAAAATTAAGCGCGTTCGGAGAAGCGCCAACACCCGCGCGCGTAACCGTCGGGAAAAAAGCAGAACCACAAACAATAAATCCCCAAAAAAGACACACCAGGCGCGTCTTGTTCATGGCAAATGCTTCCTTCGTCGTTTTCTAAGGAGCGCGGTCGGAGCGGAGAGGGGAGGGCGTCTTCGCGCAGCTCGCGTACTTATCCACGTTACGAGCTGTGGAGATTATCCTCTACTGGTGATGCGAACAGATTCGGGACAGGTTTGCGCGATCCATGCACGGGCAATCGTAACCTGTCCTGCTCTTGGGAAAGAGTTAGAACTTTAGGGCAGTGGACGGACAGATTTATTTCTTGGTAATCCCTGAAACTGATTACTTCGTGCAAAACGGCAGTTGGCACTGGCGGACGTGCGGCTGCCGTTGTTCACACCAACTGCAGTCGCGTCCGGCAAATGTTTGCCGGGCACGCACTCCTGTCACCCTGGGCACAGACTTGGGTGACTCCCGAGCGGTACACGGTGGTTTATCCACCTCTCCGAAGACGCGCCCTCCCAGGGTTGGCAGCGAGTCCCTTCGGGGGCGACCCACCGGAATAAGATCCATGGGCCAGGAATAAGGCGATTACACGGAGGGTCCCATGAGAGTTTTAGATCTAATCGGCTCCCGCAAAGAGGTTTTTTCCATTTCCGAGCAAGATTCGGTCCTGCAGGCTGCGCAGTATTTGCATGAAAAGCAGGTTCGGGCGACAGCGGTCGTGAATGCGTTTGAGGAAATCGTCGGCGTTATTTCCCAAAGCGACATTTCCGATAAGGTTGCCGCCGAGAACCTTTGCCCAGCCTGGATCAAGGTCTCAGACATTATGAGCAGGTCGCTCATTACGGTAACCCCGGAGACGAGTTTCGAGGACAGCCTAGGCCTGATGGAGCAGTGTGGAGTGCACCACCTTCTGGTTGTGGACGATCGCGAGGCGTTCCACGGCATGCTGTCGGTCAACGACCTGATGAGGGCGATGGTCTCCGACGAAAAGGAGCGGGCCAATATTCTGGAGTCGTACGTTTTTGCAGTGCGTTGAAGTGCGCACGAGGAACATTTCCAGCAAACCGGCGCCAGGGGGCGAATCGCAGAAGGGGGCTATGTTGCTGCACCAAGAGAATCAGAAACTGTCTTCGAATTCCGAGTGGGTCGATCAGCCACTGTCGCCGGCGAAGGAAACCTGCAAGCTGTCCGCCCTGTGCCATGACCCCGTGTGCGGGAAGTGGTTCTGCTCGCTCTACCCGGAGGATGAAACCTGGCACCGCTGCGCCCTCGAGGCAAATAATGTGGCGGCTCGGGAGCTGGAAGCCTAATACTTCCAGCTTTTAGTGTCGGCACCGGTGGGAGCCGTCTCCTCCATGTGCCTGGCCATACGCCAGATCATTTCCTGGTAGAAATTCAGGCGCTCGTATCGCGGCCCATCGAGGCGCACGCCCATATAGCAATGCGGCTGCAGAGGGCCGTAGTCGAAGGTGGCGTGGGCGGCGGGGGCGAGTGTCGGATCGGTGAGCACGGATTCCGTCAGGTGCACGGCATTGTTGAGGTACCAGGTGTCCATGTCGCCGACGGCAAAGTGTAGTTTGCCGGCGAGCTTCGGGCCGAGCGTCGCCCAATCGCGCTTCATGATGTAGGTCAGGTCGGCATGTTCGCGCCAGTATTCGGCTACGGATTGGTCCACCAAACCGTTCCGTTTGTCCCAGATTTCCTTCGGGTAGCCGTCCTCACCCATCGGACCAAAGACCGCCTGCCAGATGTCCCACTGCTCACCGGAGCGGCTGTGCGTGCCGAGAACCAGTTCGTAGCGGTTTTCCTGCTCGACGGTCGAGTCGAGGATGCCGTTCGTTTTGCGCTTTTCCGGCAGCGCCACTTTGCCGAACGGGCCTTCGCGGAAATAGGCGGATTTGTCGCGGTAGATATTCACGGTGCCGTAGGCGCGAAAATCGATCGGATCGGGGCAGCCCACCCACGCGCCGTTAATGTCGTCGGGATAGAAAACCTGCTGGCCGAGTGCTTCCCAGCCGCCGGTGGATCCGCCGAAAACCGCGCGTGACCAGCCTTGCCCGATGCCGCGAAATTGTTTTTCTATGGCCGGCAACAGTTCACGCATGATGGCATCGCCATAGGGGCCCAGGTTCGCTGAGTTCACCGCATACGAATCATCGAAGTACGGATTCGCGTGTTGCGGCATGACGATTAACACACGAGGAAGGCGGCCGCTGGTCCAGTCCTGAAACATCTTCCAGCCGGATTCCTGAAGCTCGAGTTCCGCGTTCCGGCCGCGCGTCCAGTCTTGCACGCCTTCTTCTTCTTTCTTTGTTTTGTCGAGCAGGGTGTAATCCGGCGGCGTGGTGCGGAAGCTCGGGAAAAAGTGGCGGTGATAGTGGTCTTCAGAAATCAGCACTGGATAGTGCGCGTTGGGATGTTCTTCCCAGCCGTCCGGCACCAACACCACGGCCCCAATTTCCGTGGGGCGTCCCCAAAATTTCGTGAGCAATTCGCTTTTCATGCGGATGTGCTTCGCCCATTTGTTGTCCTCGGCCTTATCCGGCTGCGTGATGGGCCGCCAGTCGAGCATGGTCTCCACGTTAGCAAGTTCCTGATCGAGCGGCGGAACCTTGTGGTCAAAGGCGATGCGGACGACACCCGAAGCTTTTGGGTCGAGGTGGAGCTTCTGAACTTTGCTCAAAAAGTTTCCGGGTTTGGTCTGCCAGTGCTGGCCTTCTCCGCGATCGGGAGGCAGCTTCACCGTTTTGCCGTTGCCGAGGTGATAGGTTTCGTAAACGTTGAGCACGACCTGCACGTAATAGTCGCCCGGGGGAATATCGCTCAGCGAAACGAGCGGATAGCCCATGGTTGCCGCGTCCACGCGCGCCGGTGCGCCGGCTTGCCAGCCGTCCACATCCACGCCAAACGCCTGCTGCGATTCGAAGCCCTCGGCAACGCCGAAGCGCGGCTCTTGCTTATCCTCCTTGGAAATAATGAGCAGGATGTGGCCGTCAACCGGCGTAGCAGAGAGTTCTTTCGGAAACGTGATTTCAAACACGAGTGGAGAAGAGGCCGGAGGCGGAGTCGCTCCCAACATTGGCGGGGCGGCAAGCAAAAAGGCGGCGAACCATCGCTGGCAGAGGGACATTTGTTTTTCTCCGGGAACGTTTTGAGGTCGCTGGACCCGCAGGATTATAGTGTTTCCCCTCTGACATTGCACGCGGGGTATGAGATAAAACCAAGATGGCTCAGACGGCTGTCCTTCCCAAGCCCGTACAGCTTTCCCTGCGCGTCCTGACGGCCATCAGCGTTTGTCACTTGATGAACGACCTGGTGCAGTCGCTGCTTCCCGCCATCTATCCGATTCTCAAGTCGTCCTTTCACCTTACGTTTGGCGAAATCGGCTTCGTCACGCTGGCGTATCAACTAACGGCATCGCTGCTGCAACCCGTGGTTGGCCAGTACACCGACAAGCGCCCGCTTCCCTATTCGCTGCCGTTCGCGATGGTGTTCACGCTGATCGGGCTGATTCTGATGGGATTGGCGGCGAATCTTGGCTCGTTGCTGCTGGCGGCTCTTTTGATTGGGCTGGGTTCGGCGATTTTTCATCCGGAGTCGTCGCGTGTGGCGCGCCTGGCCTCCGGCGGACAGCACGGTTTGGCGCAGTCATTCTTTCAGGTGGGCGGAAACGCAGGCTCGGCGATCGGGCCGCTCCTGGCCGCATTGATCGTGCAACCCCGTGGTCAAATCGCCGTGCTGTGGTTCAGCATCGCAGCGCTTCTGGCGATTCCATTGCTGATACGTGTGGCGCGCTGGTATGACTCGATCCACATCCGGCGCCCCGTCGCACAGACGGGCGGGACGAAAATGGCGACCGCGGTCGGGACGCGCCAGGTGTTTTTCGCGCTGGCGTTGCTGCTGGTGCTGATTTTTTCCAAGTATTTTTATCTGGCCAGCATCGCCAACTTTTATACCTTTTACCTAATCGAGCATTTCGGCGTTTCCGTGCAGGGCGCGCAGATTCACCTGTTCGTGTTTTTGGGTGCGGTGGCGGCGGGGACACTCCTTGGCGGACCGGTCGGCGACCGCTACGGCCGCAAGTTGGTTATCCTGGGCTCGATTTTCGGCGTCCTGCCGTTTACGCTAATCCTGCCCCACGCCAATCTGTTCTGGACCGGGCCGCTGACGTTCGTCATTGGCTTCATCTTGTCGTCGGCCTTCTCCGCGATTCTGGTTTACGGCCAGGAGCTGATTCCCGGCCGCATCGGCATGGTCTCCGGATTGTTCTTCGGCTTCGCCTTCGGCATGGGAGGCATCGGCGCCGCCGTGCTGGGCCACATGGCCGATTCCTTCGGCATCATCACGGTGTACAAAATCGTCGCCTGGCTTCCCGCCCTCGGCCTGTTCGCCATCTTCCTCCCCCGCGTCCGCCACGACCGCGCATTGGCTGGAGAACGTGACGTTCTTCGTTGATGCCAGACATTGATAAACCGCGAATCGCGGTCGGGCGATGATGCTTCTCATTTCCGTGGCCTTGTGCGAGGCCAGCGAGTAATTTTGCGTAAATTCAAGTACACTAGATAATTCCGAATGCTGCCCGAACGCGGGCAGTCCGGCTGGACCAGGGAAGACCCCAGAGCCAACGCGGCAGGTGCAGGGAACCGGCGGCAATAGCTGTGAAGCGGTCCGCCCTAGCGCTCTAGACTTGAGGTTTTTCGGTCCTGGATCCCGAACTGGTTCCGAGAAAAGCACGAACCAAGTTCTCGACAAGTTTCGTATAGACAAGGGGGAATGCTTTGCCAAAGCGTACATTTCAACCGCGGAAACGCCGCCGCGCCAAAACACACGGCTTTCGCGTGCGCATGAAAACTGCAGGCGGCCGCAAGGTGCTGTCGGCGCGCCGCAAGAAGGGCCGTCATCGGCTCACGCCCGAGTAGCGGCACGGGCCCCGTGGCGGGCCTGACGTTTCCTCGCGAAGCGCGGCTGGTGCGGAAGAGCGAATTCGACGAAGTGTACCGCGCCGGCAAACGCCGCTCGAGTTCCCACTTCACTGTTTTCGTTCGCGCCAGCGGACAGCCGAACTGCCGCTTCGGGTTCAGCATCAAAAAGGCATTGGGCGGCGCGGTGGTGCGCAACCGCATGCGGCGGCGCCTGCGCGAGATCGTCCGCTGCCACCGGCAGGAGATACCCCCAGGATGGGACATCGTGATTCATCCGAAGAGTTCCGTAGCCACGGCGCCGTTTGCCGCGCTGACGGCGGATTTTCTGCGGCTGGTGAAGGGACTGTGAATTTGTCGTTCAATCACCGCAAGAGCGTTCCTGTCCGGGCAGCGCTGTTCCTGCTGAGTTTCTACAAAGCGTACCTTTCGGCGATTTTTGCCGGCACCTGCCGTTACGAGCCCACCTGTTCGCGCTACGCCTACGAAGCGATCGAGCGCTTTGGCGTCCTGCGTGGCGGCTGGCTGGGATGGCGGCGACTGCTGCGCTGCCACCCGCTGTCAGGAAAATTTGGATACGACCCGGTTCCGGAGAAATGGGAAGCGATGCGAGCGAATTCCGAGTTGATGGGTAAAACGCGCGAGGTGCGGCCGTGAACACGCCGCGCATGAACCAGTTGCCGCCACTGGGCGGGCCGAAGGACAAGTTCACGCCGGAGCTGCGCATCCTGGTGGCCTCGCTACTGTCCATGATGGTGATTCTGATTTGGGCGAAATTTTTTGGACCAAAGCCGCCGGCGAATCAACCGCAACAGGCTCCCGCCGCGCAAACCGCTCCCGCGACTCCCGGCGCTATAAGGCCCGCGGGCCCGGCGAGCAGCTCTGCAACTCCCGCATCCGTTTCCGCAACGAAAAACACCGCAGCCGCTGCGCCCTCCGCGGAAACGCAAGAGCGCACCATCGTGGTGGAGAACTCACTTTATCGCGTGGAGTTTTCCAATCGCGGCGCCGTGGTCAAAAGCTGGCAGTTGAAGAATTATAAAGATGATTTCGTCGACGAGAAGGGCAAGTCGCAGCCGCGCACGCTGGATCTGGTAAACCCGAACCTCCTTCGCGAGGCCGGGAGTTGGCCTTTTTCGATGGTTATTGACGACCCGCAACTGCAGACAGCGGCCAATGGCGGTCTATACCAGATTTCGTCCGACAGCAGTTCCTTGACCGCTCCCGCCGACCTGAAATTCACCTGGAGCGACGGCCACCTGCAGGTGACAAAGAGCTTTCATTTCGATCATTCCTACACCGTGGAAGTGGAAACCACGGTAACCAACAACGGCAATCCCGTGGCCGCCGGAGTCGCCTGGCGCGGCTGGTTTGGCGATTGGACGGTCACCGACCCCGCCCCCTCGGCCACGATTAATACCTTTTATAGCGAAGGCGGAAAACTCAGCACGTTCCTGCCAAAGAAATTGGAAGGCCCGGAAAAATGGGGCGGTATCTGGCAAGGCGGAAAGACCTTCGCGGGCGTTGAAGACCGCTATTTCACAGCGACCTTTCTCCCGCCCTCCCATGCGATGTCCACCACGCTGAATACGCGCTATTGGAAAGTTTGGTCGACCCGCACCGTCAAGAACAAAGAGCAGTCCGAGCCCATGCCCGAAATTGCCGTATCTACCTCGGCGCAGCCGATGAATATGCGCGTATTCGTGGGGCCGAAGGACTACGACGATTTGCGGTCCATGCACCCGCCGTTGAACTCGCTGGTGCAGTTCGGGTACCTGGAGTTTATTGCCGACCCGTTGTTCCACGGGCTGAAGTGGCTGCACAAATACATCCCGAACTGGGGCTGGGCCATCGTCGTGCTCACCCTGGTTGTCAACATGGTGCTCTTCCCGCTGCGCATTTCCAGCTACAAAACCACGCTGAAAATGCAGCGCGTGGCCCCGGAGATCAAGCAGATCCAGGAGCGCTACAAGAAGTACAAGATGAACGACCCGCGCAAGGCCGAGATGAACAAGGAAATCATGGCCATTTACTCGCGCGAAGGAATCAATCCGGTCGGCGGATGTTTCCAGATGTTTTTGCAGATGCCCATCTGGTTTGGGCTGAACCGCGCGCTCAGCTACGCCATTGAGCTGCGCCACACCCAGTGGTTGTGGATCAGGGATCTGGCGGGCAGCGATCCGTACTACGTCTTGCCGGTGCTCGTCGGCGTGACCATGTATCTCGTTTCGAAAATGACTCCGATGACCACCACCGACCCGCAACAGGCCCAGATGATGAAGATCATGCCGCTGACCTTCGCCGTGATGTTTGTAGTTTTTCCGTTTTCGAGCGGCCTGGCGTTGTATATTTTAACCAGCAGCCTGGTTGGTATCGTACAGCAGTTGTACCTGAATCGGACCCATCCGGTTCCCGCCCCGGCCAAACCAACGCGTGCCAAGAAGTGAGCGGACGAGCTTTGAGCTCCGGAGTTCCGCACTAACAACTGAGAACTGAAAACGTACTGCTCTCCCCAACGTCCGATGACAAAAGCATTGATCCACGACGGAAAGCTGGACCGCGCTGCAGCCGCCGATGCGCTGCGCGAGTTTTTGCAGACGATGATACGGGCCGGCGAGCTGGACCTTCAGGCGAAGGTGCACGCCGCGGAAGGCCCTGCGGGCGTCGAAGAGGGCGAGGCCGAGGTTTTTGCCGACCTGGATGGGAGAGACAAAGAGATTCTATTGGCGCGCGGTGGCGAAGTGTTAAAGGCGCTGGAGCATCTGGCATTTCGCGCGCTGCGCCTTGAGCCGGCGTTCCACGAAAAGATTCATCTCGATTGCGCGGGCTATCGCGCGTTGCGCTTTGAAGAGTTACGCATGACCGCGCGTGTGGCCGCCGAGCGCGTGCAGAGTTCGCACCAGCCGTTCCGCCTGAATCCCATGTCGTCGCGGGAACGCCGCATCGTACATCTGGCGCTCAAGGATTTTCCTGGTGTGCGCACCGAAAGCGTCGGCAGCGGAGAAGAGCGCCAGGTGGTGATCCATCCGGCAAAGAAGTAACCCGCAACTACGGTTTGACCCAACCCTCAGAGATTACATCTCCGGCAGCAGAGAATCGCACGCGATACTCGAACGAAGGTGGGCGTTCGCGGCGAATCTGCGGAAAACGCACATCCAGAAATTCCACCACCGCTTCGGAGCCTTCCTTGTGAAAGCGCGTGACCGGAAAGCGCGCGAACCAGAACAACTTTTGCACCTGGGGCAACTCTCGCGCCTTTTCAAGGAACTCGTTTGTTGGTGCGTCCGGGTAATAGGTGTGCTCGATCGGTGCCGCGACCGCCGGATCACTATTTTTGGTGAGGCCGGAAAATAGTCCATCGCTCAGGTCCATGCGCACTTCGTAGACGCCACGGGGCGCCAGAATCAAGCCATCCCAGTGCCAAAGCGAAGGCGGAAATGGAAGCGCGGCGATGTTTTGCGCGTCGATATGCTGCTCGACGGCAAATTTCCGAATGCGCCCAAGCGCCTGGTGATGAGCGGAGGTAGCCGCCAGAATATATGCCGCTGCGAGCCCGAGCCCCGCGCGATTCCAGGTCTCATACGGGATACGGACTCCCCAGCCGCGGACCGCGGGGAGAAGGAACAACGCGGCAAAAAGGACCGTAGCGACGACGATCGCCTCATTGGAAATCGGTGCGCCAACCACGGCTCCAATTCGCGAGATGAGAAATGGAGCCGGCGTGAAAATCAGCCACATGATCAAGGCGCGGCGGCGCACATGGTCGGGATCTTCGTAAGCCCAGGCCAGCAATTGCGGAATCAGCAGGATGGCGGTGAAACTAAAATCGAGAATGAAAAGAATGTCCCAGGCCGGGCGCGACCACCGCAGCGGAGACCAAATCATGGTGCCGAACGTGGTCACCAGATCGAGAAAGATGTGGCTCAGAATCCCGACGGCCCAGTAAGCACAAAGCGCGGCGAATCCAGGCGCCTCCCATTTGCGCCAGCGGCAAAGAGCCAGTGTCAGCGCGGCCAGAAGCAGCGTCCATACCGGAAAACAAAGCAGTGAGTGCGTGATGCTGCGATGCCACGTCACGATCAGCAAGGGATCGCGCGAAAACCAGTCCCGAAGAATGTCCGAATCGGGAAAGATTGCGCCCAGCGTTAGGGCCCAGGTGATGATGTGGCGCTTATCCGGCGCTTCCCGAGGGAGAAAATCGCCGCCTTTAAATGCGCCCTTGGCGATCAGTGCGCCGGCGATGCCGTGGGTGATGGTGTCCATGAGGGGGGTCACTCGAGATTAGACAACCGAAAGCAGCGCTCCATCTTTCGGCAGAACACGGCCTATTTTGTGTGCCGTGACATTGTGTTGCCCCAGAATCTCCATGGCTCGATCGGCGGCTTCTGGCGCGACGGCGACCAGCAGACCGCCGGAGGTTTGCGGATCGAAAAGCAGCGAACGATACTCTTCTGGAACGCCCGGGGCAAACTGGACACAACCTACGAGAAAATCGAGATTGTTGTTGAGGCCGCCGGAGATCATCCCCTGGCTTGCAGCATCCAGCGCGCCGGGCAGCACGGGAACCGTTTTGTGCTGAATTTCGATGCTTGCCGCGAGAATTCCCTTCTCCGGTTCGCCGAGCGCCATCTCGCGCGCGTGGCCTAGCAAGCCGAAACCGGTAACATCGGTGACCGCTTGGACGCAGCGCGAAGCGGTTTTATCTTCAAGCTTGCGCAGCGCTTCGGCAGCATTGCGATTCAATTGCGCCATCGAGGCAATGGCTACTTCCACATTTTTCAGGCTAGTGCGAGTGCGCTTGAGCGCGGTGGAGATAAGGCCCGTGCCCAGGGGCTTGGTCAGCAGAAGCACATCGTTGGGCTGCGCTCCCACGTTTCTCCAAATTTTTTTTGGGTGGACGTACCCGGTTACGGCGTAACCAAACTGGATATCTTCATTGCGAATTGAGTGGCCGCCGAGGACGGCGCAGCTGGCTTCTTTCATTTTGTCCAAGCCGCCGCGCATGATTTGCTCCAGAATTTCGGGATTTCCTTTTTCCGGGAAGCCGACAATGGAGAGAGCCGAAAACGGCTTGCCGCCCATGGCATAGATATCGCTGAGCGAGTTGGTGGCGGCGATTTGCCCGAAAGCGAATGGATCGTCCACAATCGGCGTAAAGAAATCCACGGTTTGCGCCAGTGCGGAATTTTCGTCGAGCAAATACACCCCGGCGTCGTCGTTGGTTTGGAAGCCAACGAGCACGTTCGGGTCCGTCGGCAACGGCAGGCGGCGTAAGATGGAGTCCAGCGTCCCGGGACTCAGCTTGGCCGCTCAACCGGCTGCCTTGACCATGGCCGTGAGTTTCACGGATTCGGTCAAGCCACACCTCACTGTGCTGCGCTCTGATTATAGCGGGGTCGCGAAATTCCTGCTCATCTCGGGACTTTAGTTCTAGAGACAACTTGCGCGTCGGCAGGAGAAAGTGTTCTTATCGCGTGATGCCTTGGGACTTTTGGTTAGTCTTTCTTTTTCTAGGCGTGGTGATTCCCTGGCGGGGACATGTACGGTTGAAAAAACTGCTGGCCCTGCCGTCTGTAGACATTAAGGAAAAGCTCGCGCTTTACGCGGTTACGATTGGCTTCCAGTGGCTATTGGCGGGAGTGGTAGGGTGGCGCGCGTTGGCGCGTGGCCTGCGCATTGCGGATCTCGGCTTATCGCCCGTTGGGTTGATTCCTGTAGTTGCGGGGCTTATCGGAGGCATGGCGATCGGAGGGCTGCAATGGCTGAATCTGAGGCGCATCGGAACAATGGAGGGGCCGGCGCCGGATCTACTGCGCAAACTGGCAAACAGACTTTTACCGGTTAGTTTCTTGGAGTACCTCCCCTATAGCGCTTTGTCGATCACTGCCGGCGTTTGCGAGGAATTTCTGTACCGGGGATTTGCACTCGCCGCGATGAGCCAAAGTGGGACTCCGGTTTGGCTCTCCGTGGTGGTCACGTCGATCCTGTTTGGGCTGGCACACGCTTACCAGGGCAGGGCAGGAATTCTGAGTACTGGCCTGTTCGGTGTACTCCTTGCGCTCGGGCGGCTAGGATTTGGTAGTCTGGTGCCGGCCATGATGTGGCATGCAGGGCTGGATCTGGCGGCAGGGGCTGCGGCACCTCGTTATTTACTTCGGGACTCGAGCGAAAACAGACAAGAAAAGATAATCACAGGATAGTAATCAATATGCAAACAGGTATTGAGAAGCTAATTTCGGAAGAGACGATTCGCCGCGCCATGGGCGAATTTCAAATCTCCATAGATGAACAACAAGTGGTGTTAATTCAACACTATATGGCGATCTTGCAGCGTTGGAATGAGAAGCTCAATCTCACCGCCATCCGTAATCCTCTGGAGATACTATATCGTCATTTTTGCGAGTCTATGTTTGGGGCCAGTGCAATTCCTGTGGATAAAGGTCGGCTCGCCGACATTGGCTCGGGTCCTGGCTTTCCAGGAATTCCACTGAAAATTGCGCGTTCCGAGCTCGATTTGGTGCTAGTGGAGTCAAACATCAAAAAGGGAACGTTCCTGGCAGAGGTTGTTCGGGAACTTGGACTTACCGGCACAAGGGTCGTGATCAGCCGATACGAAGAATTGGGAGAGGAAGTTGCACCTCTGGATGTGGTGTGTTCTCGTGCGGTTGGGGAATTTGTGCCTTTTTTGGAGTGGGCGGCATCGCCAAAGGTAAGCGCGACGCAAGTGGCCCTTTGGATCGGCGGCCGAGATCTGGATGAGGTGCGGAAGTCGAAGCAATGGGAGTGGCGCGAACCGATTTTGGTCCCGCAATCACTTCAGCGGTATATTTTGATTGGGAAATTAACACAAATGTCGGCGTGATGACATTTGCTTCAAATTCTGAATACTCTCCGGTACTCCGACCCGAGTGTTTCATTTGAACTGATTGTCGCATGGAAAACAATCGCTGTGGGAATATGTTCCACGTGGAACAACTGGTGAGCCTACGCTTGGAACACCCGGAGAGATTCCCCGCTTGGATGTTCCACGTGAAACATTCGGAATGGTCACAAGAAATCCGCAGCTAGGGACGGTGTTCCACGTGAAACATCTTGCATCGCATCCACGACTTTGTTACTTTCCGCTTGTTCAGGAGAAGAATTTGGCCCGCATTATCGCCGTTGCAAACCAAAAAGGCGGAGTTGGCAAAACAACTACAGCGGTTAACTTGGCGGCGTGTCTGGCAACGGCAGATCAGCCGACTTTACTCGTAGATTGCGATTCCCAGGCCAACGCCACCGCAGCCATTGGCTTTCAGAAAGACCCCTCCCGTCGGAATCTTTATCACGCCTTAATCATGAAAGAACCCTTCGAAAGATTGGTGCAGAAATCACAGGTGGACGGACTGGATGTCCTTCCGGCCGACAAGAATCTCGCAGGCGCCGCCGTTGAATTGGTTTCGGCAGAGGATCGGGAATATAAGCTCCAAGCCTTTCTTCGGTCCATCCGCGACAAGTATCGGTTTATCATCCTGGATTGCCCGCCGGCTTTGGATCTTCTGACCTTGAATGCTTTGGTCTCTGCCGATGCTGTCCTGGTTCCGATCCAGTGCGAATATCTGGCCCTCGAGGGTGTTTCCGAATTGCTGGACACCCTGATGCGAATCCGGCGCACCCTGAACCCCAGCCTGGAAATCGAAGGTATTCTCCTGACAATGTATGACGAGAGAACTAGCCTTTCACGGCAGGTCGCTACGGATCTGCGAAGTTTCTTTGGTTCACAGGTGTTTCAGAGCCTGATTCCTCGTAACGTACGACTGGCGGAGGCACCAAGTTTCGGTAAGCCTATTATTTTCTATGATATACACAGTAAAGGGGCGGAAGGCTACACACAGCTTGCCCAGGAGGTAATCAACAATGCCGAGAAACGCCTTGGGACGGGGACTCGGAGCGCTCATTCGGGAGCCTGAACCGCAGCCAGCGGCTGTAACACCATCGCCCAGTGCGGCGCCAACAGCGAGCAGTGGAGCTGCGGCAGCGGCAGCAGCCGCCCCCGCTCTTAGCCCCGCAGGGCCGATGCAGCTCGATATTGACTTGATTGAGCCAAGCCCCTATCAGCCCCGCACGCGATTCCGGGAAGAAGCGTTAGACGAGCTGGCACGCTCGATTCAGGCTAGCGGCATTATTCAGCCAATCGTTGTGCGCCCGGTTGGCAAACGCTTTCAATTGATCGCCGGTGAGCGGCGATGGCGAGCTGCCCAGCGTGCAGGCCTCAACAGGGTGTCGGCCATTGTCAAGGAAGTATCGGACGAGTTGGCGCTCGAAATGACGCTGGTGGAGAACATCCAGCGCGAAGATCTGAACGCAATGGAAGCGGCGCGAGCCTTCGACCGCTTAATGCACGAATTCGAATTGACGCAAGAACAAGTTGCCGACCGTACCGGCAAGGATCGCGCCACGGTGGCCAACGCGATTCGTTTGTTAAAACTGGAAGAGCTCATTCAGGACTGGATTGAAGAGGGAAAATTGACGGCTGGACACGGTCGGGCATTGCTGGGAGTCGCCGAGCCGAACCTTCGCATGCGTTACGCAAAGCGCGCGGCGCGTGGCGGCTTGACCGTGCGACAGATTGAGCGGTTGGGCTCGCGACGGGCGCGCAGTGCGCGGGCCGCGGGGGAAGCGCCGATGGATCCGAATATTCGCGAGGCGCTCGAGGAGTTGCAGCGCCATTTGGGAACCAAGATTCATCTGCGCGAGAAAACCAACCTGCGGCCAGGCCAACTGGTCCTGGAATTTTACGATAACGCGCAGCTCATGGGAATTTACGATCGGCTGATGAAGTAGTTCCGGCCAAGAATATTCAGACTGCACTTTAGAGCAGTAATTTCATTCGACAACTTCACACGCACGAAGCGTTGACTTCTCGACGCCCGCCGCTACATTGGTAAAATAGACTTTCGCGAGCACCGAAGCGGAAGAATCGTTCTGGGGGAATCTTCAATGGCATGGAAGTGGCCAGGTACGTCGAAAGACGCGTTGAGCGAAGAGTGGACAGGATTTATTGATCAGGGGGTGTCCCTGGAGGGCACGCTGACAGTAACGGGCACGTTCCGCATCGACGGCCACGTAAAGGGCAACATCATCTCTGAACAGACCGTCGTCCTTGGTGAGGACGCCAAGGTGGAAGGGCAGATCGAAGGCAATCGCGTGGTGATCGCCGGACACTTTGACGGAGTAATCTTCGCGCGCGGACGTGTCGAGATTCAGCCGAAGGGTGTGGTGACCGGCGAGGTGCATTCCCCTTGCATGGTGATTGATCCCGGAGGCATCTTCGATGGCCGCTGCCACATGCT
>DATFSI010000155.1:0-6049 GCA_035262705.1 Candidatus Acidiferrum sp. | reverse complement strand
CGGCTCACGTCGCCATGGTGCTGCGAACTCTGGGCGAGAAGCCTATGTGGCTCGGACCGTATGGTGGAGCAAATGGCAAGGAACTTCTTGCCGGGCTTTCCCAGCTGGGAATCGAGGCGACCGGGATTCCCACAAAGCAGGCGACGCGCATGAATCTGGAGATCTTGGAAAGCGATGGAACCGTGACGGAAATCCTGGAGCCGGGTACAACACCCGGCAAAGAAGAATGGGCTGCGTTTGAAGCGCAATACAGAGATCTCCTGGCCAAGGGCACGGAAAAGCTGTCGGTGGTTTTATCGGGAAGCCTTCCTGACGGCACGGTGCAGGATCTCTATGCGCGTTTGATTACGATGGCGCATGAGTTTCAGTGCCGGACATTTTTGGACACCAGCGGTGAGGCGCTACGATTGGGGCTGCGTGCGAAGCCCTGGTTTGTGAAACCCAATCGAGAGGAAGTCTCGAAGCTTCTGGGGATGGAAGTGAATTCTTCTTCCAAGGCTGTAGTGGCTGTCGAAAGGTTGCTGGAGTTGGGGGCCCAGAGCGCGGCGCTCAGCCTGGCAAGCGAGGGGCTCCTGTTCTGTTCAGGAACGGGTGAAGTTGTGCTTCACGCGGCGGCTCTGCCGGTGGCGGCACATTCGACGGTCGGCTGTGGAGATTCGGCTGTGGCGGGGTTTGCCTTTGCCCTGGCTTCCAACTTTGCAACTGAAGAGGCATTACGGCTGGCCACCGCGTGCGCGACTGCAAACTGTCTGGCGGAATCGCCGGGGGCAGCGAAACTCGAAGACATCCGCAATTTTGAACGGCAAGTCTTGGTGCAGAAACTGACCACTGCTTAGCTACGGCATTCGGGACCTGCGGGCCGGAAAGATATAGGAATTTGCAGTCAAGACTAGATGCAAATATGAAGGATTCGCTTTGTCGAGGAAAGTATGACGCGCCTATCGAGCACCCCCATTCGCGACTTCCACACACTAACCGAAATATTGTCGCAGCCTGAGGTCTGGCGCTCCTGCCTGGGAAAGCTCGAAAACGATGCGGGTTTTAGAGACATTAGGGCAAAGATGCGCGCACACAAGACCTGGCTGTTCACGGGTTGCGGCACGAGTTTTTATCTGGCGGAGGCGGCTGCCGCATGCTGGACGCTTTTGACGAATCAACCGGCCCGCGCAGTTCCCTCTTCGGAAATTTTGCTGTTCCCGCAGTTGGCAATACTTGACGCGCAAGATCTGCAAGCAGTCATTATTTCCCGGTCAGGAAGCACTTCGGAGGCGGTTCGTGCAGCGGAGATTCTGAGAAGAAAACACAGGGTGTCTACATTAGGGATTACTTGTGCGCCGGAATCGGAGCTGGCGAAGACGTGCGATCTGACGATTAGCACTGCAGATGCGGATGAGAAGAGCATGGTAATGACCCGGTCGTTCAGTTCCATGCTGTTGGCCCTGGTCCTGCTGGCAGCGGAAAGCCTGGGAGACAGAAGTATCCCTGGAGCGCTTGAAAATATCGCCGGAGCTCTAGGGTACCGGATACAGAGATGGAATGAACAGATAGAGGAGTTCGTGTCCGAACGGTCGTTTGAAGACTACATCTATCTGGCGCAGGGACCGTTTTTCCCGATTGCCCGGGAAGCCGCACTGAAAGTGACGGAAATGTCGCATTCCTATGCCCAGGCGTACCATACACTGGAATTCCGGCACGGACCAAAATCGATTGTCGCACCGCAGACGTGCATTGGTTTCTTGCTGAGCGAAGCCGGGATGGATGCAGAGAGCGAGGTACTGCTGGAGATGAAGGAGTTGGGCGGGCCGATTGTTGCGATCTGCAACCGTGCCACGGAGGCGGTACGGAAGGCTTCGGAACTTGTCCTGGAACTGGAGTGCTCCGCTCCGGAGATTCTCCAGCTTGCGCCGTTTGTCGTGCCAACCCAACTTCTCGGATATCACACGGGAGTCAAAAAGGGGTTTAATCCCGACGAACCAAAAAACCTGACGCGCGTTGTGCTTCTGGATTGATGGCGCGGTGGAGCGCCTGGAATGCCGAGTGAAAAACAATACGACGTCAGTGTGGTCGGAGAATTAAACCTGGACTTGGTGCTTTACGGGCTCCCAAGTCGATTTGACCTGGATCGCGAGTATCTGGCGAGCAATCTGAACCTGACACTGGGAAGCTCCTCGGCGATTTTCGCGCATAACCTTGCGCTGCTGGGAAACCGCGTGAGCTTCCATTCGGCGATTGGGAAAGATGGTCTGGGAGAAATATGCCTGGAGCGACTTTCCGAATCGGGTGTAGACGCAAGTGGCGTGAAGCGATTTCCCGGTAAGCAAACAGGAATTACGGTGATCCTGGCGCAGCCCCTAAAGCGATTCATTCTTACCTACCCGGGAGTGATGGGAGAGATGCGCCTTGAAGATGTGAACCTCGAGAGAATCGTAGAAGCGCGGCATCTGCATCTATCCTCGTTTTTTCTGCAAACGGCTTTGCGACCCCGGGTGATGGAATTATTCCGCCGTGCGAAGGAAGCGGGACTTTCGACTTCGCTGGACACCAACGACGATCCGGAAGACCGCTGGGAACGTGATGTGCTCGATGTTTTCCCCTGGGTGGACGTACTTTTGCCGAACGAGCGGGAGGCCACGCGACTCGCGGGGGTCGAAGATCCAATGCGGGCGCTGGAATATCTGGCCGGCAGAGTTCCCCTGGTAGTGATGAAGCGAGGCGAATTGGGAGTTATGGCTCGGCGAGGCCACGAATGCTTCGAGGCGATTGCTGCAAAAGTTGCCACCGTAGATAGCATCGGAGCCGGGGATAGTTTCGATGCGGGATTTTTGCATCAGTTCATCCGAGGCGCCAGAATTGAGGAGTGTCTGCGATTTGGCAATCTTGCAGGGGCGCTTTCGACAACGCGGAGCGGAGGGACGGAGGCGTTTCGGGACGCAGCTCACCGAAAGGCATTCCTTGGGCAATGAGACGATGCCGTGATTGCTGCTAAGGGGCGGGTTTGGAAGGCACCGCTTGTAGCAGGAGACTTCCTGAAAACTCAACGGGCAGTTTGGCGACTGGGCCGGTGACGCTACCGTAGTCCTTGCCGTCGACATAATCGGTGACGTGATAGGTCTTGTTGAGGAGGCCACGGAGTTCCACTTCGCCTCTCCAATTTGCCGCGCCAGCGCCTTTATCTCGAGCCGAGGGCGCATAGAAGCCGTAATAGAGAGAGCCGTCTTTTTCAATGGCATACGCTTCGGGCACGTCATATCCATAAACGTAAAGATCGAGGAAATTGCCTTTGGAGAGCATTTTTTCGTTGTAAAGAGCAATCCATTTTTTCCAGTGGCCCTCTTTTTCGGGATTGAGGTAGACGTTTTTCAGCTTTGGGCCATAATCCGGCCAGGTAAATTTTGTGCCGAGCACTCCGCCGGTGCCCAACGTCGATGCAAAATCGTTTCCGACGTCCTGCTCGTTGTTGGTATTGGCGCCGGTGATGCGCGTCAATTCCACGTGATCGCCGTAGATGGCGGCATGGGGGCCAAGAAGGGCTTTATACATCTTGATACGACGTCGCACCTGGATCGCACCAACAGGGTCAGCAGTAACGGCTTGATCCATATAGCGGAGCCACGCGAGACTCGGCGGGGTGCCGCAAGGGCAGCTCTGGGTCACGCTGTCGGCCTTCAGTGTCCGCGTGGTCTCGAAAATCGTTTTGTAAACGTCGCCCATGGCATAGACGGAGTCCAGAGGAGATTTGTGGCGGTGCTTTGGGTTATAGCAGCGGGGGGTCGCGTAAATGTTATCGAGTTTGTGTCCATCGAAATCCCAATCACGAATAAATCTCTCGGTGAGATTCTTGTAATATTCGCGGACTTCCGGAACAGCGGGGCAAAGGGTGGCGAGGTTCCTGGTCATCCGTGCGGGCTGCCCGTTTTCGTCCAGGATCAACCACTCGGGATGCTGCTTTACAACATCTGACACCACGTACTGGTGATCGCCGTAACGGAACTTTCCATCCTCGACAGCAAGGGGAAGCCACCAAAGTTGAACCTTGATGCCCTGCTTGTGAAACTCCTTGACCATGTCCTGGATGGCATGGTCGCTGAAGGTGTCGCGGCGCGGTTGCCAATCGCCGTAGTTGTTGAACCAGCGATCGTCGAGGGTGGCCCAGTGGATTCCAAGCTCCTTCAGTTTTGGCACGGTATCGAGCATCTGCTTGGGAGTAACATTTGACTCGTATCCCCAACCGCACCAACTGACGGCATAGTTCTCGTCATTGTTTTTCGGGCGAGCCAGTCCCTCACGCTCTACGGCTTTCGACCAAGTGCTGAGCGCTTCGTAGTAGTCACCATGGAAGACGGAAAGAAATGTTCTAGGAGTAGAGAAGGTTTCTCCCGGTTTGAGCTTGGTGTTCGCCGGAACGCTAACTGCGGCATCCACTTGTCCGTCCGGAGTTGTATGAACGGGAATAGAAACCGCGAGCGGCAGAGTTTCGAGATGACCTATGGCAAGGCCGATGTTTCGCGTCCAAAACGCGACGACTGGCACGCCCCCACCGACGCGTCCAAGGTCGTCACGGGTTTCCACGGGAACGCCAAAAGGGTTCTCCTGGGAGAAACCTACTGGGATCGGCAGCACATCGTCTTTTCCCCATTTCAGGCTGGAGCCGAAAAAAGCCCACATCTCGTGGGGCTTGGCGTTGGGGTCGGCCAAAGAGGCATTAAGGGAGTGCGTTTGCAAAGCGACCGAATCAAGGTCGACATCTTTTTGGCCGGAGTTTGTATAGGAGGCGGAAAGAAGCGCGAGGGCAGGAAAATCATCGTAGACCTCAACGGTCAAGACTTCGTCTAGGCCAGTGGCGGCGCTGTGAGCTTTGACTTCTACGTGCTGTCCGAGAGCCCCGAGCTTGCCATTTGCAGGCGAGACCTGGCCGTGGGCTAGGTCAGCCACGAAATCCTTGACCGGCAGTTCGTTACTGGTGACGAGGGCTCCGGAATTGGACGAGACTTCATCGAAAGTCAGCCATTGGGCTCGGTTCTTCAGCCGGCCGAGGAGAGCGCCGGAGGGAGTAAGTATAAATTCCGCTTGCGAGGTGCGCAGATGGATGCCGTCCGATTGGGTCTCGACCGCGATACTGGAGCCAGGCTGGGCAGGTTGTTCCTTGCGGTGGCACCCCGCAAACAAAGAAACGGACAGAAATGCCACAACCGGGAGAACTACGGCGCCCGGTTGGCTCAGGAAGCGTTTCATTGCTGATCCCCATGGTACATAGAAAAAATTTTCTCGGCGTTACCGTGATAGACCTTCTCGAGAACAAGATCCGGTAGCCCCAGGCCGTAAATCATCCATCGTCCCTGGCCAGGGTAGCCCCAATACGGAAAGTATTCATCCTGCGTTTCGAGCCATCGGAAATAGTTGGCATACATAGCGGGAACAGGTTCCGAATCTGTTCCAAACAGGATGCGGTCTTGAAATTCACCAAAGAATTGGGCGGCGCGGCGCGGCTGGCGACCAAGCTCGGCTTGCCGCGCTCCGAGTTCGACATACATATTGGGATACTTGCGAAGCCAATCGGAAACGACATCCAGATTTTCCGGCCAGTTGGCAACGTGGAGAGCGATAAATGTGGTGTGCGGATGTTTGGCGATCACATGGTTGCGCTCGTCGAGAAGCGTCTGTTTGTCGGTAAATTTGTGATCGTAGAAGCTCCAGGTTGGATTATGCATGAGCTCTTCATAACGCTCGTTGCGAGCATCGGTGGGGCTGAAAAAAGCTTCAGGATCGGTTGAATGGATGGCCACGGGAATTCCCAGCCTCCCACATTCCTCCCAGACCGGGTCCATGCGCGGGTCGTCGATAGGGACAAGTTTTCCACTCTTGTCACGGACGCCGAGACCCCAGTCCTTTAGGATTTTGAGGCCCCGAGCGCCACGTCTCACGGCATCATCAAGTTGCGCGACCATTTCCTGGCTGAAATTGGCATCGTCAATCTTGCTCCAATCCATCTGTGTGAAAACAATGAAGCGGCCAGGATAGGGCTTGACCATTTTATCCAGGACGACTTGCA
>DATFSI010000154.1:0-5191 GCA_035262705.1 Candidatus Acidiferrum sp. | reverse complement strand
GGCTTCCCAATCGGCGTCGGCGAAGAAAACATTCGGAGATTTTCCGCCGAGTTCGAGGGTGACACGCTTGAGGGTGTCGGCGGCCGATTTGACTATGATTTTGCCGACGGCAGCGCTGCCGGTGAAGGCGATCTTGTCAACTTGCGGATGGCAGACGAGCGCGGCTCCGGAAATCTCGCCGACACCGTTGACGATGTTTACAACGCCGGGAGGTAGGCCGGCTTCCTCGAGCCAGGTGGCAAATTCCATCGCGGTGAGCGGAGTCTGCTCGGCGGGTTTCAGCACGCAGGTGCATCCGGCGGCCAGAGCGGGTGCAAGTTTCCACGCGGCCATGAGCAGCGGATAGTTCCACGGGATGATCTGCCCTGCGACGCCGACGGGCTCGCGGAGGGTGAAGCTGAGGGCATTGGCGGGCACGGGCATAACGTTGCCGGTGACCTTGTTGGCGAGGCCGCCATAGTATTCGAAACAGGTGGCCACATCGCCGATGTCGTATTCGGCTTCGACGATGGGTTTGCCGGTGTTGCGGCATTCGAGCTCGGCCAGCATGGGAAGATTCTGGCGGATCTTGTCGGCAAGCTTGAAGAGGGTGCGGCCGCGATCCTGCGCGGTAGCGGCGGGCCACGCGCCAGAGTCAAAAGCAGCGCGCGCAGCCTTTACGGCTTTGTCGACGTCGGCGGCATTAGACGAGGCAACGTGAGCAATGACTTCTTCCGTGGACGGATCGAAAACGGGAAAGGTTTCGCCGCTGGAGCTGGCGACCCACTGGCCGTTGATGTAATTCGGATAGGTTTTCACAGCAGGCTTTGCCGGACTAGACATAAACAGTCTCCTTCCAACCTATAAATTCATGCGGCCGGGGAACCCGCGGCCAATCTCCGGGCGGCCTTGCGGCTACCGTAGACAAAAAAGAAAAACGCGGCCATGCCGATAAAGACGAGCGTGCCGCCGACCATCCAGACTTCGTAACGAAAGAGCGATTTGATCTGAGCCGCCGGGAAATACGCCAGGGCGATGCCCAGAATGGTGGTAACCAGGCCGCAGGCACCGGCAAAGATCAATGTACCTTTGCCGTAATGCCCTCGGACGAAATTTTCATGGAGGGCGATCTTCAGAAGCGCGCCGAACATATAGAGAAACGGAACCAGTTGAAGGACTACGGCGAGCGAGAGCAGTGATTGGAAACTTTCCTGCACGCCGCCGGTGGCCAGAAAGTTGAAGATGACCAGAACCAACGAAACCCCCGCGTGCACGAGGAGCGCCGGATAGGGCGTCGCATACTTGGGGTGAATCTTGCCGAGCCAGGCCGGGAGATAGGAGTCGAGCCCGGCGACAAAAGGAATACGCGCGGAGCCGCCTAGCCATGCCGAGCCAATACCCGCGATCGAGAGGCTAAGCATCAGCGCAAACGGAGCGATGATCCAGGAGACGCCGACGCGCGCGGCCATGAGACTGACGGCCTGCACGATGCCCTGCAGGACGCTGATGCTGTCCTTACTGACGGCAACGATTAGGGTAAGCGTGGCGCCGACATAGAGCAGTCCGGAGAACACGCCGCCCCAGGCGACGGCGCCGGGCAGCGTCCTGGCGGGATTTTCAATTTCGTCGCCCATGATGGAGGCGAGTTCCAAGCCGACCAGCCCAAAGCAGATGACGCCGAAGGAGTTCAGGACGAAGCGGGGATTCGCGGGGACCTGGAAATCGCTCCAGTCGATGGTGGTGCCAAATTTGGCGCAGATGATAACTCCAAGTCCCATCAGAAGAAATGCGGCAACGAAGGTGCCGATGCCGCCGATATTGTTAATCCACTTGCCGACACCCAGGCCCATGATGTTGAGGATCACCAAAACGCTGAGCAGGACGACGGAAGCGGCGAGCGCGAAGGATTTGCTGTCGGCCAAGCCGGCGTGGCTCGGACCCAGGGCGAAAACAGAAACGCCGACGAAGTAGAGCATGATCGTCGGCACGTACATCATGTTGTTGGTCCAATAACACCAGCCGGAGAGAAAGCCGTGGAAGTCGCCGAAGACTTCCTTGGCCCAGAGATACACGCCGCCTTCGCCGGGAAAGCGGTGAGCCAGTTCGATAACGGCGATGCCTTGCGGAAGGAAAAAGAGGAGCAGCGAAATAATCCAGAGCCAGATGGTGACGCCGCCGTTGGCCGCAACCGACGGCAGTACATTGAGATTGAAAACGGCAACGACGAACAGGAGCACGAGGTCGCGCTTCCCGAGCACGCGCTTTAGACGCACAGGTTCTGGGGAGGCTACGGGCGCAATGACCTCGGTGGCCAAACGAATGGTTCTCCTTCATGAAAAGCCGGCCCGCCTCCCTTTTTGCATAAGGGCAAGGCAGAAGGCGGGCCGTAAAGTCTCTCTCGGCCGGCCCGCTTTCTGAAGCGGGCCATCCCCACACGTCTTGTTCTTAGTGGCCGGCGGCGCCGACAAACTTGGCGCCACGTTCCTGCTGCGCCTTGGCGAGGCCGGGGGCCACTTCCTCAAAAACCGCGAGGTGTTTGTCGATGTCGGCCTCCGTGTGTTGCACGGAGATGGTCCACTGCTCGTCCCACCAATAGGGCATGGCAAGCACGCCGCGGTTGACCATGCCGAACCAAAACTGGCGCCAGATATCGACGTCGATGTTCAGCCAGTCGCGATAGTTGCGAATTTCCTGGGGGTAGAACATCAAAGCGCCGTTGACGCCGGCGCTGGCCACGTAGGCCTGCACGCCGTTTTTCTTGACGATGTGGCGATAGCCCTCGGTGAGTTTCTTGCTGAGCTTGTCCACGTGGGCGTAGTTCTCACGGGTAAGCACTTCGCGGAAAGCAGCGAGGCCCGCGGCCATGGCGTAACGGTTGGTGTTGTAAGTGCCGCCATGAAAGACCTTGTGCTCGGCGATCAGGTCCATCACGTCCTTGCTCGCGCCAAAGGCGGCCAGAGGAACGCCGCCGCCGATGGATTTCGCCAAGGTAATCAGGTCTGGCTTGATGCCGAAATATTCGCTGGCGCCGCCCCAGCAGAGTTTTGCGCCGGTTTTCACTTCGTCGAAAATCAAAAGCGCGCCGTTTCTGGTGCAGATGTCGCGCAGGGCCTCTAGGAAGCCGGGCTGCGGCAGACAGAGGCCGACGTTCATCAGGATGGGTTCTAGGATGATGGCGGCGATTTGACCAGGAAACTGCTTGAACCGGTGCTCGACGCTGGCGATGTCGTTGAAAGTGGCGACGCAAACGTTGTCGAGAACGGCCTGGATGACGCCGAGACCGCCGGGAACGGAGTTGGGCGCGTGGATGTCACCGGCGTCTTCGATTTTGGGTTTGACGCTGACGAGCGCCGTGTCGTGCAGACCGTGATAGGCGCCTTCAAAGCGCAGAATTTTGTCGCGGCCGGTGGCGGCGCGGGCGATGCGGCATGCGTGCATGGTCGCTTCCGTGCCGCTATTGCCGAAGCGAACCATCTCGACGGGATAGCGCGCGCAGATTTCTTCGGCGAGTTCGTATTCCATACCGTGGGGCATGCCAAAGGTGGTGCCGCGATCGGCCATGTCCTTGACCGCTTTCACCACGGCGGGATGGCCGTGGCCGGCCATCAGCGTGCCAAAGCAAAGGTTGTGGTCGAGGTATTCGTTGCCGTCGATGTCCTTGATCTTGCTGCCATGGCCTTCGGAAACGAAGATGGGATAGGGATCATAAGCGCGGTAGTTGCTGGCTACGCCAAGCGGGAGGCGCTTCTGCGCTTTCTTATGCGCCTCGGCCGATTTCGGCGTGCGTTTCTCATAGAGAGCGATTTCCTTCTGTAGTGTTTCGTGCATGATACGACTCCATCAGGTGGGCCTTCCTTGTTGGTCACCTGGGCAGGTCTGTTCCCTGCGGTCAGTGTTGGGGCGGCTTTATTACCGCCTCGCGAGCGAGGCAAACGGTGCGGTTCCTGCGGAAAGCTGCACTCTTAATTTTACGCTACTCGCACAGTTCCTGCAGCCACGGGGCGGCCATGGCCGACCTGAACTTTTCATACGGAAGCGCCCCGGCTGGGCCGAGGCGCCTCCCAGGAGAAATTTTCGAACGCGGCGGGTGCCCGGCTTGTCAGCGGCCCAGCCGGTGATCCTCTTCCGCCGTCAAAAGAGAATCTTCAAAGCAAACTGCACGAGCCTCGGGTCGCGCACTTTCAGGGGCTGGCCAAAAGTGGGATTCGAAGAGCCGCCATCCGTGCCGTAAAACTGGGCGTGATTGAAGATGTTGAAAATCTCCGTTCGGAATTCCACCCGGAGCTTTTCTCCAATCGGGGTGCCCTTGAATATGCCGATGTCAAAATTGTTGATCGGCGGGTTGCAGCACAGTGTGCGCGGAGCATTTCCGATGACACCAAGCGCGCTGTCGGTGAAGCCGCCCGGCTCGAAGACCTGACCGTCCCTGCGCGGATTCTGTGTGTGGAACGGGGCGGTCAAGTCGGGTTTTCCGGGGCATTCAAAGCCCAGGGTACTGGCTTGGAGCTCCTGGTCGTCGCAATTGTTGATTAGGATGGGGAAGCCGCTCTGGTAGGTGTAAATTCCAGAGACCTGCCAGCCATTGAGGAGCTTGCCTTTGGTGCCCTCGTATTTCGGAACGGGCAGATCCCAGACGTAGTTGAAGACGAAGCGGTGACGGGAATCGAACAGAGACGGCCCGTAGGTGGAATTGAAGTTCAGCGGATTGAGGATCTCCTCGAAGCTCGAGGCATTGTCGAGTGATTTGCTGAACGTGTAGGACGCCTGGAACTGCAGCCCGTGAGAGAAGCGCTTCTCAACCATGGCCTGCAAAGAGTTGTAATTGGAACGAGCGACGTTGTCTTCGGAGAAAATGCTGTTGAAGACTTCCGTGCCGTCGGCGGGGCACCCGCTGGTAAGCGGATTCGTGTCCGTGGGATTGCAATTCGGAGAAGCATACGGACGTAGGCCGACGAGGTTGATCGGCGTGCCGGTCCCAGGGGCGCCGGTGAGTGTGCATTGCGCCGTGCTGTGGGTGATGGGGCAAGGAATATTCGGACCGCCCGGAGTCGAACCACCAATGTAAGGCATGTGGAGCACCGCGCCCGGCGGCAACGTGAATTGATACTGGTTGTCCTCGGAGAAAGGCCCGCAGCCTTGACCGAGATTCGCGAGGTCAAGGCAGGTCTGCGGGTTGGCGGCATTCTCGTCGTGGATGGCAAGCAGGCGGTGG
>DATFSI010000153.1:0-33070 GCA_035262705.1 Candidatus Acidiferrum sp. | reverse complement strand
AACCCGCTCGGTTCGATCAAGACGATTCTGCAGGTGCAGATGGAAAGCCCGGAACTGCCCGGCAATTTTCGTCAGGAAACGCAGATGGTGCTGGAAGAGATTAATCGGCTTTCCGCACGCCTCAACCAACTGTTGCAGTTCAGCCGCCCTGGCGTGCGGACTGGACCGGGCTCCCAGAGCTGCAATCTGGCGCAGGTAGCGGAAACCGTTGGCAACGTGCTGCGTCACGCCGCCGAGGAACGCCGAGTTTCCCTGCAGTTGGCACAAGCCAACGGAGAAGTGCGCGCGGCAATCGGCGAGGAATCGGCGAACGACATTCTTTCGAATGTGGTGCTGAATGCAATTGAAGCGGCCCCCAACGGTGGGCATGTGCGTTTGTCGCTGCAGTGCGCGGAAACATTCTGCACCATTGCGGTGGAAGACAACGGCCCGGGGATTCCCGCCGTCGATCAGGCCAACGTGTTGCAGCCGTTTTTCACCACCAAGGCACGCGGCACGGGCTTGGGGCTGTCCATTGTCGACCGCCGCCTGCAAGAGGCGGGCGGCTCGCTCGAAATCAAAAGCCCAGTGCGTGATTCGCGGGGCACCGAAATCCGCCTCCATTTTCCGCTGATGGCTAAGGAGCAAGCCGGATGAAAACCGTTCTCATCGTGGACGACGAGCCCGCTTCGCGTTATGCCTTGCGCCGCGCACTCGAAAGCCGCTATCGCATCGCAGAGGCTGATTCCGCGGCCGCCGCGCGGCCCCTGCTTCTCTCCGAGAAACCGGATTTGCTCCTGCTCGATGTGGTGCTTCCCGGCGAGGACGGGCTCGCATTTCTGAAATGGCTACGCCAGGAGGGCCACGAGCTTCCCGTGTTAATGGTTTCGGCGCTAGACACGGCGAAAACGGCCGTCGAGGCTCTGCAACTGGGCGCCGCCGATTATCTGGTCAAGGGATTCGAACTCGAAGAGCTCCGCCCGCGCGTGGCCAATCTTTTGAAACTTGCCGGCCTCGAGCAAGAAAACGAGTCGTTGCGCCGCCGCCTGGCCGGCGAGGGTCAGTTCGGCCAGATGATCGGCCGCTCCACGACCATGCGCAAGGCATTCGAAATGGCCGACCGCGTGGCGCCCACCGATTCCACCGTGCTTATCCTCGGCGAAAGCGGCACGGGAAAAGACCTGCTCGCGCAGGAGATTCATGCGCGCTCGCAGCGCAACGGAAGAGCCTATGTCGCCGTGAACTGCGCGGCCCTGCCGGAAACGCTGATCGAGTCCGAATTATTCGGGTACGAACGCGGCGCCTTCACCGGGGCGGCGCAGCAGAAGAAAGGCCGCTTCGAGCAAGCCCACGGCGGCACGCTGTTTCTCGACGAGATCGGCGACATGAACCCGGTCACCCAGTCCAAAGTCCTGCGTGCGCTCGAAAATCGCACCGTCGAGCGCCTCGGCGGAACGCAGTCGATCCCCGTGGACGTGCGCATCATCAGCGCCACGCACCGCAATCTATCACTGGCCATTCGCGATGGAAAATTTCGGGAAGACCTCTTCTACCGCTTGCGCGTCGTCACCATCGAACTCCCTTCGCTCCGTTCACACAAGGAGGACATCGCGATCCTCGCTGAAGCTTTCGTTGGCCTTCACGGCGCGCGGTTGGGTTGCACGCCGCGCCTCGGCACGGAGGCGCTCAAAGCGCTCGAACGGTACGACTGGCCCGGCAACATCCGCGAGCTCAAAAACGCCATCGAACGCGCCTTGGTGCTTTCGCGTGGCGACGAACTTGCCGCCAGCGATCTGCCGGAAGAAGTCCTGCACGGCGTGCCCATGGTTCCGAAAGGCGCGTCCGACGGCGACGACTTCGGCTTGCGCGAAAAAGACTTTCGCGAGGCGAAGCGCAAGTTCGAAGTTGCCTACCTGTTGCGGCAACTCGGCGCGCATCGCTGGAACATTTCACGCACCGCCGCCACCATCGGCCTGCATCGCCAGAGCCTGCAGGAACGCCTCCGCGAGCTCGGCATTCGCCGCCCCGGCCAGGAAATTCCCGAGGAGGAGGAATGATCGTCCACGGCTTCATTCAGGCCGGCGGCGGCAGCACACGCTTCGGCACGGACAAGGCGCTGGTGCGGCTCGGCGGGAAGACCATGCTCGAACGCACCGGCGAATTGCTCGCCAGCGTGTGTGACGATGTCACTGTAATCGCCCCGCCAGAGAGATATGCCGATTCGCGCTGGCCCGTGCTTGCCGACCGGTGGCCCGGCGAAGGCCCACTCGGTGGCATCCTCACTGCACTGCATTCTTTGCAAGCAAGCGGCCCACCGGACCGACTTTTCACCATGGTCCACGGTGCGTGCCCGTTTGCCATCATCCTCAGCTGCGACATGCCGTTTCTGACGAAGGAATTTCTTGCTTTCCTGAAACATCGCGCTCTCTCCAGCCAGGCCTTGGTCATCGTGCCGGAAAGTTCCGGCCGGCTCGAACCGCTTTGCGCCTGCTGGTCCCTCCATTCCACGTCCGCTATCCAAGCCGCATTCGACGTGGGAGGCCGCAAAGTCACCGAAGCCATGAAACACGTGCCCATGGAAGTGCTTGACGAGTCCGCTTGGAAAAGCTTTGATAACCATGGGCGATTGTTCTGGAACATGAACACACCTGAGCATTACGAGCAAGCGCGCCAGATTTTGGAAACGCGCGCTGAAAGGGCTTAATTTGTCATCCCGAACGAAGTGAGGGAGCTGCTTTTCGCATTGTTGCAGCAAAGCAGACTCCTCGGGCAAACACCACTCTTGGAATGACAGCTTGTGATGAGCGAAGTAAATAACATTGGCTTGACCGACGTCGGCGCGTACAGCGCCGCCGGATTCTATTTCGAATTCCGCAACGTTTCGAAGGCCTTTGACGAACGACCCGTGCTCAATAACGTCAGCTTCCAGGTGAAGCGCGGCGATACCTGCGTCATTATGGGCCGCAGCGGCGTCGGCAAATCGGTTTCTCTCAAGCACATCATGGGCTTCCTGAAAGCCGATTCCGGCCAGATCCTCATTGACGGCCGGGACGTTACCCACTACACGGAGCGCCAATTCGAAGAACTCCGCCGCAAGGTCACCATGGTTTTCCAGTCCGGCGCGCTCTTTGATTCGCTCACCGTGGCGGAAAACATTGCGTTTCCTCTGGAAGACCAGCCCGGCCTTACCGCCGAAGACGTAGACCAGTATGTCGCCAAGCTCGCGCACATGCTCGAAGTCGAGGAAGTCCTCAACAAGCTTCCCAGCGAGCTTTCCACCGGCATGAAGCGCGCCGTGGCTATCGCCCGCGCGCTGGCACAAAATCCCGAGGCGATTCTTTACGACGAGCCCACCACCATGGTCGACCCCATCATGGCCGGGCACATGGGCGACCTCATCCTTCGTCTGAAGGAAGCGTTTCACAAGACTTCCATTGTCGTTACCCATGACACGCATCTCGCCAAGCGACTCGCCGACAAAGTCGTTTTCCTGCAGGACGGCCGCTCGCAGATATTTTCTTCCTGGGCCGAATTCGAAAGCTCCACCGATCCTTTTCTCCGTGATTTCTTGTTGCAGGATGAACTCATCCCTGCGCTGGACGTGACCCTGTGAGCACGACCGCCGCTGCACCGCCGGTTTCCGTCGACCCCAAATCGCAGCTTCGCAAGACCATGGGCTTCTGGGATGTGTTGCTGTTCAATATCGCCACCGTGCTCGGCCCGCGCTGGATTGCCGCTGCCGGCCACAACGGCACTTCCTCCATGAGCCTTTGGGTGATTGCCGCTGCGTTTTTCTTTGTACCCAGCGCGTTTGTCATCAACGAATTGTCGTCTCGTTTTCCGGAAGAGGGCGGGCTTTATGTTTGGACCAAAGAAGCCTTTGGCGATTTCCACGGCTTTGTCGCCGGATGGACCTATTGGATATACACCGTCTTCTATTTCCCGGGGCTGCTACTGGCCAGCGCCTCGATGAGCGCCTACATCATCGGGGAAAAAGGCACGCCGCTTGCCCAGGACCGCTCGTTCCTGCTTGCTGTTTCGATCGCGCTCCTGCTCGTGGCCGTGGGTATGAACATTATCGGGCTGAACATCGGCAAATGGCTGCAGAATGCCGGCGGCGTAGGAACCTACACGCCACTGCTGATGCTGGTTGGTATCGCGTTGCTGGTCTATTTTCGCCACGGGTCGGCCACGCACTTCACCGCCGCCAACATGTTGCCTACTTGGAATTGGGATACGGTGAATTTCTGGTCACAGATTGCTTTCGCCTTCAGCGGACTGGAACTTGTCTCCTGCATGTGCGAAGAGGTGCGCAACCCGCGCCAGGCGTTGCCCCGCGCGGTGTTTGTTTCCGGCGCGATGATCGCGTTCATGTACATCGTGGGAACGTTCGCGATTCTATCGCTGGCCGCCTCCGCGGACATCGACCCGAAGAGCGGTGTGTTTCATGCGATTACCATTGGGTCCGTTTTGTTGAAGCTCGGTTTTCTAGGCATTCTCGCCGCCGTGCTGGTTACTGTAGGCAACGCCGGCGGGGTGGGCAGCACGGTTGCTGGCGTTGCGCGCGTGCCGTTTGTCGTGGGCATTGATCGCTACCTGCCCGCGGCCTTCGGCAAAATTCATCCGCGCTGGAAGACCCCGTACATTTCCATCCTCGTGCAGGCCGCGCTTTCCGCTGCGATTTTGCTGCTAAGCCAAATCCGCACGGAAACGGTTCAAAGCGCGTACCAACTTGTGATTCTCGCCACGATTATTCTGTATTTCATTCCGTTTTTGTATATGTTCTCGGCGACTATTAAGCTTGCAGGGCGAAGCGACCGGCAGAACAATCCGCATGCGGTCCTGATTCCGGGTGGAAAGGCGGGTGTCTGGATCATCGGTTGCATGGGACTGCTCGTCGTTATCGTCAGCATCGTTCTTTCGTTTGTGCCGCCGGGCGAAGAAACCCACAAAATCGCGTTCGAGGTGAAGCTGGTCGGGTCGACGCTTGTGTCCATCCTCTTTGGCCTGGTTCTTTACTGGCGTGGCGCGCGAGCAAAAAAAAACCTCACCATTGACTAGCAGTCTCGCGAAGAACCAGAGCGCGTATGGCATCCTGAGCGCAGTTTTTGCGCGAAACATCTCACTCAACAAAACATCTCGATGTCTAAATTGTGCGGGTTCTTACGCTAAGACACTTCGGCCAAGCCCGGCCTCAAGATGACAAACCTCTCTGCTAAGGTTGGTCTCGTGCCGGGACGCCGGCTAGAACCCCTGATGAACGAGTTGCTCGATGGTCAGGCTCGACGCCGGCTTCGCCGCGTTGCGAGCCTCGAGATACCGCTCCACGTATTTTCCCAGGACGTCGCACTCCAAATTCACCGCGTCGCCAATCTTCTTGTTGCGAATGTTGGTGTGCTCCCGGGTGTAGGGAATAATGGCGATTTCCGCCACCCGGCCGTTCCAACGCGCCACCGTCAGGCTGATACCGTCAATGCTAATCGAGCCTTGCGCCACAATGTAGCGCGCAAACGATTCCGGCACTTCCACACCATACCACCAGTTTTCTCCTTCGGGTTCGAGTTGCACCACACGCCCGACTGTGTCCACATGGCCCAGCACAAAGTGCCCGCCGAACTCTTTCCCGGGGGTCAACGGCTGCTCCAGGTTCACGCGCGTTCCGGTCCTCCACTCGCCGATCGATGTTTTGCGCAAGGTCTCGCCGGAAAGGTCGGCGGAAAAGCGTTCGCCGTCCAAAGTCACCACCGTCAGGCAGGAGCCATCCACCGCGATACTGTTCGAAACCGCCAATTTTCCGGCCACTGTCGGCGCGTGAACTGTCAGCCGCCCGCCTTCGGCGTTGGCCTGCAAGGACTCCACGGTCCCCAAGTGCTCAATAATCCCCGTAAACATTTGCTGTGCGCTCCGTCACATTCTTGAAAGCACATTCAGAATATCGTTTTTCCCTCGTGAAGTCCTTGACGAATCACTCGCCGAAGAGAAGAATACTCCCTGGCCACGCTCCTGGTCTCAGGAGCACGAGCGTGTTCGAACCCCATCTCAGTGACCGCGATTCGGAATCCACGAAGACCTATCCGCAAAAGGTGATCTGCTCGCAGCACAAGCGCGAGGCAGAAATCGTCGTCGCCTGCTGGCCGCACAGCGAAGAAGGCTGGAGCGACTGGCGCGTGGTGGATTGCTCGCTCCTGCCGCCGGGCGCGGTGCGCTGCGGCATGGATTGCTTGTCGCATGCGCGCGTCGAGAGGGAGTAGTTTTTAATAACCGGCGACGAAGACACCGCCGGGCAAGATTCGAGTTTTTCCGCAGGGTGTGCAGTCAGTACCAGGTTGCAATGCGGGCCCTTGGGCCGAGTCCCACGCTTTTTGCGGAGGAAAAGCATGATGGATCCGGAAATCCTTGACCGAATCTTGCAGGCGTGCAGTTACCGCTTTCGCAATATAGTCTGCCCGAACCGCGAGAAGATGGCCAACATCGTCGCCGCGTCATTCCAGGCCGAAGAGACCGACTGGACGGTGATTGAGTGCTCGCTCGAGTCCAACGGCAATGTCAAATGCGGTATGACCTGCCTGCTGAAGAATTCCGAACAGGAGAATTGATTCGACCGGGCGGCTGCCTTTCTTCTCACTTCCCTGGGCGGTGCAGCGCTGGCTTCTAAGCCAGCCTCTTCGCCATTTTCCATTTTTTATCTTTTGTCTGCCGTTTGCGTCATCGCAATTTCCCGCAATCTTCGCAAATCCAGTTTTCCGGTTCCCAGATACGGCAATTGCTCCACATGCACAAACTGATCCGGCCGCGGCTTCCACAACGCCGGTAAGTCGCTCTTCGAAAGTCTTTCGAGACAATCTTTCAGCATGTCCTCTTTGAGCGTGTGCAGCACCACCAGCCGCTCGCCCTTCTTTTCGTCGGGAATCGCGGTGACCGCCAGCACCTGCCCGTCGGCCTCCAGCAACTCGTGGAGCTTCTCTTCCACCTTGATGTGCGGCACCATCTCGCCGCCAATCTTGCTAAAGCGGCTCAGGCGGTCGGTGACGCGCAGGAAGCCGTCTTCATCCTGCGTGGCGATATCGCCAGTGTTGTACCAGCCGTCTTTCAACACCTCGGCGGTTTTTTCCGGGCGGTTCAGGTAGCCGACCATCACGTTGGGCCCGCGCACCAGCAGCAGGCCGGGCTTTTCCACCGGCAGAGTTTCGCCGCTGTCCGGATCGATGATGCGGATAGCGATGCCAGGCAGAGGATGGCCGATCGTGCCGCGTTTCGCCCCCACCTGGCGGAAATACGCCGCGCGAAAATCGTAAGTATTTACCGCCACCACCGGCGAGCATTCCGTACAGCCATAGCCCTCGAGCGGCCGGATGCCGAAGTGGTCTTCGAACGCTTGCGCGACGCGCTCCGGCAATTTTTCTGCGCCGGCCATCACGATGCGCAGGCTGCCAAAGGATTCCGGCGGGCAGCGCCGCGTGTAATTGTTCAAAAACGTCGGGGTGGAGAGCAGCATGCTCACGGAATATTTGCTGACAAGCGCGGCGATGGCTTGCGCATCGAGCGGGCTGGCATGAAACACAACGCCGATGCCCGCCAGCGCGGGCAGACATAGCGTGCCCGTGAAACCGAACGAATGAAAGAAGGGAAGGATACCCAGGATGCGGTCGCCCTTGTGCAGATGAAAGACCTGCTCGATCTGCTCCACGTTGGACACCAGATTGAAGTGCGAGAGGATTACACCTTTGGGCTCGCCGGTCGAGCCGCTGGAAAAGATAATCGTCGCCGTATCGTCCAGCGACGGCTTGGTCGTGAATCCCAGCGACCGTTCCAGCCATCGCGCGGGGAGCAGCTTGGCCGAAAGCAACGCCACCAGCTTTTCGGAGAGCCGCGGATTTTCCGCCAGATCCTCCACAAAAATGATTCTTCCCGGCGGCTCGATCCTCACCTTTTCCAAAAACAGCTTCGATGTGACGACGGTTTCGAGTTGGCATTGCCGCGCACACGACGCCAGCGACTCGTTCGAGGTCGTGTAATTCAAATTTATGGGCACTTTGCCTTGCAGCAGCGCCGCCCAGTTCACCAGCGCGCCAGGAATGGAAGGTGGGAGAAGGACGCCGACCATCTTCTGGCCTTTCCATAGCGGCCGCAACCGCCGCGCCAGGAAAACCGTCTTTGTCAACGCCTCGCCAAACGCCACTTTCGGCGTGCGCCCATCGGCCATCGCAAAGCGCCGCGCATGCCGTCGTGCCATTTTGATGAACGAGCGCGTCAACGGCTTCATGTACCGTCGGCGTCGCTGGAATGCATCCACGCCCAGTTGTTGCACCGCGGTGCGCACTTCCGTGGTGCTGGCCGTCGCCGGTAGCGGCGCACCGAACGTCACCCGCACGGGATAGGGAATGTGCCGCGGTCGTTTCCACAAAAACCGCCCGCCGGAAAAACTGAAAATCGACCCCCACAGGCCGTCGATATTCACAGGGATAATCGGCACATCAATGCCCTTGATAATTCGTTCAAAGCCGCGGCGGAACGGCAGCATCTGTCCGATGCGCGTGATTTCGCCTTCCGGAAAGATGCACACCACTTCGCCGTTGCGCAGGGCGTCGGACGCTTCACGCAGCGAATGAATCATTTCCCGTGGCCCTTGGTCTGAGGCGATGGGAATAATCTTCAGAATCTTCGCGAACGGCTTGATCAGCGGATGGTCGTAAACGCCCTTGAACATCAGGAAGCGAATCGGGCGGTCGGTGGCGGAAATCAGCAGGATGGCGTCAATCCACGACGAGTGATTGGGCGTCAGCAGCGCACCGCCGCGCGCAGGAATATTTTCCTGGCCTTTCAAATCGAGGCGATAGAGCGTGTGCGCGGAGATCCACAGCAGCAGCCGCAGTAGAGAATCGGGCAGCAGCCACAGCACATAAATCAGCGCTGCGAGCGTGAGGAACGATGTCCAGAAAAAAATTCCCGTCGGACCAAGATGCAGAGAGTGCTTTTCAACGTAATAAACCACGGAGGCGAGCAAAATTCCAACGAATGACAACAGGTTCGCCGTTGCCAATACGCCGCCGCGATGCTGCTCTTCCGGGCGATGTTGCAAAAGAGCGCTGATGGGCACGATGAAGAATCCCCCAAAAAAACCCAGTGTGGCCAGCAGTAGGAGAACTGCGTTGAAGGGCATGGCCGGCGCAGCGAGCAAAAATCCGAACAAAGTGATGCCCAATGCGCCTAGCGGAATCAGCCCGTATTCGATTTTGCCGCCGGAAAGATAGCCCGCTGCCAGGCTGCCGATTCCGATGCCGATGGCGATCGCGGCCTGCAGGAAGCCGCTCTCCGACTCCGGAACGCGCAGCACGTCGCGGCCGTAGAACACGATGTCAAACTGCAGCAAGGCGCCAAGAAAAAAGAAAAACGTGTTTCCAGCGACGGCCAGCCGCAACACGCGGTCCTGTTGGATCCGCGCGCCGTGTTTCCACAAATCGCCAAGAAAATTGAAGGGAAATCTTCTTTCGGGATCGGCGGCGGGTACCTTCGAAATACCGAGGCTGGTCACCAGCCCGACGACGGAAAACGCCAGAAAGCACACGCCGCTGTATTCCTGGCGTCCTTCGAACCATTTGGAAAGATTTACGCCCACAAGCGTCCCGGCGATGGCCGCCAGAAAGGTTCCGAGTTCAATGACCCCATTGCCCCAGGACAACCGGTCCTCGGGTAGCAGTTCCGGCAGCAAACCGTACTTCGAAGGACCGAAAAGCGCCCCCTGCGTGCTGGCAAGAAACAGGGCGGCCAGCGACATGGTCATGCTATGCTGCGCGAAACCCACAATCGCAAACAACATCACGCCGATTTCAAACAGTTTTGTGCCGATGGTGACCGTGCGTTTGCTGAAACGGTCCGCCAAAAATCCGCCAGTCATCGAAAAAAGAATAAACGGCGCCGCGAACAGCACTCCCACCAGAAGGACTTCGGCTTCTGCCTTGTCCGAAGAAAGGTTCGTACCGATGATCAGATAAATGATCAGGAATTTGAGGGCGTTGTCGTTGAACGCGCCCTGAAACTGCGTAGCGATCAGGCTCCAGAAGCCCAGGCGCCAGTAACGGGGAGCTTCGCTCAAGCGGGAACCTCCGGGTGGAGACAGCAGGTGCAGTGCTTCGCTAAGCATCCTCGCAAACCCGCCTCGCTTTGAATACCAGTTTCTTAGCCGCAAGTGTGAAAAGGGAATTGTTTGGAATGCGTCGGCGGGTCTTAAAGGTAGGTCTTCTGTTTCTTGGAGGGTGCGAGTCAGACTCCCAGGAGGGCTTCCACCACGACATCCGGTCCGATTTGCCGGACATTTTGCGCATGCAGGTGCAGGGGATCAAATGAACCGCTCTTGACGAACGGAACTTCCGCTCTCCCCGCGATCTTTGGGGCATAGAACAGAACCAGTTTATTCACTAGGCCCGCGGCCAATGCCGCACCGTTCAATCCCGGCCCCGCTTCCAGGAGCACGCTCAAAATATCCCGCCGCCCCAATTCTTTCAGCACGGCCTGTAAATTCAATCCGCCGCGGCCTGTTTTCATCTGCACCAGTTCAACGCCTACATTTTGCAATTTGCGCGCCTTCGGCGATTTCAGCGGCGCCGCGGTGAACACAAGCAGATCGTCATCCGCGGTCTGCACGATACGCGCTTTTGGCGAAAGCCGTACCTCCGTATCCAGAATCACGCGGAGCAGCCTGCGCCGGCGTTCCCGTCCACTGCGATCCGTCAGCAGCGGATTGTCCGCAACAATCGTACCGATGCCCGTCAGCAGCGCATCGGAAGCATGCCGCATGCGATGCACTTCCGCCCGGGATTCCTCGCTCGTAATCCAAGCGTGTTTCTTGTCTTTGCGGCCCCCTGGCAGGGCCAGTTGCCCGTCCAGCGTCAACGCCGACTTCAGCGTTACAAACGGACGCCGCTTGGCGATCCAGTGCTTAAATCCTTCGTTCAGTCTCTGCGCCTCGGCTTCGAGAAGTCCGCTTTCCACTTCGATTCCGGCCGCGCGCAGCCGCTCGAATCCGGTGCCGGCCGTTCTCGGATTCGGGTCCTCCATCGCGCCTACTACGCGCGAAACGCCCGCCGCAATCAACACTTCGCTGCACGGCCCGGTGCGTCCAGTGTGATTGCACGGCTCCAAGGTCACATACGCGGTCGCGCCTTTCGCCTGCGCCCCCGCCTGCTTCAACGCCACAACTTCCGCGTGATCGCGCCAATCGTAATGATGAAAGCCCTCGCCGACGATGATGCCG
Source organism: Candidatus Acidiferrum sp. (assembly GCA_035262705.1). Classification (GTDB taxonomy): domain Bacteria; phylum Acidobacteriota; class Terriglobia; order Acidiferrales; family UBA7541; genus Acidiferrum. The sequence continues at coordinate 21,840 of DATFSI010000153.1, read as the reverse complement.
TCTTTTACCAGCACGCAGCCCACCGTCGGATTCGGGCTCGCCAGTCCAACACCCTTGTGCGCCAGATCCAGAGCATGCTCCATGAAATGAATGTCGTGGGAATTCACGGCGTCAGTTGAAGAGCGAATCGGCGTACGTCTGTGCGTCAAAGGGCACGAGGTCGTTAATCTGCTCGCCGGTGCCGACGAAGCGGATCGGCAAGCCCAGTTCGCGCGAAATGGCCACAACGATGCCTCCCTTAGCCGTGCCGTCGAGTTTCGTCAAAATAATCCCGGTCACCCCGACAGCGGAAGTAAACTCGCGCGCCTGCGCCAAACCATTTTGTCCTGTGGTCGCATCCATCACCAGCAGCACGTCGTGCGGCGCACCAGGAATCACCTTCGCGGCCGTGCGCTTCATCTTCTCCAGTTCTTGCATCAGGTTCGACTTTGTATGCAGCCGCCCCGCGGTGTCCACAATAACCGCGTCCGCGCCGCGCGCCTTCGCTGCCGCCATGGCGTCAAACACCACCGCCGCCGGGTCCGCGCCGGATTTCTGCTTCACCACTTCCACGCCGTTGCGGTTGGCCCAGATCTCCAGCTGCTCGATGGCCGCCGCGCGAAACGTGTCCGCCGCGCACAACACCACGCTGCTGCCTTCTTTGCGCAAGCGGTTCGCCAGCTTGCCAATGCTGGTGGTTTTTCCAGCTCCGTTCACGCCGACGATGAAAATCACCCGCGGGTCGCTTCCATTCGCCGCGCCCGCCAACTTCGGCGAGTTGCCGTAGACATTCAAGGCGCGAAACACGTGGCCCTTGATTTCGCGCTTCAATTGCTCGCCGTTGTTCAACGCGTTGCGCGAAATCTGGTCTTTTACGGAGTCGAGAATCTCGCGTGTAGTTTTCACGCCCAAATCCGCGGTCAGCAGTGCAGTTTCCACTTCCTTCAGCACCGAGGGATCAATCTGCCGCCCGCCTTGCGTAATCGTGTCGAGCGTGTCCGCCAGCGCATCCTTGGTCTTGCCGACCGACTCTTTCAGGCGCTCTAGCAGCGTAGGTTCGGGTTTTCCAAACAGGGTAATCATCAGAATGCCGCGCCGCCGTACAACGGCGCGAAAGAAAAGTGTAACAGATTCATTTTGGAGTGCGGGAGTCAGGTTCCTGGCTCTTTAGTTGACGACGCGTTGCTAGGTGCCCGCTTGCTGCCGTTTGGCACAAAGATAGATAAAGAGAGCTGCCGAGAAGACGATGGCCAGTAGCATGTCTAGAAGGAGTGCTATATCGCAGCGCTTCGGAACAGCAGAGAGAACGAAATACTCGATGGGGATACGGAAGCAGGCCGGTAGTTGCCCCTGACAATCAGCCCACTTTTGGATTTGGTACGACCTGCTTTAGGTGCGTGAGGGTGATGGCTAACATAGTGATCCCGACTAAAAAAATCAGGGCTTCCACTGCAAGGCCGATGAATACAAGATCCCACTGCCCCGCCATTTCTTTGTCCACATCATGAAAAATGTAGACGCTTATCGCACCGAGGAGCAGTGTGACCAGAAGGAAACCAAAAAGGAGATAAAACATGCAGCATACGATTTGGAGTTCATAGCTTACCGTACTTGGCGAGAAGGGGATAAGAATGTTCGGAAATTAGACTTGCACTTCCACCGCCGTCAGTCGCAGCTTCCCGGCCTTCACTGCGGACTCCAGCGCATTCACGATCGCTTCGTCAAATTTCGAGCCCGTCAGCGCCTTGATGCGTCCCAGCGCATATTCCAAATCCATTGCCGTCTGGTAGGGGCGGTTTGTGGTCATCGCGTCCAAGGTATCGGCCACCGCGATGATGCGCGCCATTCGGGGAATCTGCGGCCCCATCAACCCATACGGATACCCGCGCCCGTCCATGTGCTCGTGGTGCAATTCGATGCCCGGCAGCATGTCCTTGAGCTGCGACACTGGACGCATGATGTTCGCGCCCTTGGTAGTGTGCGTCTTCATGATTTCGAACTCTTCCGGCGTCAGTGAACCCGGCTTCTTCAAAACACGGTCGTCCACGCCGATCTTGCCCACGTCGTGCAGCAGCGCGGCGATACGCAACTTGTCCAGTTCTTCCGGCGAAAGCTTCAGCTCCTGGGCAATCAGCATGGAGTACTTCGCCACGCGGCCGGAATGGCCTCTCGTGTACGGATCCTTTTCGTCGATGGCGGCCGCCAGCATGCGGATCGACCCGATAAACAGCTCGCGGTTCGCCTCGGCGGCCTGCTTCAACCTCTCGATGTATTCCTCGATGTCGCTGGCCATCAGGTTGAAGTTTTCCGCGAGTTCACTAATTTCCGTGGCCCCGCGCACCGGCGTGCGCTGGTGGAATTCGCCACGGCTGATGGCGCGAGTGGACGCGGCCAGCGAACGGATCGGCGTGCTGATGCCCACGGCAAAGAAATAACCGAATGCGATGGCCACCAGCACCACCACGCTGACGAACGCCAGCGCCTGGCGGTTCAACTCGGTTACGCCAGCGTCGGCGCGCGCTTCCTTCAGACTGCGTTCCGCAATCACCGCCCAGTTGACCTCGGGGAATGTGCTGTAGGTCCCGATCATTTCGACCTGGCGATTCTTCTCTGTCTGTGTAAAGCGCACGGTTTCCGTGTTGCGCAAATCCTTCGGCAGCGCCTTAACCTGCGCTACCAGGTGCGATTTTTCGCTGAGGTCTTCCCCCGGTACGAAATGCAGGTTGTCCGGATATGCCACGATGTGGCCGTAGTGGTCGATCACGTAGACGCGGCGGCCGCGGATGCTGGCATCCTGCAAGCGATGAAGGATCGGGTCCATCGAGACCACTGCAGCCAGCATGCCTGTAAAGTTGTCTTGTCCATCCTTGAGCGGTACGGCAATCACGAACGCCGGCCGGTTATCTGGCGCCAGTGCCAGGGGGTCGCTTCGGAATTCCACCGCTTGCATGCAGCTGACGAAGGCGCGCTGCAGCGCCTTGGCCACGAAGGGGTCCTGTTCCGCGTGGAAATTTCCTTGCGATGCGCTGGTGCCCTTGCCGTCGCGGCCCACGGCGGTCAGGTAGATGAACGAAGTGCGGTTGGAATCAACGAAATTTTCGAGCAGGCGGGTGACCTTGGGTTCGGCCGCAGGGTCGGTGACATTGTCGATCACCCCGGTCAGCGCCAGGATTTGCCGCTGGCTGATGAGCTGCTGCGTCAGGTTGAACTCGAAGAATTGCACTTCCTGCGCCAGCGAGCGGGTCAGTTCGGTCTGCTGCACGCGCTCCGTGTCCACCAGCTTTTCCTGGCTAAGCTCCAGCACCTGGCGGTGATACAGACCAATCGGGAGCGCGCTGACAAGTAGCAGCGCACCGAGCACGAGCCAGAGAATGCGCACCCGCCCGGTACGGAGGCGCACTAGTAGCGATTGGATGGCATCCGCCATGCAACATACTGATTTTAGGAGGGGATGCTGGAGGAAAGACGCTGGCCTGAAGGACAGGCGACGCGCAAGTGCAACTAGGCTGGTAGTACTAAGAGAAAGTAATCAGAGATCAGCAATCAGGTTGGATCGCCGCTCCGTCACACGGGACACCAAGTCTGAGGAATAACAGATAACAAGCGAGCAGCGAACAAGAACCGTACCCTTGCTATCGCCCAGCACCAGCTGGTCGCTGTTATCTGTTTGTCTGCTCGCCGCTTTCTTTCCGATTACCGATTGCTGATTACTCCCTCCGTAGAGGTCTTTCCATGATTGCCCGAATCGCTTCCCGCGGCGGATTCCCCAAATGCAGGATGCTGTGCACCTGCTCCGTGATGGGTAGCTCAATGTGGTTTTCGCGCGCCAGCGCCAGCAGCGCAGCTGTCGTCCCCACGCCTTCGGCCACCATGGTCATGCCTGCGAGAATCTCCTGCAGGGAGCGCCCCTGGCCGAGTTCGAAGCCCACGCGGCGATTACGGCTCAGCGCTCCATAGCAGGTGAGAATCAGATCGCCCATGCCCGCGAGCCCGCTCAGCGTCTCAGGCTTCCCGCCCAATGCCACCGCGAGCCGCGTCATCTCCGCCAAGCCGCGCGTAATCAATGCGGCCAGCGAATTCGACCCTAGCCCCAGCCCCTGGCATGCGCCTGCTGCAATGGCCATCACGTTTTTCATGGCTCCGGCAAGCTCCACTCCCAGAAGATCGCTGTTGGTATACAGGCGAAAGGTCGGCCCGGAAAACTCTTCCTGCAGACATGCAGCGAGCGCCGCATCTTCCGAAGCCAGCACCACGGCTGTGGGATGCCCCTGGGCCGCTTCCAAAGCAAACGATGGCCCGGACAGCACGGCCACGCGGGGCACAAAGCGCGCGTTCAGCACTTGGCTGATCACCTGGCTCATACGCAAGTGCGTGGCCGGCTCCAGCCCCTTGGTGGCACTGACCAGGGACGCGCCGCGGGGCACACAGGGCAGCGCCAGCGCCAGCACGCTCCGTGTGTGCGCCGAAGGCACCACACAAATCACGACTTCCGCTTCCTGCAAAGCTTCTTCGATATTTTTGCAGGCGCGCACGTTCGGCGGAATCGCCATTCCCGGCAGGTATTTCTTATTCTCGCGTTCCCCTTCGATGGACTCCGCGAGTTCTGGTTCGCGCACCCACAGGCGGATCTGATGCTTGCGCCGACTGTGCGAAAGCACCACGGCCAGGCCGGTGCCCCAACTGCCTCCACCAAGAATCGCCACGCGGCTCAAGCGTTTTTCTCCCTGGATTTGCCGAACGAAAATTTCGGCTCGGTGCCGTCCACGAGTCGCTGCAGGTTGGCGTCATGTTTCACAATGACGAGCCCCGCAGCAAACAACGTGCCGAAGATCACGACCAGCGGCGGCGCGTGCCCCGGCGCCCACAGAAAATAAACCAACAATGGCATTGCTGCGGCGGCGGAAATCGAACCCAGTGAAACATAGCGCCACAGCAGAACCACCACGAAGAAAGCCGCCGCCCCGCCCAACGCAGCCATCGGCGCAAGCATCACAAACACACCTAGTGCCGTCGCCACGCCCTTCCCCCCCTTGAATTTCAACCACACAGGAAAACAATGCCCAACCAAGGCGGTGGCGCCCGCCAGCATCAGCGCAGCCGCGCTTTGTTCGGAGAATCGCGCCCCGAGCCACACGGCCACCGCCCCTTTGGCGGCATCGAGCAGGAGCGTAAGAATGCCAGCCGCCGGACCCGCGACGCGCGCGACGTTAGTGGCTCCTATGTTGCCGCTGCCGGATTTGCGGACGTCCTTGCCGCCAAAAATCTTCGTTAGGATCAAACCAAACGGAATGGACCCGAGCAGATAGGCCATTGCCATCAGCAACAAATTGGCGGGCGTCAAAATAGACATGCGAAGCTAGGCCCCCGGTGCGAAGCGAACCGTTTGCACGGTAGTGTACTCCGCTCCGGTGGGTTTCAGCTGGCTTTCAATCAGGTGGAATTCGCTGGTGGTCAGCGAGCCAAAGGATTGCGCGCCGTGGGCGTGAGTCGCTTCTCGCAACTTTGGCAGGATTCCCGGCGGTTCGAAGCGCGCAAGCGTGAGGTGCGGCCTGAACGGACGGTCTTCCAAAGGGAATCCCAGCCGGTGTGCAGCTTGGTCAATGTCCGCGGCCAACGTTTTCAGATTTGGCGACGCTTCCATTCCCGCCCAGAAAACACGCGGGCGCTTTTCATTCGGGAAAAATCCCAGGCCGCAGAACTCTAGCCTGACCGTTTGCTCGGATCGCATTACGCTGAGCACGCTCTGCAAGGCGCCCAGTATCGCGGGGTCGGTGTTTCCTAGGAACTTCAGCGTGACGTGTAGATTCTCCGCGCGCACCCACTTCGCTTGCGGAGCGACGCCTCGCAACTCTTTCAGCAGGGAGGTGTACGCTGTGCGAATATCCTGCGGAATTTCGATGGCCACGAAGAGCCGCATGCCGGCCTTCTCAACTGCCGGATGGCACGAGCCGCGGCTGCGGCTTGCCGTCATACAGGAAATGGACGCGTACCATGTCGAGGGCCACTTGCGAAGCATAGAAGCGGATCATGTCGCGGTCACCCGGGAGATTGATCAGCCGTTCCTTGGTTCCGCTGGCCGACGCCAGCGCGATGTGCACCGTGCCCACCGGCTTCTCTTCGCTGCCGCCTCCCGGCCCCGCAATTCCCGTGATGCCAACGCCAAACGTGGTGCCCACGCTGCGGCGAATGCCTTCGGCCAGTGCCACGGCTACTTCCGCGCTCACCGCGCCCTTTGTCGCGATCAGTTCCGCCGGCACTTCGGTCCAGGCCGTTTTGCGTTCGTTGCTGTAGGAAACCACGCCGCCCAGAAAATAGTTTGAACTGCCCGGGATGCGCGTCAAGCGCTCTGCCAGCAGGCCGCCGGTGCAGCTTTCCGCCGTCGCGATGGTGGCGCGGTTCGTCGTCAGGAGTTCCGCGATCACTTCTTCGAGTGAAACGCCGGCGTGCGCAAAGATGCGGTCGCCCAGCGCCAGTTCGAAGCTGCGTACAATTTCAGCCAGCGTTGCGTCCGCCGAAAGCGCGTCGCTCGTCCACGTGCGCAGGTGAATCTGTACCTCGCCGGGCGCCGCGAGGAGCGTCGTGTGCACTTCCCGATAACGCGTATAGATTGGGCGGATGCGCTCCTCAACGTGCGATTCACCCAACCCGGTCACGCGCAGTTCGCGGTGAAGCATCTGCACCCCGGAAACCTGGCGTTGCAACCGCGGCAGCACTTGTTCCATGAACAGCGGCTTCAGCTCGCGGGGCGGGCCGGGCAGCAACGCCACCATGCGACCTTTGTCTTCAATCCACAAGCCCGGAGCGGTGCCGCGAGGGTTTTCCAACACTTCGGCGCCTTCTGGGACCATCGCCTGTCGAAGGTTCACCGCCGGCATGTCGCGCTTGAAACTCCGGAAGCGCGCCTCAATCGCGCGCACCACATCTTCGTTGCGTTGCAGACGCCGTCCCAGAAGTTCCGCGACCGTCTCGCGCGTCAGGTCATCTTCGGTTGGTCCCAACCCGCCACTGGCAATCACCACGGGCACGCGATTCAGCGCATCGCGAAAGGCTTCGGCCAGCAGTTCGCGGTCGTCGCCGACAATCGTTTTCCGCAACACTTCGATACCCAGCTTGTTGAGTTCTTCGGTCAGGAAAAGAGAATTGGTGTCTAGGCGATCCGGAGTGAGCAGTTCCGAGCCAACCGCGATGATTTCCGCTTTCATGCGAAATATTGTAGCTCAGGTAGCACAGGCTTCAGCCTATGCAGACGATCCGCGAGCACTACGACTGTCACTTCTCTTTACCCGTACAGCGGGACTCCGCGCACATTCCAATCGATAGTGAAGAGAGAACTGTTCGCCGCTAGAATCCCACGCCCGCTCGGCAGCAGCGTCAAGCCAACTAGCGCCGGCCCGCTCAGCACATGTTCCGCATGGCCCTGCGGCGTAATACGCACGATGCCGCGCTTGCCGCCGAGTGATCCGACCACATACAGGTTCGCTGCCTGATCGAACGCCAACCCCTGTGGCCGCCCCAGCCCGCGATAAAAGACATGCACTTCGCCGTTCTGCGTGATGCGATAGACACGGTCGTAGCTCGAAGTCGTCGGCCCGCTCACATACAACTCGCCGCCGGGATGAAACGCCAGGTGATACGCCGCGACAGAAGGCTCGAGCGTTGCAAACACAAAAATCTCGCGCTCCGGGCTGATCTTGAAAATCGTTCCGCTGCGGTCGCCGATAAACAGATTCCCGCGCGCATCAAACGCCAGCCCTGTGGCGATGCCCATGCCCTCAATCCACTGCTCACTCCGCCCGTCGGGTGTAACACGATGAATCGTGCCATCGTGCCGACAAGAGACAAACAGTTCGCCATGCTTGCTCAGCGCAAGCCCCGTGGGATTCACCAGCGAAGTCACAAACGGCTTTACCGTGTAGCTGCTACTGATTTTGTAGAGCGACACGGGTACGCGCTGCCCTCGCGGCCCGCTGAACGTCACGTAAATATTTCCCTCGGAATCCACCGCCGGGTTGCTGACGGGGTGTAAGTTGTCCGCGATTTGAAATCCCAACGACACCGGAAAAGGCTGGCTTTCGCTCTGGGCGTTCACGATCTGCACGCTGCTGCCGTTGGCGTTTTCCGGCACGCGGGCGATCAAGCGGTTGCTGCTGGCCAGCGAGAGAGGGGCTTCGGCTTCGCCAAAGCGCACCAGCGGCCGCAAGCCGTGGCGCGACGTAAATCCGCTGCCGTAAATGGTGATTTCACCGCCGGGAATCGCCGCCGCGGGCGCAATCCGCTCAATATGGGGGATGCCGTTTTTTTCTGTGGTGGAGCCGAACCCGAATTTCATCGTCCTGCCCGTGAACTGCAGCCAATGGCCGCCTATGACAACAAATGAAAGTGTAGCGCGACCCGCAAACAAATGGCAGCGTACACGCCGGCCATCCAGTCGTCGGCCATGATGCCCCAGCCGCCGGGCAGCTTTTCCAGCCATCGGCAGGGAAACGGTTTGGCAATATCGACAATCCGGAACAGCAGGAAGCCCGCCAGCAGGAATTTCCAGCTGAGGATGCTCATGCCGGTATAGAGCGCAAAGACGGCTGCATCCTCCGGCCGAGTGAAGATCATTGGCGAAACCGGCGCCAGTGCCAGGATCAAAGCCAAGTGCACGCCGGAAACCTCGTCAATCACCACGTACTGGGGATCCTCCGTCCCGGCGAATGCCGCTACCTGCCCGCCGGTTTTCACGCCCAGCAACGCGAGTACCACCCAAACCGCAATCGAGGGAATCAGGAGAAGGAAAATTCCCAATGTGCCCGCTTGAAGCGGAAGATCCACTCCGAGACCCACGTGCGTGCTCTGGCTCACCACAAAGAACCAAGGAAGAGGGTGAGAGATGACTGCGACAATTAAACCCACCAGCGAGCCCCAGGTGCCCGGGCCGGGCTTCAGATACCCGGTGCCGAGGGCCGTGGCGATGGCAAACGCGATGCGTGGCTTTTCCGCGGCAGGTGCGGGCGAAGCGGTCGCTTCAGTGGATGGTTTCATTGTCCTTGTGTCCACCCTCGCGCAGCGCGCGGCGATCCGCCTCGGGGATTTCTTCTTCGTCAAAAATCGGTTCGGAGACGACGTACTTTTCCGCCGCCCAGGCGCCCAGGTCCAGCAGGCGGCAGCGCTCAGAGCAGAAAGGGAATTCCGCATCCTTGGCGGAATCCACGGACTTTTTGCAAATGGGGCATTCGTATGTCATCGCGAAGAAGTAGTTGTACCACCGATTGGCATCATGGGCTAGCGCCGGTATCCTGCGGGCGGGTTTTCTTTTGTGGCACAGCCACTCCTGGCTGTGCAGCCGGCCCACCAACACCACGCGCCGCACAGGCAAGAGTGCCCATGCCACTACAATCTCTGCTCTTTTCTCTGAGTCTACCCAAGCACTCTAAGCGCCGCGCCCGTGGCAATGCGCGTCAATTTCTCCGGCTCCGCGGCAACCGCCGCCACTCCTCGCTTTTCCGGCCTCGGCAAAATCTCCACCACGCGCCCTATCAGGTCGTACGCGTCGGTCTTGGTGATCTCCACGTTCACCAAGTCGCCGGTCGCAGCAATCTTGCCTTTTGGCAATTCGATATCCGTGAGGTATAGCTTCCCATCAATGTCAGGAGCCATTCCTTCCAGCCGCGCTTCCCAAACCAACGGATTGTCTTTCGACGGTCCCTCGACCAATGCTGTTTCTGTGCGGCCCTTGAACGCGCGCAGCTTTTCGCGAGAAATCTTCTTCTGCAATGCCATAAGGCGGTTGCGGCGGTCGTTGATGGTTTCCGCGTCCACCTTGCCGTCCAATGGGAAACTCGCCGCGTTGTCCACGTCCGAGTATTCGAAAACGCCCATCCAGTCGAACTTCGCCGCGGCCACAAAATCGTAGAGTTCGCGAAAATCGGCTTCCGTCTCGCCGGGAAAGCCCACAATGAAGCTCGTGCGCAGCGTCAATCCTGGAATCGTCGCCCGCATGCGTTCCAGCAGTTTCAAAAACGCCTCGCCGTGCGAGCCGCGCTTCATACGTGCCAGCACGTTGCGGCTGGCGTGTTGCAGCGGCATGTCCATGTAGTTGGACAGCCGCGGATGTGCCGCCAGCGTATCCAACAGTTTCGGGGTCACGCGGTTGGGATACGCATAAAGAAAACGCACCCACAGCAGGTCGTCTATCTGCGCCAGGCGCTCCAGCAATTGCGCCAGGCCGTCGCGCAAGCCCAAATCCTCGCCGTAGGAGGTCGTGTCTTGTCCAATGAGCGTGATTTCACGCGTACCTGCCGCCGCGAGATTCTCCGCTTCGCGTACCACCGATTCGAACCGCCGGCTGCGGAACGCGCCGCGCAGTTGCGGGATGATGCAGAAGGTGCAGGGGTGATCGCAGCCTTCGGCGATTTTGATATAGGCCTGGTGCTTCGGCGTGGCCACGAGGCGTGGCGTCAAATCGTGATAGAGAAACGCCGGCGGCTGCGCCGGCAGCACTTTCAGATCGCCCTGGACCGCTTCGATGATGCGCTCGACTTCGCCTGTGCCCACCACGGCGTCCACTTCCGGAATTTGCTCCAGGATCTGGTCGCGGTAGCGCTCCACCAGGCAGCCCGCCACAATTAGCTTTTTCGCGGCCCCGAACTTCTTGTGTTCGGCCATCTCCAGGATGGCATCAACGGACTCTTTCTGCGCAGGCTCGATGAAACTGCAGGTATTGACCACCAGAATCTCGGCGTCATCGGCGCGCGGCGTCAGTTCATAGCCTTCGCGCGCTAAAATGCCCATCATAACCTCGCTGTCCACGAGGTTTTTCGGGCATCCTAAAGACACAAATCCAACCTTACGCATAACGGTGAAATTGGCGTCCTCACGCCAATCTTATAATTTTAGCATGGTCTTACCGCGGGAAATGCAGCGGTGGTTTTATGCCAACGTGCCCTGCGCAACCGGGCCTTTCGGGCTTACCTGGTTTGGGTAGACGCCGCTCGAATCCGCTCCAGCAGCCCCCGCAACCGGAACGCATCGCACGCCGCTCCGCCAAACCGCGCCTCCGCATACAACGCCGTAAACTCGTTCACGGCCGCTGCCAAACTCGGCTGCGGCCGAAACGTCGCCGCAAACTCTCCCGCTGTCTGCGTCTCCGGGCGCGCGTAACCGCGTTTTTCCAGCACACGCAACATTTCCACGTAAAGCCGCGAAGCGAGCTGCGGATTGTCGCGCCGTTCCGCCGGTTTTCGCATTTGCAGCCCCAGGCTCAGCCACCGCAACAACGATTGTATCCAGTTGAACCGCAGCACCACCAACAGGAATACCAGCGCGGCCGGGAACACCACCCGCAGCGATGCGTGGCCTTTCTGCCATTCCGTCAGCCCACTCATGCCGCGTTCTTGCGTCCGCTGGAACCACGCGTGCAGCGCCGCGCTGTAATCGGTAGAATTTCGTTGTACGTTCTTGGCTAGCAGCAACTGGTGGGCAAAATCGTAATTCACCACCCACTCGTTCCAGTTCAGTTGCATCCAGTCGAGGTACAGATTCAGCCGTGAAAAAAGCCCCGGCGCGCCGGGATTCGCCGCCGGCGTGGGGTCAAAGGTAATCCAGCCGTTGCCCGGAAAGTACGCTTCCACCCAACTGTGTGCGTCGCTTGCCCGTACGATGTAATCGCCCGCCACGTCGTTGAACTCGCCCGGCAGGAAGCCGTTGACCTCGCGTGAGGGAATCCCCAGCGTCCGCAGCATTACCGCCATGGCCGAAGCAAAATATTCGCAGTGGCCTGCCTTGGTGACAAAAAGAAACTGCGCCAGCGGATCCACGCCCGGCTTTCCCGCCAGGTTTAGCGTGTAGCCGAAATTCCGCCGCAGGTAACTCTCCATCAGCAGGGCTTTGTCGTAGGGATTGCTGGCTTGCGCGGTGATTTTCCTCGCCAGTTCCGGGATGCGAGGGTCCAGCTTTTCCGGCAGCTGCAGATATACCCGGCGCATCTCCTCCGGATATTCTGTTGCCGCAAAGCGCGCCGCGGCAGGGCGAGCCGCCGGCAACAGCGACAATCCGTCATAGCGGATCTGCACAAAATTGTGCGAAGGGTTAAAAACCGACCCCGCTGAATCCGTCGCCAGCGTGCTGGAACGCTGGCTGATGTCATAGCGGTTGGCATCGTTCGCAAAATTTCCGCGCAGCTGCAGCACTTGGCCGGGGACAAAAATGGCGTCGCTCGCCAGTGGTTGCAGCAGCACGGTGTAGCTTAATTGCCCGAAAATCGGCAGTTCCAAGGCGGAAGGCCCGGCCAGGTTGATCCAGCCGTCCAGGCCCGACGTGTGCAAAGTATGGGGTTTCTCACGCGAAAACCAGCGCCGGCCATCAAATGTAGAGAGGGCAATGCCGCGCCAGCGCAGCAACGGGTGGTCGACGGCTTTTCCCGTTCGCACCCGCATCACCACAGTGGAGTCCTTCTTAATCTCCCCGATCTGCCCAAGTTCCACGCTGTCTGAGAATCCCGTCATCAGCGAAGGCTGAAAGCCAGTGCGCGCGAAATATCCCGCATTGACTCTTGGAAAAAAGAAAAAGAGCAGCGAGCCGATGGCCACCGCGCCCACGGCCACGCTCAACGCGGCCAGCGAAATGGCGCGGTAGAAACGCCGCTCCCACGCGGCTTCGGCCATGGGGGGAAATACCGCACCGCTGGCCCCACGGCGGATTTCCATGCCCAGGAACGTAGCCACGGCGAAAAGCAGGTACGCCACGAACAGCAAGAAGAAATTCGTGTCCACGGTGAAAACCGCTGCCGCCAGCATGGCTGCGAAAGAAAGCATCGCCAGGAAGACGGCGTCGCGGTCGGTGCTCGCGCTGTAAAGGCGCACCACCGTCAGCAGCAGCAGAAAATGCACTGCCGCCAGCAGCGTGGCGTAAAGGCCCGCGTTGATGGTACCAGGCGCAAGATTCCGTGAAATGAAAATTGCGTCCAGCGGGAAGACCACCACCCACAACAGCAACACGCGCGTCGCGGTGCTTTGCCGCAACTCCGGCCCGTGTCCCTGCCACCAACGGAGACCTTTGTAGAGAATGGCCAGCGGCGCGGCGATGGTCGTGAGCGGGTCGAGTTTTCCCGTGCTCACCAGGGTCAACACGGAAGTCAGTACCAGCAAAAAGACCGCGGCGCGGAAGAATGCCTCCGCGGGAAGAGACTGCACGGGGCCGTTGGAAGTCGTGGCCATTGTGGAAGTCCTAGAATATCATCCGTAACTCGCTCGACGGTTCTCTTCGCGCGTAACCATAAAGAGATACCCAGGTGTGGATAACAGCGAACAGATAACAGGAGCCAAGGAACGATCGTAGCTCGGAGGGTTCCTGTTCGCTGATTGCTTTTATCTGTTCGCTTTGATTACCGTTTACCGGTTACTGGTGCTTTTAAGCCAGCACGCTCTCGGAGGCAGTGCCTCTTCTGTTTGCCTTCTCGTTTTCTTCTACCGCTGCGTGCCCCACCTTCCGGGTCAGATTGGAGATATGCACCGAGGAGAGTTCGGCGAGAGGAATCGCTTTCGCCCCATCCACTTTGGGAAGTGTTTCCACAGTTGCCTGGAAAGGAAGAACCGTCACCGCCCGGTAGGTGACCGTGTGACGCACCTTCGCCAAAGGTTCCATAGCAACGCTGCGCTTTTGCTTGCAAAAAAGTGATTTTCCCCAGAATTTTTTCAATTCTGCCGCAGCCTGGTCCCGGCGCACCGCAATCGTCGGAAAATGCCACATCCGCGAAACCAGCGTGGCCACTTCATCTGCCTCCTGCGATTTTGCAGCCTTCTTCGGTGGGGGCAGCAGCAATGTGTTCCCCTTCCGGTCCAGCAACACAAGTGCAGCAAGCGTCACTTCCACGGTGTCGCGCTTGGCGCGTTTCTCAGGAATAATGTCGGCTTGGCCCTTTTTCCGCGCCTCGCAGAATTCTCCCACCGGACAAAGCAGGCATTGTGGAGCGCGCGGTGTGCACAGCGTCGCACCCAGTTCCATCATCGCCTGGTTCCAGTCGCCCGGCGATTTCTCGTCCAGCAAGCGGTCCGCCGTTTTCTGAAGCTCTCCCCAGGTCCCGTTTGCGCGCAAATCCCCGCGCAGGGCGCCGAGCCGAGCCAGCACCCGTGCGACATTTCCATCCAGTACCGCGAGTTTTTTTTCGTAAGCGATGCTCAGGACGGCTGCGGCCGTGTAGGCGCCAATTCCCGGCAAAGCCAGTGCTTGCTCATATTCGCTGGGAAAGACGCCTGTGTGTTTCGCAACAATTTCCTGCGCCGCTTTCTGCAGATTCCTTGCCCGCGAGTAATAACCCAGCCCCGACCACAGCCGCAACACTTCTTCCTCCGGCGCCGCCGCCAGCGCCTCAACCGTTGGAAAGCGCTCCAAGAATCGTTCGTAGTAGGGAATCACCGCCACCACGCGCGTCTGCTGCAGCATGATTTCCGAGAGCCAGATGCGATATGGATCGCGCGTGCGGCGCCACGGCAAGTCCCGCTGGAATCGCGAGAACCACGCCAGTAGATTTTTCCGGAAACGAATCAGCACGACGCCGCTTAGCATGTCCCCAAGTGTCGCACATTTTGTAGCGGCCGCCTTCCGAGGCGGGCGCTTTTATAAAGGCCTACGGGGTCAAATCGCTCGCAAACACGATGTACGACGTATTCCACAACTCCGCGGGAATCGAGCCTCGCGGCTGCGAGGTCACGATGATTTTGAAAGATTCCGGGTCCGCCGCCAGCTGGCTCAGCAATTCCGACCGCGAATTCGGTGCCACCGGCTGCACGAGCGCCAGGTGGCGCAAAACCGCAAAGATGTTTTCCGACGCGGGTCCCAGCGGCGTGGACACCTCGGCACTGCGGAATTCCAGCAGCGCGTTCCGCTCATGGAAGTTCCACGCCAGCGCCGCACAGAACGTCACCGCGCGTTCGAATCGTTCCCGTTCCACCGGCGCGCCACCCGTTTGCGTGGCCGGGCTTTGCGGATCGAACACCAGCAGCACGCGGCAGTCGTCCTCGCGCGCGAACTCCCGCACCATCAGTTCGCCGAACCGCGCGGAAGCCTTCCAGTGCACGTGCCTCGCGCTGTCGTTTGGCAAATAGCCGCGCAGCGCGTAAAGGTCCTGGCCGCGCCCCTTGGACTGGCTCTCCAGCGCGCCCTGCAGCCCTGGCAAAACTTCCAGGAATTCCGACGACGCCGCCACCGCCGGATACACCAACGCCTCGGTGGTCAGGTCCAGCCGCCGCGCCTTCTGCAAAAATCCGAACGGAAACCGCGTCACGATGCGAAACGCTTCCTGGCGGTAGACGCCACGCTGCGGAAACAGCAGCGGTACGCTCTGCTTCACCGCCTGTTGCCGCGGCAGGTAAGGAAAATACACGGGCGTTTCTAGCAAGGCTACCGCCGCCTCGCCTTTCTTTTTCGTGGCCTCCACGCGCAGCGAAAACGACGGCAACGTCAGCTTCTCGTTTTTCAGTTCCACCGACGCCCGAACCGGCTGCCCCGCGAAAATATGCTCCGGCAGGTGCAGCTTCAATTCCACCCCGGCGAGCGTGATGGACGACAGTATTCCCGACATGAGAATGCTGGCCACCAGGCTGGCCAGAATCAGGAACAGCAGATTGTTGCCGGTATTAAGCGCCGCCAGAGCCACCAGCACGATGCCCAAAATGTAGATCCATCCCGCACGCGTGACCCGGTATTCCATGCGGTAGCCGATCCACCGCAACGGCGTGCGCTTCGCCAGCGTAGGCACCAGCGTGACCCCTACCCATGCAGCCACTAGGAGCGCGGCCAGCGCGGACGCGCTGGCCAGGAATAAATTGCCAAGTTGCGCCGCCGCCCCGGAATAAAGCGCCAACACCAGCGCAATCGTCAGCGCCACCATGGAAAGCAAAAACGCGCGCACCGCGGGGCGGTCCGATTTGGCCAGCAGAGCATTGATGGTGGATGTGATTGTGGCCATGGCTCGTTCGGAAGCCAAAAGTCATAAGCAAAAACGAAACTCAAAACTCTAAGCTCGAAAGGAACGCTGGGCTTACGGCTAAAGGCTTACGCTCTATACGGGGACCCGCACCGACTCCACAATCTCCCGCAGCACGTTCTCCGTGGTCTCTGATTTCTTCTGCAGCGAGGCGTGCCGCGCGCTGGCCACCACGCGGTGCGAAAATACCGCCACCGCCAGTTGCTTGAAGTCGTCGGGCAAGCAGAAATCGCGGCCTTCGAGGAACGCCCGCGCCTGCGCCGCGCGTTGCAGCATCAGCGTTCCACGAGGACTTACGCCCAGCGCCAGCTGATCCGTCTTACGTGTGCGGTTCACGATCTCCAGCGCGTAGTCGTGCAAACTCGAATCCACCTTCACGCGCGCCACCGCGTGCTGCATCGAGAGCACGTCCGCCACGTCGGCCACCGGTTCTAGCGCCGCAATCGGATCGTCCATCGCGCGGTTGCGCAAAATCTCTTTCTCCGTCTCGTGCGACGGATAGCCCATCTTGATTCGCATCAGAAAGCGATCGAGTTGCGACTCCGGCAAAGGATACGTACCGTGATGCTCCACGGGATTTTGCGTGGCGATCACCAGAAACGGCTGCGGGAGCGCCAGCGTACGCCCGTCCACCGTCACCTGCGCCTCGTTCATGGCCTCCAGTAGCGCCGACTGCGTGCGGGGCGTGGTGCGGTTGATTTCGTCGGCCAGCACCACGTTGGCGAAAACCGGGCCTTGGCGGAATTCGAACTCGCGCGTTTCGGGGTTATATACGCTCACGCCTAGAACGTCGCTGGGCAGTAGGTCAGAAGTGAACTGGATGCGCTGAAAGCTGCAGTGAAACGATTTCGCCAGCGCGTGCGCCAGGGTAGTCTTGCCCGTACCGGGTACGTCCTCGATCAGCAGGTGGCCGCGTGCCAGCAGCGTTACCAGCGCCAGTTGAATCACATCCTCCTTCCCGTAGATAGCGCGGGCGATGGAGCGCTGCAGTTGGGAGACCACTTGCGAGGTGGCGGTCGGCATCAGTTGAAAACCCCAGTTCTTCCTGCTTAAATAGATGAGCGGCGTTGGTTCGGCGTTTCTTCTGCCGCATTGTTTTCCCGCAAAGTATTACCCCGTTCACGGACGGGCGATTAGCTCAGCGGTTAGAGCGCTCGCCTCACACGCGAGAGGTCAAAGGTTCAAATCCTTTATCGCCCACCATCCAATTCTGATTGTCCCAGCATTTGCATATACGCTTGAAAAAGCTGAGGGTTATCCTTGTTCAAAAAGCCATTATCTGATGACCAGCGCAGACCGTCAGGGGCGAGTGCGAACTGAAGGTCAGCCAGAGGGAATGCCACTGACCGTGCTGTTCCCTCTGCTTTCGTGAACCGCGTGAACTGTTCTCCCGCGCACAGTGGAAAGCTCAGGGCAGATTCGTAACGGCTGATGGCCAAGACGCTGCAAAGGTGTTCATTGCAAGAACGAGCCAGCACGTACTGAGGTCTTTCATCTTACGAACAGACTGGATCATAAGCGTTGCCTCCATGGAGCGCAAGAGACGCCCTCACAGCACTTTGTCCGTTTCGCCTTATAGTAGGAGAATGCAAACTCTGTTTCGCACCTTCGAATTCCTCTGCCTCAGCCTTTGGCTGGGCGCCGACGTTTTTCTCAGCTTCATTGTCGCGCCGGGAGCCTTTGCGATCCTGGGTAATCGTGACGCCGCAGGAATGATGGTGGGCTACTCACTGGCGCGCCTGCACTTTGCGGGAATCTTCCTGGGACTCATTTTCCTGCTCGCCCGCCTGGGACGCACCCGCGATTTCGCGGCCTTCACCACCGCTGCGGCCCTTTGCGTGGTGCTGATGGTGCTGCTCACCGCCGCGTCGCAATTCACCGTCAGCAACCGCATGGAAGCGCTCAAAAAGCAGATGGTGTCAGTGCGAAACACACCGGAAACGGATTCTCGCCGCGTGGAGTTCAACCGCCTGCACCACATCTCCGTCGGCTATGAAACCGCGGTGCTGCTCCTCGGATTTGCGGGAATGCTTCTTCTCGTCCGTGAAGCGGTGAAGCCCTAGGCCGCCATGCCGCGGTGTCGTAGCCTCTTCCAGTAGCCGAGGCTTCAGCCTTTGCTCATGCAGGTAGTTCACTCCTGCCAGGAACATCTTTTCAAACGATTCTTCACTCTTGGTATCGATCTCCTCCGCGACGCTTCTTAGCTCTTCCTCGAGCCGGTTGGTTTCCTTGGCGCTTCTTCCCGTATTTTCGGCGATGGATTCCGCAACTTGGGCGCTAGATTGTCATTCGCACTGATCTTCCCGACGCGCTGGTGCATGCCGATGGCGGTTTCCAGCATGGAGTTGAGCTCCTCGCCCACCCGTCGCACCTATTCTGCCGAGCGCTCGACCTCCGCCTGTTTCACAATGCTAATCGGGCAGCGTAGGTTCGGCGGTAGTGCTCATACACGCTTGCCTCCCCAGGGCAGAGAGGCGAAATAGCTCCGAAAATTCAGAGTATTTTGCGTGCCGCACCTTGAAACCTGCATTGGAAGTTTTTGGTTTCAGCGCTGGCTCTTTGCGCCGGCCTTGTGTTTGCCTGCGGCTTTTTTCTTTTTGCGCACCGGCTTAGGGCGAATCTTGTTTGTCAGCTTATATCCCGCGCGTTCGAACGCCCGCCACATGTACCAGCTTGCGACAGTGCGGTACGGCCGCCACCTCTCGCCGAATTTCAACAACTCCTGTGGCTTGGGCATGTGCTTCTTCCCATACGCCACGGACCAGCCCTTTTTCACTCCAAGGTCGTGAATCGGCAGCACATCCGGGCGCCCCAGCCGAAAGATCAGAAACATCTCCACCGTCCATGCACCAATGCCGCGCACGGACACCAGGCGTTCCACCAACTCTTCATCCGATAGCTTCACCGCCTCGTCATGCGTCGGCACGATCCCGCTGAGAGCCTTCTTCGCCAGGTCCTTCATTGCTTTGACCTTTGCGCCCGATAATCCCGCCTTGCGCAGCTTCGGCGCCGGAATCTTGACCATTTTCTCCGGCATCGGCGGCCGGCCGTTTTCGCCTAAGGCCTTGATGCGCTCGTAGATTGTCGCCGCGGCTTTGCCGGAAATCGATTGGTACACAATCGCCTCGATGAGCACTTCGTAAGGCGATTGCCCGGCCTCTGCATCAATCGCAAACGCACGGGCTTCCGCGATTAACCCTTTTAAGATTTCGTCGCGCTCGGAGAGATGCCGTAGTGCAGCCTGCAAATCAAACGCGGGTTTCGCTGGTGGAACATTGATGGTCGTGGTCATAGCCGGGAAAAAACCTTAACACGCCCCACGTGTGTTGGTAAGCGGGAATGAACGAGCCGTTCGACCGAACGCGCCGTGGGTATCAAATGGCTGTGCTAAAATTTATGGTTTATGCAAACAGGAATTATTGGACTGCCGCAGGTCGGAAAAACTACGCTGTTCCGTATCCTCACCAAAGCCCATGTTGACGCCAGGGGCGCCCAAACCGCGCACGTTGGCGTAGCCAAGGTGCCGGAGCCGCGCCTGGCTGAACTAGCCAAGCTCTACGACCCGAAGAAAATCACCTACGCCACGGTGCAATACGTGGATCTTCCCGGCGTGCAAAAAGAGCGCATGCGCGAAAGCCTCGCTACCTTGCGCGACGTAGACGCCATTGCGCATGTCATCCGCGTCTTCGACGACTCCAGCGTCCCGCACTCCGAGGGCAGCATTGACCCCCTTCGTGACGCCACCAATCTCGATCTCGAACTCATCCTTTCCGACCACGACCAGGTTTCCAAGCGCCTCGAACGCGTCGAAAAGGACCTGAAGAAAAAGAAAGACCCGCTGCTTGAACTCGAAAAGAGTGTTCTCGAAAAATGCAAGGCACACCTCGAAGCCGAAAAGCCTTTGCGCGAGCTCGAACTCAGCGGCGAAGAGCGCAAGCCCATTGGTGGTTTCCTCTTTCTCTCGCAGCGGCCCATGCTGTACGTGCTGAATCTCGGCGACGATGAAGCCGCCGAACTCGACAAAGCCATCGAGAAGCACAAGCTCTCCGCTCTTCAGGGTCGCCCCAACACTGCCGTTGTCGCAGTCTGCGGCCGCCTCGAAGCCGAGCTCGCTGAGATGGAAGAAAAGGAAGCCGCGGAACTCCTCGCTTCCTATGGCCTGAAGGAACCCGGCCTCAACCGCCTCATTCGCGCCACCTACGATCTGATGGGCCTCTTTCCGTTCTTCACCGCTGGTGAACCCGAAGTCCGCGCGTGGACCATCCGCAAAGGCTCCACGGCCGTCAAAGCCGCCGGCGAAATCCACAGCGACATCGAGAAGGGTTTCATCCGTGCCGAGGTCGTCCGTTGCGAAGACCTGCTTGCCGCCGGCAGCATCGCGGCCGCGAAAGAAAAAGCCCAGGTGCGCCTCGAAGGCAAAGACTACATTGTTCAAGAAGGGGATGTTATCCTCTTCCGCCACAGCGGCTGAGCTTTCCTCTTGTGAAGGACCCACCTTCTGAGGCGGGCCGCTCTTCCGGCTTAAGGCTTACGGCTTTGCATGATCCACGCTCTCCCATTCCGCGTCGCGCTCGCTGCTCTGCTCGGCCTCATTGCCGCTGCTGGGAATCTGCTCGGCGGCTATTTCGTTGTATACCGCGAATGGCCGCGCCGCTACCTACAATATTTTCTCGCTCTCGGCGCGGGCTACATGCTGTCCGTCGCACTCGTGGAAGTAATCCCTGCCTCTGTCCAACTGGCGGGCGCGAACGCCCTCCTCTTTGTCCTCGCGGGATTTTTCCTCGTGCATCTTTTCGAGCACACGCTCGCCCCGCATTTTCATTTCGGCGAAGAAACGCATGTCGAAGAGATGCGCCACGGCCACGCCCGACGCACGATTCTTCTCGGCCTGGCAATCCACACTTTCTTCGACGGCGTGGCTATCGCCGCCGGCTTCCTCATCTCCACCTGGCTGGGAGTGCTTATCTTTGTCGCCGTTTTTCTCCACAAGCTCCCTGAAGGCTTCACGGTTGCCTCCGTCGTTATGGCCAGCGGACTCAGCAAACGTAGTGCCGTCCGCGCCGCAGGCCTCCTGGGCGCTGCCACGCTCGCCGGAGTCCTCCTCACGAGCCAACTCCAGGCGCAGCTCAAATACGCCTTGCCGCTCTCCGGTGGGGTCACCCTCTACGTTGCCGCCACCGACTTGCTGCCCGAAGTCAACAAGGAACCTAACTGGCGCCTGGCCCTCCTGGTTTTCGTAGGTGTCGCTACCATGCTGATTTTAAAGCTGTTATACAACATTTAGTTCTGCCTGCACCGGCAACTGCCCCCCGCTTTTGCACCCTCCCTGTAACTGCAACTTTTTGAGAACAAATGTGTTTGGTAAAGTGTGGCGGCTATGGTCAGAACCGACGTCCAACTCATGTTGGATGTGAAGGCCGGCGACGGGAACTCTTTCGAGCTCCTGCTCCGGCGCTATCGCACGCCACTGGTCAACTTTCTGTATCGCATGGTGCGCAACCGCGAGCAGGCAGAGGACCTGGCGCAGGAAGTTTTCCTGCGCGTGTACCGGGCGCGGGAAGACTATGTCCCAAGCGCAAAGTTCACCACGTGGCTGTTCCGCATCGCCACTAACCTCGCTCTGAACTCCGTCCGGGACAACCGCTACCAGAAGTTGGAAGTTTCCATAGACGCGCCGGTGACCGTGGATGCCGAAGACGGAGACGAGAGGCCGCTGGATGTTCCGGAGAAGCATCCGAATATCGAGCAGCATCTTGTCGAGGACGCCCGGCGCAAGATGATCCGGCATGCCATTGATAAGCTGCCGGAAAAGCAGCGGGCTGCCGTGCTGTTGCACAAGTACGAAGAGCTCGACTATGCGGAGATCGCCAAGATTCTCAACTGTTCGGAAAGCG
>DATFSI010000152.1:0-4185 GCA_035262705.1 Candidatus Acidiferrum sp. | reverse complement strand
TGAATTTTCTTTAGCGGGAGGATGACGATGAAGAAAGTCACTTTCTTGGCAGCATTGATGATGCTCGCGTTCTGCGCTCTTGTAGTAGCACAAACGACCCAACAAACCGCGCCCAAGGTTAAGGTTGGCACACAATTGAATTCCAAGGCGGCGACACCCGCACCGGGAGGAAACGCAAAGAATACCACCCAGAAAGCCAGCGTGGGGAAAGGCGCCACATCGGTCAAGGCTTCGCAGCCTTCTTCGTTTTGGACTGAAGAATTAGACGTCGATGATGATGGCACCGTCGAAGATTCGCAGTATCTCTACGATGCGAAAAGAGGCATTCTCTACACCTACCGCGAAGATGATTTCGCTTGCCCGAACGGCAATCCGGAATCCGGCAGCATTCTCATGGCCCTTTACGCTAAGGGCAACCCGGCGAACAAGCCCGTTGGTTCAGGCTGGTATCTGGTGAATCTCAATGCTGGACAGTGCGCTGCGAAAAAGGCAGGCACTTTTGGCTGCAAGTTTGACGCAGACGGCAATGCGACCGTATGTGGAGCTGCGACCGTCAACAACGCGACGGGCGAAATCGACGTCGTTGTCGCGAAATGACGGCTTTACGGACTCAAAAAAACAGCGCGCTAAACGTATCAAAAGATAGACAGAATGGAGGAGGCAGAAATGCAAGCAGCCCGAAGCTGTAAGCTTTATTTGGCGGCCCTGGTTGGGCTGTGTCTAACTGCCTGGGCACTGCCGGCACAGCAGGTGACCTATAACTTCATGCCGGGAACTGATTTTTCCAAATATCACACCTACAAGTGGGTGGACATTCCCTCGAACGTTCATCCCAATCAAATCGTGGCCCAGGAGATCCGCGATGCAGTCAACAACGTTCTCGCGACCAAGGGCTTCACGCTGGCCACGGGTGACAAGGCCGACCTGTACGTCGGCTATCAATGTTCCGTTGACCGGGAGCGAGAGTGGAACGCGTGGGGTATGGGCGGCGGGCTCCGCTGGGGCGGCGGAATGGGAAGCGCCGAGAGTTCCACGATCACGAATGGAATGCTGGCCGTCGATTTTTATGACCCCACCTCGCAGCAACTGATTTGGCGCGGTTCGGCTGCACAAACGCTCAATCCAAGCGGCAATCAGGAAAAAGACATGAAGAGGTTAAACAAAGCTGTCGCCAAACTCTTGAAGCATTTCCCGCCTCAATCCTAGAAGACCGGGTGGTAGGGACAACGCCAGGAATCGTTGCGACCACACGGCGGTGAGTAAATTTTCCATTCAGCTCGCGTCAAAAGGAGGCTCGATGAGACAGGCACCAGTTCGGGGCATCAGCGGCTTCTTGGTCTCGTGTTTCGCTCTCGCCACAATTGCTCTTTGGATGTTCACCATTCCCATCCTCAGGGCTCAGAATCCTGAGCTCCAAGCGCGCTTGGCAGAACTGAAAGAATCGATGGCAAGAAACAAGCAGCAACTGGCTCACTACACTTGGACGCAGCAAGACATCATTAGTCTCAAAGGTGAAGAGAAGAAAGAAGAGTTGTTTGATGTCCATCTCGGTCCAGATGGCAAACCACAGAAAACCAATTTAGATCCGAACATGTCCGATGACGAAAGGCACCGTCGGGGTCTACGGGGCCGAATCAGAGAAAAGAAGATAGAGGAATACAAGGAATATGCGGAGCAAATGAAGAGCCTGATGCAGCAATACGTCCCGCTGGAGAAAGCCCCGCTGGATCAGGCGTATCAGCAGGGCAACGTGATGTTTGGCCCGGCCGGGGTCCCGAACGAAGTTCGGATTGTTATAACGAACTACGTCAAGCCGCAGGATTCCGTAACACTC
Organism: Candidatus Acidiferrum sp.; assembly: GCA_035262705.1. GTDB lineage: Bacteria > Acidobacteriota > Terriglobia > Acidiferrales > UBA7541 > Acidiferrum. The sequence goes on along the minus strand of DATFSI010000152.1, from coordinate 2,351 downwards.
GTGTTCAACAAGCAAGAGAAACGATTGCTCAGTATGAACATTTCGTCTTATCTTAGTGACCCCAGCGACGCCGTGAAGCTAAATGTCCAGTTCAGCAGCCTGCCGGACGGAACAAACCACGTATCGAGCATGAACTTGGACGGAGTCAGTAAACAGCTCACTATCGCGGTTACCAATACTAACTATCAAAAATTGTAACGTCGAGATTGCCTGGAAGTAACCGCGGAGTCCCCGTGTCGAACCTAAGGGGAAAGTTGATCAAGAATCTTGGCGTTGCCGCCAGTTATTTAATTGTACTAAGCGTGCCCTACCAGACTCCACCGATCATTCTTCTGGCACGAACTACGTCGGAACAATCAAAGGACTCTCCTGCCTCGCTCTCTTTGCCACTTACAACGGAGCCGCACCTCGGCGACCTGGATGGAATGGTGAAGAGGCACGAGATTCGCGTGCTCGTCGTTCATAGCCGATCCGGGTTCTTCTACAACGCCGGTCGTCCGGAGGGAATCTTCTACGAGGCCTTTCAAGAGTTTGAACGGTTCGCAAATGAACGGTTGAAGTCCGGTCCCTTGAAGATTGACGTGACATTTCTTCCGGTTAGCATCGATGCGTTAGAGCAAGCATTGTTGCAGGGCCAGGGCGACGTGATTGGATTTCCGCTGATTGAGACACCAGAGCGCGAGAAGGACGTTTTGTTCACCACCCCGATTGACTCGCACGCAAAGCAAGTGCTGGTGACCGGTCCAAGTGCGCCCGAGATCTCCAATCTTGATGAGTTGAGCGGAAAGGAAATTTACGTCAATCCCGTCACCGCTAACTACGACAGTCTGCGCCAACTGTCTGGTCATTTTCGGCAGCAAGGAAAGCCACCCATCGTTATTAAAGAGGCGAATCACAATTTGACAGATGAAGATTTGCTTGAGATGGTCAGCGCGGGTCTAATACCAGCAACCGTGACTCTCAACATCCGCGCGCAGTTTTGGTCGAAGGTGTTTCCCCAACTCAAGGTCCACTCCGATGTTGTCGTCAAGGAGGAAGGTGTCCTTGCTTTCGCCACGCGAAGGGACAGTCCCCAATTAAAGCAGCTACTCGACGAGTGCATCAAAGACCGACAAATAGGCACTTCTTTTGGGAATACATTGCTCCGTCGCTATTTACAAAACACGGAATGGGTAAAAAACGCGACTTCAACAGAAGAAATGAAGAAGTTCCGTGCGTACGTTCACTATTTCGAGAAATACGCGGCCCAATATGATTTCGACTATCTGATGCTTGTGGGACAGGGATACCAGGAATCGCACCTTGACCAGAGCGCACGAAACCCGAGCGGGGCAATCGGAATCATGCAAGTAATCCCAAAGTACGCAGCTACCCCGCCGATTGAGGTTCCGAATGTGTGGGAGGCGGAAGGCAATATCCACGCCGGAACAAAGATGCTGCGAAATATTGTGGACACATACCTTAACGATCCGAACCTCGACGGAACAAACAAAACGTTATTGGCGTTTGCATCGTATAATGCCGGGCCGACCCGGATTGCTCAATTACGCAAGAACGCGAAACAGGAAGGCTTAGACCCGAATCAGTGGTTCGGGAATGTAGAACTGGTCGCAGCAAAGGAAATCGGCCAAGAAACTGTTCAGTACGTCAACAATATTTACAAATATTACGTGGCCTACAAATTGGTTTTGCAGGAAGGCCAGCCTCAATAGCGGGGAGGCAGACGCATATGGGCTTGATCCAGCGGTGGCGACTGATCTTGTGTTCGATTGTGCGGAAACCGGCACGTCGCGCTAGTTACTCGACTTTACTTGATTGGCGCGTTTTATCGGGACGTAGTCAGGACCGGTTGCGGTTGCGGGGATTCCTGAAGCAGGGAGGGGGCGAAGCGTTCAGTTAGGGTCGGTCCAAGTATGGAGGTGACCAGCATTAGCACGAGCACGGCGTTGAGCAAATGATCGTCGGCCAGACGTTGCCCTGCCGGGTTGAAAGTATCGTAGGCCACAAGCGCAGCGGCAAGGGTGGCTGCGACTTGAGGCAAGGTGAGCGACCACATGGTCATCCGCGCAGCACGGCTGTATTTGAATGCCCGAACAGCTATCTCGGCGGCGACCCATTTGCCAACGAGTAGCGCAAGGATGATTCCTGCGGTCAGGACGAAATGCTGAGCAATGCTTCGGAAAAATACGACCGGATCGATCAAGAATCCAGTCGCAAGGAAAAAAATGGGGATAAAAATCGAATTTCCAAAGAACTCCAACTTTTCCTTGGCGGGCTTTTCGTGAGCCGCCGCATTGACCGCCAATCCGGCGAGAAACGCCCCAACGATGCCTGGCAGGTTAATGCTTTGC
>DATFSI010000151.1:0-14908 GCA_035262705.1 Candidatus Acidiferrum sp. | reverse complement strand
TCGGCCTGCTCGAGATAGCCGGTCATATAGAGAATTTTGACGTGGGGAAGAAGTTTCTGGAGACGCAGGGCGAGTTCGGGGCCGCGCATTTTGGGCATAACGATGTCGGTGAGGACCAGCTGGATGGTGTTGCCGAAGCGCTGTGCGGTTTCCAGGGCTTCCTGGCCGTCCTGCGCGGTAAGCACGCGGAAACCGGCGGAAGTGAGAAATTCGACGGCGAGGTCGCGGACGCTTTGTTCGTCTTCGACGACGAGGATAGTACTGGAAGACGCGGCGGCGGCCGAAGAGGCGGCGCAGGGTTGCGCCGATAGCGATTCGGGCTGCGCGTCGGTGCGAGGCAAATAGATTTCAAACTGCGAGCCCTTGCCGGGTTCGGATTCCACCCAAATAAAGCCATTGCATTGGGAGACGACGCCGTAGACGGTGGCGAGGCCGAGGCCCGTGCCTTTACCGGATTCCTTGGTGGTGAAGAAGGGATCGAAGATGCGGGCGCGGGTTTCCGGAGTCATGCCGTAGCCGGTGTCGGAGACTTTCAGCAGGACATAATTGCCGGGAGTAAGCGGAGGGCGGAGGCGGGCGAAGTCCTCGTCTGCGGAGATGTTGTGGGTTTCGATTTCGAGCTTGCCGCCGACGGGCATGGCGTCGCTGGCGTTGACGGTAAGGTTGAGAAGGACCTGCTCGAGTTGCGCGGCATCGGCCTTGATGCAAGCCAGAGAGTCGGCAAGCTGCAGGGAAAATTCGATGTCTTCGCGGAGGAGGCGGCGGAGAAGCTTCGACATATCGCGGATGACAAAGTTGAGGTCGAGGACCTGCGGCTGAACGGCCTGCAAGCGGCTGAAGGCGAGGAGTTGGCGCGTAAGGGAGGAGGCGCGATCGGCGGTTTTGCGAATCTGCTGGGAGTGATTGTGCAGGGGTTGGCCGGGCTTGAGATTATCGAGCATCAGCTCGCTGTGGCCGAGGATTACGGTGAGGAGGTTGTTGAAGTCGTGGGCAACACCGCCGGCAAGGCGACCGAGGGCTTCCATTTTTTGCGACTGGCGGAGCTGGGATTCCAGGCGCAGGCGATGTTCGGCCTCCTGCTCGAGCGTGGTGCGCATGCGGGCGAAGGCACGGGTGAGTTGGGTGATTTCGTCGGCGCCTTCACCTTCTGCCCGCAAGGGGTAGGAGAAGTCGCCGCGCTCGAGCGACTGTACGCCGGACATCAGTGAGGCGAGCGGGCGGGTGACCGAATCCGAGATCAAGAAGATGATGGCGGTGCCGGCGAGAATCACGATCAGGCCGATGCCGAGGAGCAGGCGGCGCAGCTTTCCGACGCCGGCTTCGACTTCCCTGTAGGACTTCAGGACGATGAGGCTGGCGGCGGGCGTAAAGCCGGGATTGAGCTCGAGCGAGCTGGCGTAGTAGCGCTGGCCGTCGAGGGTGAGGTTGGCGAGGTCGCGGGAATCCTTGAGGAGCTGCGAGAGCTTGAGTTCCTGGAGCGGAGTGAGCGTGGTGGCGGCGAGGTCGGAGCCGTAGCGGAAGGCGATGTCGCCAGAAAAGGTGCGCGCGAGATCGCCGGCCGAGTGCTCGTCCATCAGGCGTCCGACAACGACGTAGCCTTGCAGGTTGGACTTGGCGGGGACGCCGTCATAGAAAGGCTGCAGGACGACCTGATAGAGATTCTTGCCGGCAAACCACCAGCCGGTGGTTTCACCGCGGTAGACGGAAACAGAGAGGAGTTCCTGAGCGACGGCACGAGAGAACAGGGGTGTGTTGGGATGGATAGCGGTGATCTGGGCGTTCTGGTCGGCGAGGAGGAACAGGTTGTAGTCTTCGGACTGCCAGGGGTCGCTGCCGGCTTGTTCGATGGCCGTGGGGTCGCCGTTGCGCATCATGGCGAGGGAGGCGAGGAGGTCGGCGCGGCGGCTGAGAGAGAGCTGCCGCTGGTGTTCGATGAGCTTGAAGAGCGCGCCGGCGTTGCGGGCGTCCTGTTCAATGTGCTGTTGCGCCTGGGCGGCGGCGTAGTGGCCAACGGCAAGGAGGGTAGCGCAAGTGATGGCGGAAGTGAGCAGGACGAAGAAGAGAAGGAGCTTCGAGCGCAGGCGGAGTTTGGCCAGCGCGTGCCGGCTCAGATGGGAGAGAGGGTCGGCGGGAAGTAGGAAAGCCCAATGGAATTTTGCACTCAAGGGTAAGAGGTATAGTGGGAAAGGGACCTGGCGCAGGGAATGGGACGGTGGTACCAAGGGGCAAGTACGTCGGGGTTGGGGTAAATGGCAGAGAGAAAAGCTGTTAGCGGTTAGCTGTCAGCCGCTAGCAGGAAGCGCGAGAGAAAGTTGGCCCTTCGCGACGGGCCAGGCAGATGGCGAAGTCGCTAAGGGACCTGGGCGGAAGTGGAAGGGGAGGGGCAACGGTCGACGAAGTACCAGGGAATTTTCAGGGCACCGCGATGGTAGTGAACACAGACAGTCTGGCCGGGCTGGACGATGGCGTAGAGCGAGCGCGGGACACGGACGTCGGAGGTCTCCGACTGCGGACCCCAGGCAGCGAGCTTGAGTTCCCAGGTGGTATGGCGTCCGCTGGAGATATGTTTGTGGAGAACCATGGTCTGATAGACCTGCGGGGCGGAATGGTCGAGAAGTGCGTCGCCCAAGGCGGTGGCACCGATGCCGTAGAAAGAGGAGAGGAAGAGGATGGCCAGAAGAGGCCAACGCCGGCGAGCCAGGCTGGGATCCGCGGAGGCGATAAAAACCGTGAGCACAACGGTGACGAAAAGGCCCGGGGCAACGAGTTGTTGCCAGTGAAGAAAGGACAGATCGTAGAGCGCGCGGATAGCGAGGACCGCCCCGGGAAGAATCACGGGGACAGCGAGGCTGGGGCGGGCGTCGTTGCGGCGGCCTTCGAACTGGTAGACGCCTTTGGCACGGAGACCGAGGAAGATGGCGGCGAGGGGCAGGGCGGCCAAGACCACAACGGCGGCGGAATAGGGCTCTGGGTAAAACCAGCCCCAGGCCGCAGCGGCATAGGAGAGCCAGGTCAGATATTGGGCGTAGTTTGCGGCGGCGGCGAGGTTTTCCCTGCGCTGCGCAGGAGTGCAGCCGAGTTCCTGGTTGCTTTCGAGTTCGGCGCGGGATCTGGCGATATCCTGGGCATCGAGATTGGGCAGTGTGGAGAGCCAGGAGTCGAAGGCGTCGTCGGTTTTGAAGGTGGCGGCGCACTTGATCTTTTTGGCGTGGGGATCACGCGGCGTGAATTCGAGGGTGGAAATGTATTGTGTGGGGATGACACGCCAGCCGGCAATCTGGGTGCGAAGGAGTTGTTTGGTGACGAAAGGTTCCTGGACCCGGATGGCGTCGGCGGTGAGGACGATTTTGGATTGCAATACGGCGACCGCGAGATAGACGCCGAGAAGAAAGAAGGCCAGGCAGAGGAGAACGAATGTGAAGAGTTCTCGCGGCGAGTGCGTTTCGTGGCCGGTGCCGAAATACCAGAGGCCAAGGAGGGAGGCTCCGGCGATGAGGGCGGAGAGGGAGCCGAGAAAGAGGCGGTAGCCCAGCGCGTAACGATAGGTGCGCGGAAAGAGAGAGGGATCCGAGGAAATAGCGGGTTCGCGGGGAATTTCCAGGGACATAAGGGAAGCGTAGCATTACGGGGAGAAACGAAGTAAAGAAGGAATGAAGTAAGGAAGTAAAGAAGCAACAAGGCAAACGAGAGAATCAGGCGAGGATACGGCGGAGGTCTTTTAGCAAGACGAAGAGGTGAAAAGGGTCCGTCGGAGATGGTAGAAAATCGAAGTGCTCATAGAAGCGGCGGGCGTTTTCATCTTTGGCGTGGACGGCGAAGGCGCGGATGCCAATGATGTCGGCAGCTTGCAGGGTGCGAAGCAGGGCATCGCGCAGGAGAGCCTGGCCGGCGCCTTGTCCTTGCCAGCGATGATCCACGGCGAGGCGAGCCAAAAGCATGATGGGAATGGGGTGGCGGGCGAGCCCCTTTTTGATTCGCTCCGGGGCTTGTTCGGGGGAGACGTGTCCGGCGGCGAGGGTGTGATAACCGACGATCGCGGCCTCAACGAGGCCGACGTATGTTTGCGCAGCGCCAGCATGCTGGTTTTGCAGGGCATAACGCTGCAAGTAACGGTTTGGTGCGAGGACACTGCAGGCAAAGGAATCGACGGAATGGTCGTGGCGGAGCTTTTCGATGAGGTGGGCTTCGGTCACTTCGTTGTGTTGGAGCCGTCGAAGAACGCAGGAGATTTCAGGAGGCGGCGGAGGCGGGGAAGGGTCCGCGGCGGGGCGTCGAGAGCGGCAAGAAATTCTTTCCATTGTGCTGGGCTGAGTGTGAACTCGCGGCGATCGGCGAGGGCTTCCGTGGCGCGGTTGAGGGCGCTTTCCAAAACGAAATCACTGAGAGAACGGTTGGAAGCGGCGGCCGCGGCGCGGAGCGTGGATTTGGTTTTAGGGGTGAGGCGGAGGTCGAGTTTGGCGCTGCGCGTGATGCGGGGTGGCATGGGAACAGGATAGAGGGAGTGTCGGACAATGTCAAGACAGGATAGTGACGGGTGATTTGTGACTGGTGAAAACGTCTTGGGCAGCGGAATTGCCGCTTGAAGTTGACGGTCGACAGGCAAGAGTGCCTGGGCCATGTTCAGTCCGCGAGTTTGCTGAGCCGGGCCACGAGGTACCAGCGCATGAGGAAAAGATAGAAAACGATGGTGGCTATGAACAGTTGCACGAGGCATCGCAAAGTCTCAAAGGCCGCGATCGACCCGACAGACTGGCTTCATTCCCTACCCGCCAAAAAGAGAGTAGAGCTGATAGAAAAGATGGAATCGCCACCCGAACACAGGCAGCCAGCGGCAGTGCGAGAGGCTATTGACGGAAAGCCGCAGGCGTTTCTGGTCATTGAGAAGGTCAGCGGGAAGAGTTCGGCGGTAGGGAGGAGCAACGAACCAGATACGGGCGCGTTCACCGTGGCAAATACAACGAACACGTGCGACAGGTCAATTGACTTGGCGGTTGAGGATGTGGGCGATTTGGCGGACTTCGGCGGCGAGTTCGACGTATTCGGAGGGCAGGATGGATTGAATGCCGTCGGAGAGGGCTTTTTCGGGCTGGTGATGGACTTCGACGAGGAGTCCATCGGCGCCGACGGCGACCGCGGCACGGGAAAGGGGAAGGACTTTGTGACGCTTGCCGGTGCCGTGGCTGGGGTCGACCAGGATGGGCAAGTGGCTGCGTTTTTTCACGGCGGGCACTACGGCTAGGTCGAGCGTGTTGCGGGAAAAATCGGAGAAGGTGCGCACGCCGCGTTCGCAAAGCATGACCTGGTAGTTGCCTTCGCTGAGGACATATTCGGCGGCCATGAGGAATTCGTCGAGTGTGGCGGACATGCCGCGCTTGAGGAGCACAGGGCGCTTGGCACGGCCAGCGCGTTTGAGCAAAGAGAAATTCTGCATGTTGCGGGCGCCGATCTGGATGACGTCGGCGTATTCCTCGACGAGGTCGAGAGATTCGTTGTCAATGGCTTCGGTGACGATGCCGAAGCCGTAGTGGCGGCGCACTTGTTCGAGAATCTTAAGGCCGGCGAGACCGAGTCCCTGAAAGGAGTAGGGTGAGGTGCGTGGTTTGTAGGCGCCGCCTCGGAAAAGGCGTACGCCAGAGGGCTTGAGCCGCTCGGCGATGGCGAAGCACTGCTCGAGGGTTTCGACGGCGCAAGGACCGGCGGTCATGGCGAGGTGTTCGCCGCCGACCAGGACATCGCCGGAAGGCGTGGGTATTCGGACAACGGTGAGTTCGGGTTTAACGTCGAGGGAGACGAGCTTATAGGGCTTGGTGACGGGGATGCATTCGACGACGCCGGGCATGGATTCAAGGACGCCGAGGTCGACAGCGTCTTTGTTCCCGGTGATGCCAATGGCGGTGCGTCCGGCGCCGGGGATGGCATGAGCCTTTAAGCCGAGGGATTCGATTTTTTCGCAGACGGCGCGGACTTCGGCGTCCGTGGCGTGGGATTGCATGACGATAAGCATGTGGGTTCAGTGTACTAGGGCGGAACAGAGGGGGCAAACAGATGGGTGACTGATCGAAGAGGCTGGGACTCCGTTTCCCGTGAAGCGCAGAGAAATTGCGAGTTGATGAAACAAAAAATCGAAGAATTTCGCAGCGTTTGCGGAGGACGCGCAGAAAACGCGGAGCAAAAAAAAGAAAGAGCCTTACCACGGAGGACGCCTAGGTCCACAGAGGGAACGGAGAACGGCTGGCAAGACCCAACGACGAGATCCTTCACCCGCGGAAGATGCGGGTTCCGGTTGACAAATTGGCGATGAGGGCCGGCAACCTGCGGCGGTGAAGAGGCGTCTAAGGAGCTGAAAGCAGAACCTTGCTTCAACGCAGGAAGAAAGCGATTGACCAGCCGCTGCTTTCCACGGCCAGGAAACCTGTCACGGAGGAAACACATATGCGAAGGGTGTGGTTATTACTGTGTGTTGGAGCGCTGTTTTTTGCGCCCGGGCTGCGGGCGCAAGAAGGCAACAGCCATATTGAGGCGGGAATCTTTGCGGATTATTTCCGGCAGTCGCAGACGGACACAAATTTTGCGGGAATCGGCGCGCGGCTGGGTGTCGGCGTGTTTTCGCATGTGAAGGTGGAAGGCGAGATGGCGTACGACTTCGAGCAGACCTTCGGGGAGAGATTCATCAGCGGAGGGGCGATCGTGGTGCGGGACTCGCCGATCCACGTGCTGCACGGGGAGTTCGGGCCGAAGGTGGAGCTGGGACATGGGCGGATCCGGCCGTTCGTGGTGTTAAAGGGCGGATTCGACAAATTTTTCATTAATTCGTGCCCAACGTCGTTCAGTTGCGTGTCGAGCCAGATCGCAAACATTCATGCCAGCAGCGTGAACGGGATGTTTTATCCGGGTGGCGGGATCGAAGGGCATCTCGGGCCAGTGGGATTGCGGCTGGAGGCCGGAGACGAGATGTATTTCAACAGCGGGACCCATCATAATTTGCGGATGACGTTTGGGCCGTATATCCGTTTTTGAACAAGAATCAGCAATCGTTAGTCAGTAATCGGAAACCGGGCGCGGGAGTTGGATAATCCCGCGCCCATTTGTTTGGAAAGAACGGTTATGGGCATGGCGACTGAGAGAACTAAGGCCGAGTTCAGAGGGCAGCGCGAAAGAGCGCCGCGAAAGAGAGGAAGAAAGCTTTACCGCGGAGGAAACGGGGGAGTCACAAAGGCAACGGAGGATTTTGCAGCTGGGGGGCACGCGCAAGGCGCGGAGAGATTGCAGTACCACGAACATCGAGAGGGCAGAGGGAGTTCGAGATGACGTTTTAAGGGAGAGGGAATTATGATGGAGCGGCTTGAAAATCATTCGAATAGGGGTTGCGGAGGCGACGTTGATGAAGGCATTCGGAGGTCTGCTGAGCGGGATACCGGCGCTGGGATTGGCGATGGCGGGCGTGATGATAGGCGGAGCTTGGGGACAAGCCCTTCGCGAAGACGGCTCAGGGCAAGCAAATAAGACGCCGAAGCCGGGGCTGGTGGTGTTGAGTAAAGACGAGAACAAGATTTTCATCGTGGACCCGGGGACGCTGAAGTCGATGGGAAGCGAAGACACTGGGGCGGCGCCGCACGAGGTGGCCGTAAGCGAAGACGGGAAGATAGCGGTGGTGACGAACTACGGGCCGAAGCATGACGGTACAACGCTGTCCGTGGTGGACCTGGACAAGATGATTACGGTGGGGCAGGTAACGTACCCGGGATTGAGCGGACCACACGGAATTGTGATTCAGGGAACGAAAGCGTACTTCACGAATGAAGGCGACAAGAGTGTGGTGGTTTTCGATTTCGTGAACAACACGTTGGACCAGCAGATTATGGAGGGACAGAAGCGGCCGCACATGCTGGTGCTGAGCAAGGACGGGCACACGATTTTCGTGTCGAACGTGGAGTCGAACAACATTTCGATGCTGGTGACAAAAACGGGGAAAGATTGGACGCAGACGAATGTCGGCACAGGGAAGGGACCGGAAGGGATGGATTTGTCGCCGGACCAGAAAGAGCTGTGGGTGGCGAATTCGGAGGACGGAACGGTGTCGATTATCAACGTGGAGAAAAAGAAGGTCGTGGGGAAGATTGATGTGAAGACGAAGCACTCGAACCGGCTGAAGTTCACCCCGGACGAACGGCTGGCGCTGATTTCGGATTCGGGGAACGGGGAACTGGTGGTCGTGGAGGTGGCCACGCGGAACGAGGTAAAGCGGTTGCCGCTAGGGAAGAGCGCGGAAGGGATTCTGGTGCAGCCGGATGGGTCGCAGGCGTTCGTGGCGGTGAGCGGCGACGACAAGGTGGCGGTGGTGGATTTGAAGACACTGGAAGTGACCGGGACGTTCGCGGTGGGGAAGGATCCGGATGGGATGGCGTGGAGGAAGTAGGAGGCAACGGAGGTAAAGGAAGTAAAGAAAAAGAGGGGCGGAGAGGATTATACTCGGGGGGAGATACAGGCACGATGACCGGCGGCGCGGGGTGGCGCCGACAAAGGAGATCGGCCATGCGGGTGATACTCGGGTGTTTGTTGCTGGCGGTGTTGTGGCAGGAACCTTCCACAGAAACGAAAAAGCCCACAGAAGACAAATCGGCAGGGCAGGGGCAGGGCGCCGGAGGTGCGGCCAAATCGGGGAATCCGATCAAGCCGACGCCGGACTCGCTGACAGCGGGGAAGAAGATTTACGGGATGGATTGCGAGATGTGTCACGGGAAGGAAGGCGGGGGAGACGGCGACCTGGCGGCGGACATGAAGTTGAAGTTGAAGGATTTCCGGGAACAGGCGTCGTTGAAGGACATGAGCGACCACGAGATTTTCGAGATCATTGAAAAGGGGAGGGGCAAGATGATGGGGGAAGAGGGACGGCTGAAGCCGGAGCAGATCTGGAATGTGGTGAATTATGTGCGGGCGTTCAGCAAGAGATAGATGACTGGTGATGGGTGACGGTGGGGCGAGGTGACCCGTGTCCCGTGACCCGAAGAAAGAAAAGAAGTAACCGAGAGAGCGCGGAGGAGCCGGGCGCTCAGAACAATAGCGGCTTCCAAGTTTTGGCCTTACCTGAAAGATATTTCTAAGACCGCATAGAAACAGCAGGCGCTACATTGAGTTGGAGTACACCTCGATGATGGCTGGAGTCTGCGCGGATTGGGAAAACACAGGCTGAAGTCCGGGCTCGGAAAGCGGCCCGCTTCAGAAAGCGGGCGCTACGGAGGCGAAAAGCGGGGTGTGTTAGAATGAAGGTTTAAGAAAAGAGAGGAATTTTGCGGTGAGCGAGATAGAAATGGCGGAGTACCCCATCATTGCGAATACAAAGTTTGAGGCGGATGACGAGTATATCCCGGTGCCGGAGCCTGAGCCGGGGCCTCCCGCGTGGATGGACGGCAGCCTGAGAATCGGCATTCATACTTCGATTTCGGGGAGTTACCTGAACGCGCTGGAGTCGGCAAAGAAGCTGGGGGCCAACGCGCTGCAGATTTTTTCGGCTAGCCCGAGGATGTGGCAGTCGTCGAACGTGAAGATCGTGGAGAACGACGCGAAGGCGTTTCGTGCGCGGCGGGAACGACTGGGGCTGGGGCCGCTGGTGATTCATGCGAATTACCTGATTAACTTGGCGGCGACACAGCCAATGCTGCGGACGCGATCGATCCAGGCGTTTCACGAGGAGTTGGTACGCGGACGGGACCTGGGCGCGGACTTTGTGGTGGTGCATCCGGGGTCGCGAGGAGAGGGGCGCTCGGAGCAGGCCATTTCGCTGATTGTGGACAGCGTGAAGGCGGCGGCGCGGCGCGTGCCGATGGGCAAGATGCGGATTTTGATTGAGAACACCGCGGGAATGGGGTCGGCGGTGGGAGCGCGGCTGGAAGAGGTGGCGGCGATCGGCTACGGCTTGCGGGATTTGCAAGTAGGCGTGTGTCTGGATACGGCGCATCTTTTCGCGGCGGGATATGACGTCAAGAGTGAGCCGGGACTCGAGCGGACGATTGCGGAGATTGACCGGATCGTGGGGCTGGAAAATGTGCCGGTGTTTCATGTGAACGATTCGAAGATTCCGCTGGGCGGACGCGTGGACCGCCACGAACATATCGGGCACGGGAAGATTGGCGGGGAGGCGTTCGCGCGGATTCTGCGGCATGCGCGGCTGGGGAGCGCGGCGCCGGAGGGATTGCCAGGGCGGGCATTTTTGCTGGAGACGCCGATTGAGGATCCGGGAGACGACCGGAAGAATGTGGCGAAGCTCTGGGAACTGGCGGGCGTTGAGGGGCCGGAGGCGGAGAAAGGGTTTTCGATGCTGACGCTGGCAATGAAGAAGATGATGGCGAAGCAGGGAAAGAAGCATAGTTCGCGCCATTTGCCGGCGGCGAAAAAAGAGAAGAAGTAACGAAGTCGAGAAGCAACGAAGAAAAGAAAACGGCGCAAGAATGGGTTGATAAGGTTGGCGGATTGCCGGGGTCCCTCCGCTCCGTGGCCGGCGCGCTAAAAAGCAGCGCGCAAGAAAAAGCCGGCCACTCCGGTCGGGATGACAGATTCTAGATTTTGCCGGTCGCGGTGAAAGGCGGAGGGCAGACGAGTCGTGGGGGACTACAAGCCGCAGGAGATCGAGGCCAAGTGGCAGAAGCGGTGGGAAGAAAACCGCGTATTTGAGACGGAAGCCGACCCGAAGAAACCCAAATATTACACGCTGGAAATGCTGCCGTACCCCTCTGGGACGCTGCACATGGGACACATGCGCAACTACGCGATTGGCGACGTGGTTGCGCGCGTAAAGCGCATGCGCGGGTTCAACGTGCTACACCCGATGGGATGGGATGCGTTTGGCCTGCCGGCGGAGAACGCGGCGATCAAGAACCGGACGCATCCGCGGACTTGGACCAACAACAACATTACGGAATTTCAAAGGGTGCTGCGCCGCTTCGGGTTTTCCTACGACTGGCGGCGGGAGATTTCTACCTGCGAGCCGGAATATTACCGGTGGAACCAGTGGTTCTTTCTGCGCATGCTCGAAAAAGGGCTGGCGTACAAGAAAAAGAGCCGGGTGAACTGGTGCCCGAAGTGTTGCACGGTGCTGGCGAATGAGCAGGTGGTGAACGGAGGGTTTTGCTGGCGGCATGAGGATACGCGCGTGGAAGCGCGGGAGATTGCGCAGTGGTTTTTGAAGACCACGGCGTATGCGGACGAGTTGTTGGGCGATTTAGAGGAACTCGAAGGGACCTGGCCGGATCGTGTTATCGCGATGCAGAGGAATTGGATTGGGAAGTCGACGGGTGCGAGGGTATTTTTTGCAGTGGCGAGTGAAGAGAAGAACAGTAACGCAGAGGCCGCTGAGGGGCCGCAGAGAACGCAAAGCAGAGAACAGCCAGCGTTAAACAGCAAAGGCGGGGCACCCGCTGCGAGAATTGAAATTTTTACGACGCGGATTGACACGATTTTTGGGGCGAGCGCGGTGATTCTGGCTCCGAATCATCCGCTGGTGGTGGGCTTGCTGGCTTCGGGGGCTGAGGATCCGGAAGCCGAACGAAAGATCGGCCACTACGCAAAACAGGGACGCGAACGGAAGTTGCGGGAGATGCAGGTGTCTTCGGTGAAGACGGAAGATATCGCGACGGCGGAGAAGGATGGGTTTTTTACGGGCCGTTATGCGATCAACCCGTTCAACGACGAGCGGGTTCCCATCTGGGTGGGCAACTTTGTGCTGATGGAGTATGGCACCGGAGCGATTATGGCGGTGCCAGCGCACGACGAGCGGGACTTTGAGTTTTGCCGCAAGTATGGGTTGCCGATTCCGATTGTGGTGGCACCGGAAAAAGAAAGATCTAACACTGAGTCCACAGAGAAAGAACACACAGGTCACAGAGACAGTGTGCCCAAGGAGCCGTTTACCGAGTATGGCATCAGTGTGAGCTCTGGGAAGTACAGCGGGCTGAAGAGCGAACAGGCCAGCGAGCGCATGGCGGAGGACGCGAAGAAGGGCGGATTCGGGAAGAAAGAGACGATTTACCGGCTGAGGGATTGGGGGATTTCGCGGCAGAGATATTGGGGCACGCCAATCCCGGTGATTTATTGTGCGAAGGACGGCATGGTGCCGGTGCCGGACAAGGACTTGCCGGTGTTGCTGCCAGCGAATCCGCAGTTGACGGGCGAGGGGCAATCGCCGCTGGCGACGGACCCGGAATTTGTGAATGTGAAGTGCCCGAAATGTGGCGGGCCGGCGCGGCGCGACGCGGACACGATGGATACGTTCGTGGATTCGTCGTGGTATTTCTACCGGTACTGCGATCCGCACAATGACCAGGCGCCGTTTGATCCGGCGAAGGCGGCGTACTGGTTTCCGATTGACCAGTACATCGGTGGAATCACGCACGCAATTCTGCACCTGCTGTATTCGCGGTTCTGGTGCAAGGTGATGCGCGACCTGGGATTGGTGAAGCACAACGAGCCGATCGCGCGGCTGTTCACGCAAGGGATGGTGCAAAAGGGTGGCGTGGCGATGTCGAAGTCGCGCGGAAACGTGGTGGGCGCGGAGGAGATGGCGCAGAAGTACGGGGCGGATACCGGGAGGCTGTACACGCTGTTTGCGGCGCCTCCGGAGAAGGATTTGGAGTGGAGCGAAGAGAGTATTGAGGGATCGTGGAGGTTTTTGAACCGCGTGTATCGAGTTGTCGACAAGCATGCTGGCTCCGCGGGAGAAGTGGCGGGTGGGGAGAAAAGCCAAGACCCCTGTTCAAAAAACGAACCTGGGGCACCCACAAGAAGTGAAGACCCACCCCTAAACACCAAGGGTGGGGCACCCGCTGCGGCGTCTGAGAAAGAGAAGGCGCTGCTGCGGAAGGCGCACCAGACGCTGCGGAGGGTTACGCACGATTTTGAGGGGCGGTGGCATTTCAATTCCGCGATTGCGCAGATCATGGAGTTGGTGAATGCGATTTATGCGGCCGAGCCGATGGAAGATGGCGTGCGGCCGGAGGTGCGCAAAAGAGTGCTGGAACTGGTGACATTGATGCTGGCGCCAATGACGCCGCACCTGGCGGAAGAGTTGTGGGAGATGCTGGGGCACAAGGACGGACTGTGGACTACGCGATGGCCAGAATTCAATGCGGAACTGGCGAAGGAAGATGAGGTGGAGATTCCGGTGCAGGTGAACGGGAAAGTGCGAGGACGAGTGACGGTGGCGGCAGGAGCCGGGCAGAACGAGGTGCTCGAAAAGGCGAAGGCGGACACGGGAATTGCGGCGCATTTGAATGGCAAGGCGGTGCGGAAGGTCGTGTTTGTGCACGATAAGATGTTGAATATCGTCGTTGGGTGAACTGAAGAGTTACACAGGGGACTGCAAAAGGGCACGGAGAGGTCTAGCTGGGGGACGTATGGAAGGAACAGCGAAGATGGCGGAGAGCAGAGCACCGGGGACGCTGAAGACGGAGCGGGGCGGGATTGTGGTCCTGGATTTTGGCGGGCAGTATACCCAGCTGATTGCACGGCGGGTGCGTGAGCAGAAGGTGTTTTCCGCGATTTTGCCGTGTACCACGCCGGTGGAAGAAATCGGAAAACTAGAGCCGGCGGGGATTATTTTGTCGGGCGGGCCAAGTTCGGTGTACGACAAGGACGCCCCGGTGTGTGATCCGGCAGTGCTGGCGCAGGGGATTCCGGTGCTGGGGATTTGCTATGGGATGCAATGGATTGCCAAGAATCTCGGGGGAAGGGTGGAGCCGGCGCAGCGGCGTGAATATGGGCCCGCGCACTTCCATCTGGAGAAAGCGGAGAGCGAGATTCTGGGCGGTTTGCCGGAGCAGATGAAGACCTGGGCGAGTCATGGGGACAACGTGCTGGCACTGCCCGAGGGGTTTCACCTGACGGGGAAAACGGCGAATGCGATTGCGTCTTGCGAAGACCGGAGGCGGCGGATTTTCGCGGTGCAATTTCATCCGGAAGTGAAGCATACCGACCGCGGGACGGAGATTTTGCGGAACTTTTTGTTCCGCGTGTGCAAGGCAGAGCCGAAGTGGAGCGGAAAGGCATTCGTCGAGGAGACGGTCGAAGCGATCAAGCAGAAGGTAGGGTCGCACTGGGCGATTTGCGGGTTGAGCGGCGGTGTGGATTCAACGGTGGCAGCGGTGCTGGTGCATCGCGCGATGGGGCAGCGGCTGACGAACATTTTCGTGAACACGGGACTGCTGCGGAAGAACGAGTTCGCGCACACGCTGGAGATGTACCGCGAGCGGTTGGGGCTTCACGTGGTCGGGGTGGATGCTTCAGGGCATTTTCTGGAGAAGCTGGCGGGTGTAACCGACCCGGAGCAGAAACGGAAGATTATCGGTCGGGAATTCATCAGCGTGTTTGCGGCGGAAGCGGAGAAACTGCAGAAGGGCGAGGCGCACGGGGATATCAAGTTCCTGGTGCAGGGAACGCTGTATCCGGATGTGATCGAGTCGGTTTCCGTCAAAGGGCCGTCGGCGACGATCAAGACACACCACAACGTGGGCGGATTGCCGGAGAACATGCCGTTTGCTTTGGTGGAGCCGCTGCGGGATTTGTTCAAAGACGAGGTACGGCAAATCGGGCGGGATTTGGGGTTGCCGGAAGAGATTCTGGTGAAGCACCCGTTCCCGGGGCCGGGGTTGGCGGTGCGGCTGCTGGGCGCGATCACGAAGAAGGACCTGGATACGCTGCGGGAGGCGGACGCCATTGTGGTGGAGGAGATCCGACGAGCAGGGTTGTACGAGAAGGTGTGGCAGGCGTTTGCGGTACTGCTGCCGGTGAGAAGCGTGGGCGTGATGGGGGATTTCCGGTCGTACGGCTTGACGGTGGCGGTGCGGGTCGTGCAGTCGGAAGACGCAATGACCGCGGACTGGGTGCGGCTGCCTGGGGATGTGCTGGAGCGAATGTCGAC
>DATFSI010000150.1:0-21876 GCA_035262705.1 Candidatus Acidiferrum sp. | reverse complement strand
GGGCGGACATGCCAGGCAGGATGCTGCCACGGCCAAGAAGCCGTAAGCGGGACAGCGAGACAAGATTTCAGGAAGTGTACGGCGACCATGCACAACGAACCCGGCGGCCCGGACTTGACGGACGACACGACCGATATGCCAACAGAGGGCGCGGCAAACGCAAGCTCGGAACTACGAAAACGGCGCAGCACGCGCATCGTGCAAGCGGTGCCGCTGCAAGTGACCGGCGTGGATGCGCTGGGGCGTCCCTTTGCCGAGCGCACCTCCACGCTGATCATCAATTGCCACGGCTGCCGCTACCAGTCGAAGCATTACGTCTTGAAAAACATGTGGGTGAACCTGGAAGTGCCGCATCCGGAGCAGGGGCAGCCGCCGCGGCGCGTGCGCGGGAAAGTGGCGTGGATTCAGCGGCCGCGCACAGTGCGGCAGTTGTTTCAGGTGGCGCTGGAACTGGAAGAGCCGGGCAACGCGTGGGGCATTGCGTTTCCTCCGGACGATTGGTTCGCGTTCCGCGAGGAAAGCAATTTGTCGAATCCGGCTTCGCCGACCGATTTGCCGCCGAGCATTGGCATTCCGGCAGCGGCGGAGGCGCCTCTGCCGATTGTGGAGGCCGAGCCGGGCGTAGCGGCTCCAGACAATTTGCGGGTCTTCCCTGCCCCGGCCAGTGCGACGGACGCTTCCCTGCAGCTGGCGCGGCAAGTGGCGCGTTTGTTGGCGGAGGCCAAGCAGCAGATTCACGCGGCGGCGAAGGAAGCCGCGAGCCAGGCGGTGGCCGCGGAACGGAACCTGAGCGCAGAAGAGTGGGAACGAAAATACGCGGCCTTTCGCGAAGAGATTGCGCGTGAGACGACGCACGCCATCGGCAGCATCCAGGAGGAAACATCGGCATACGCGCGCACAGCCCAGGCCGCAGCGGCGGATTCGATTAAGAACGAATTGCCACGCTGGCTTGCGCCGCAGCTCGAACAGCTTACACAGGAGCTGACCGCGCAACTGGCGCGCGAAGGCGCGATGCAGCGCGACCAGCACGAGAAACAACTGGCCACCGCGCAGGAGACCTTGCTGACGCTGTGCACGCAGGCGGAGGAAGCGGCTGCCAAGCTGCGCACTCATGCGGAGCAGGTGGAATCCGAGTCTGCTACCCGGCTGGAGGCAGCCAAGCGGCAAACCGAGGAAGAAGCACAGCGGCGCGAAGAGGTGCTCGGTGCGCAGCGTGAAGCGTTCGGCGCAGCACTGAACGAAATTCAGCAGAAGTTGAGTGTGAGCTTCGCGGAAACGCAAAACGCGCTGCGTGAGCAGATGACCAAGGATCTTGGCGCTGCGCAACAGCAGGGCGCGGCGGGGCTTCAGGAACAGGCGCAGACGCTGCGCCAGGGGCTGCAGCAGGAGGGCGAGGCGCAAAGCTTGTCGGTGACGCAATCGCTGACGGAAAAGACGCAACAACTGGAAGAGACGCTAGCGAGGGCCAACCAGGCCACAGAACGGCTGGAGCAGTACGCCTCGCGCATCGAAGCTGTGCAGCAGCAGGCCATCAGCGGGTTCCAGTCGCAACTCGACGACGTGCTGAGTCTGCACCGCAACGAGTTGCACCGGCAGTCCGACAATCTGCTCGAAGAGATTCACGCGCGAATTCGCAACAGCTTTGAAGCCGCCAACAGCGAGGCGCTGCAGAAATTCGAGCAACACGTGGAATCGATGGTGCAACCTCACATCACGCGCACCGAAGAGGCAGTGCATCGCCTGGCCGGAGGGCGCTCCCTGCTGGACGCGGCCATGACCCTGCAGCAGGATCGTATCCGCGCCTCCGCCGACGAAGCATTCGCGGAGTCCCTGGCGCGCTTCCGGGAGAATCTAGGGACTGTGGAGTCGGTATTGAACGAATCGGCGCAAGGGATCGGCGCGCGACATATGGAGGAACTGGAGGCGCGGGCGGTGGACCTGAAGCACCACACGATGGAAGAACTGTTCAAATCCGCGGAATGGTACGAAAAGAGAGCGCAGACGCAGCTGCAGAACTCCACGGAAAAGATTGTGGAGCAGGTGGGCTCCAGCCTGCGTGACAAAGCCGGCGAAATTTCCGGCGTGTTTGCGGGCGAACTCAACAACGCCAGCCGCAATTACATGGAGCAAACTCACCGGCAATTGGAAGACACCGTGCGCGATGCGTTTGAACGGGTGCGGCTGCTGTTTGCGGAGGCGGCAGACACCACGGCGGCGGCGTTTACCGACGAAATCCAGCGCAACGCGCGGCAGGAATTGGAAGGATTCGTGGAACTGATGCAGAAGACGGTGGAGCAATCGCGGGAACGCCTGGATGCGTCGCACCAAGAACTCAACTACAAGGTCACCATGCAGCAGGAGGATTTCCTGCGGCGCTTCCAGAGCGGGTTGGGCGAGTCGTTCGAGAAGGGATTGCAGGAATCGCGGGCCCGGATGCAAGGCGAATTTGTGGAGCTGTGGGATTCCTGGAAGAAGATGAACGAGACCCAGCAGGCAGAGATTCGCGGCGGGTTCCACAAGATGGGCGACGAGGCGGTGGCCGAATTCCGCGGGCGCCTGGAGAACATTGCGAATTCGTGGATGGTAGCCACCGTGGCGACACTCAACCACCAATCGCGCGACGTGATCGCGCAGATTGCGGCGGCGGCCGAGGAGCGCCTGCGCGAGGCCTCCGCGGAGGTTTTTGCGGGGTTCGGCGAGACGCTGCGCGAAAAGCTGCAGCAGATTGCAGCGGGCTTTGGTGAGAAGGGACAAGCGGCCAAGGCCTGAGCGGAGCAAGCTCCACTCCTTTATCCCGGTTCCTGTATAATCCCAGGGTTTATGGCCAACCGGGCGTATCTGCGCGTGTGGACGCGCGACTTTTCCGAGCAAACCATGATTGCGGAGTTCGCGCGTTTTCTGACCACAGCGCGCGTCTCCGAGCCGCCGAACGGCTTTCAACTGCTTTCGGTGCAGCCGGTGGACTATTCGGAACCCTCCGAAGTGGAATGGGATTTGCGCGAGGGCAACTATGGGCCGCCGGAAATCGCGGCGCTGGCCATGCAGCATTTGAACGCCGACACAGCCTTTATCGTGGAAGCGCAATGGAATTTGTGGAGCTTCGACGTCGAGGCGCTGAAGTGGGAAGATGTGCCGCAGCCTCTTACGCTGATTTGCCAGGGAAAGGCGTTTGAGGACGGCGTGGCGGCAAGGGAAGGCCATTTCGTGGCCGATCTGGGTTTCGAGCACCTCTTCACCGGGCATGCAGGCTTGCTTGCGCCGGGCGCGGCTAGCAATCCGTTTGAAAGCTCCGACCATCCCGTGGAGAAGCGCTTTCGCGCGTGGATGGCCAGCAGCGAGAACTTGAAGCAATATCACCAAAAAACGAGAGAAAACATCCAAAAACTATTCGGCTGGGTGGAGGCCGTTCAGGCCGCCCTGCCGGTAGAACGCAGTGTGCTCGCCAGCGAGGGCGAGGAAAATTTTGAGGCCCGGCTCGACGCGATCTTGTCACAGCTTTGAGTGCTAGGCTGTCCTCTAATTACCCTCGCGGACGTGAAGCCTGCATCCTTTGGGGACGGGAACGCAGGCCTCGGGCTGCCGAAAGATATGAGCAACCCGATTCGCGGAGTTCTGGCACACGGGACGTTCAACCGCTAAAATTGTAATGTCGCGTATTTTTGCGGTAACTGCTGATTACGCAACGGTTGAACGCGCGTCTACTTAGAAAGGACTGGAATGCAGCGTCCCCTACTCCTGATTATGGCTGCGAGCGTATTGTTGATGGGTTGTGGTTCGGAAGGCCCGAAGCCTTCCGCGCAGGAAGCGGTCAAGCCCGCTGAGCCTGCCTTTCCGCCGGAAGCGAAAGATGCGGCGCAGGCGCTGCTGGGCAGCGAAGCGCAGGTGCTGCTCTACGGCGACCTGGCGAACACCAAGAAACAGCAACTGCTGGCGGCGAACGTGATCCCCAACACGCCAAAGAGTGTGGTCGCGGGAACGGTGGTGACGCGCGCGGTGGTGGCGGAAAACCAAGACGGCAAGTGGGTGGAAGTGTTTCGGGCGGACGAATACCTGAAAAATCCCAAAGGCTTCTTGGGACTGACACCGCTGCAGTCCGTAACGGGCTGGAAATTGCAGCATGAACAAAACGCGGAAAAAGGCCTGACCTTGTATTTCACACCTATCAAATCCGGGAGCAACGAAAAGACGCTGCCGATCGCGGTGCAGTGGAATCCGGCGGTGAAACGCTACCAGTCCCTGGACCTGCACTACGAACATTTCCTGATGGAAACACCGTCGCTCGAAAACCCGAGGTCGATGCTGCGATGAGCACTTCGGCCGCAGTTCTGCGCGCGGGTGGACCGAAAAAGCCCGGGGTGTCAGCGAGGGAGAATCTGCGCGGGCTGTGGCCGTATCTGGGGCGGTATAAAGGCTCCATCGTGCTGGGATTGATTACACTGGCGTTGATGGGGATTATCGGCACCTTGGTGCCGCTGGCGTCTGGAATTATTGTGGACACCCTGACGGGAAGCCCGCATCCGTTTACCTCCGCCGAGTCTTCGCGGGCCGCGGGACTTGCTGGCGACTGGCTGAGCCGAATCGTTCCCTACTACGCAGCGCGCAGCCGGCAAACGTTAGGGATTTACTGCCTGGTTCTGGTGGTCTTCATCGGGTTGAAAGGCGTACTGTCGTTCGTGACGCGGTGGATTTTGATCGGGATTTCGCGGGACATCGAATTCGACATTCGTAACGACCTGCTGGAAAGGTTGCTAGTGATGGAGCCGGAATTCTACGTGCGGAACCGCACCGGCGAACTGATGTCGCGCGCGACGAACGACCTGAATGCGGTGCGCATGGTGCTGGGCCCGGGGATCATGTACAGCGGCACGACGATTGTGACCATGGTGCTGGCCATCGCGCTGATGCTGAAGCTTTCCGCTTCGCTGACGCTTTGGGTGCTGCTGCCGGTGCCGGTGGTTGCGGTTTCGGTGTGGTATTTCGGCCAGGTAATTCATCGCCTCTATGAAAAAATCCAGGCGGCGCTGGCCACGTTGTCGGCCAAGGTGCAGGAAAATCTTGCGGGCGTGCGCGTGATTCGCGCCTATGCGCAGGAAGAAGCGGAAATGCGCGGGTTCGACGAGCCGAACCGCGAATACGTGGCGAAAAACGTGCAACTGATCCGGACCTGGAGCATGTTCATGCCGTCGCTGATGTCGCTGAGTGGCACAACGTTTCTCATCGTGCTGTGGCAGGGAGGGTACCGCGTGCTCAACGCGCAAATTTCCATCGGCGCACTGATTACCTTTTACACCTACCTGAATTTCCTGGTTTGGCCGATGATCGCGCTGGGCTGGGTGACGAATATTTTCCAGCGCGGCGCGGCCTCTATGGGCCGGTTGAACTACATCCTGACGGCGAAGCCGCAAATCAATGACCGTGACGCGACAGTACCCAAGGGGGCGCGTATTGATGGCGAAATTTCCTTCCGCAAACTGACTTTCCAGTATCCGACGACGATTGCGGGCAATGCTTCGAGCAACGGGAACGGCCACGAGCCACGCACGGTGCTGAACAATATTGACCTGGAAATTCCCGCCGGCTCAACGCTGGCCATCATCGGCCCGACGGGCAGCGGCAAGACAACGCTGGCAGCGTTAATCGCACGGCTGTGGGAAGCGCCGAAGGGCTCCCTATTGATTGACGGAAAGCCGATTCAGGAGTGGCCGCTCGAAACCCTGCGCCGCGCCATCGGGTTTGTGCCGCAGGACACCTACCTGTTCAGCGAGACGGTTGGCGGAAACATCGCATTTGGCCTAGAGAAGTATGATCCTGCGCAGGTCTGCGAAGCCGCGGAAATCGCCAGTTTGCATGGCGATATTCAGGATTTCACGCAGCGGTACGAGACCATGGTCGGCGAGCGCGGCATTACGCTCTCCGGCGGACAGAAGCAACGCTCGGCGATTGCCCGCGCCGTGGTGCGCGATCCGCGCATCCTGATTCTTGACGATTCCCTTTCTTCTGTGGACACGCAGACCGAGGAGAAAATTCTGAGCCGCTTGCGCGGGGTAATGCGCGGGCGCACGACGATCCTGATCGCGCACCGCACGTCGACGGTTCGCGAGGCCGACCAGATTGTGGTCTTGAAGGACGGCGCACTCATCGAACGGGGCACGCATGACGAGTTGCTGGCCCGCCAGGGATATTACGCGGATTTATACCAGAAGCAGTTATTGGAAGAAGAGCTCGAACGCGCATGAGCAATATTCACGAAGAAGAGGCATTAGGCAAGGCGTACGATTCGCGTCTGATGAAGCGCCTGCTGCAGTATATGGCGCCGTACAAATGGCGTGTGATTTTCGCTCTGGCGCTTGTGGCCGTAGTGACGCCGTTGGAACTGGCGCCGCCCGCGTTGTTCTGGAAAGCCATTGACAAATACCTGGTGCCGGCGACTTCCGGGCTGATCACCGTCGCGGACGCCAAACACGGGCTGGCCTTGATTAGCCTGGTCTATTTTGGCGTACTGGTCTTCGATTTTCTCGCACAATACATCCAGATCCGCATCATGCAGCGCGTCGGGCAGGAAACCATGTACGACATGCGCACGGAGATTTTTGGGCGCCTGCAGAGGCTGCCCATGTCGTATTTTGACCGCAACCCGGTCGGGCGGCTGATGACCCGTGTGACCACCGACGTGGACGCGCTAAACGACCTCTTCGCGGCCGGGGTGGTCACCATGATCAACGATTTCTTCCTCCTGGCGATCATGGCTGGGCTGCTGTTTTGGGTGGACGTGAAGCTGGCCCTGGACGCACTGGCGGTCTTGCCTTTCATTTTCGTGGTTACCATGGTGTTCCGCAAATACGTGCGCGACGCCAACCGCAAGATTCGTACGGCGATTGCGCGGATCAATGCCTTTCTGCAGGAATACATTTCCGGCATGGCCGTGGTGCAGCTCTTCAACCGGGAGGAAAAGGCCAAGGAGGAGTTCGCGCGGCGCAACAAGGACAACATGCTGGCCTGGCGGGATGCAATCCTCGCCTACGCGTTGTTTTATCCGGCGGTCGAGTTCCTGAGTTTCGCCACCATCGCCTTGATTTACTGGTCCGGCGGCAACCGGATCCTTAACGGTTCTCTTACGCTTGGTGTTTTGACGGCGTTTACGATGTACGCGCAGCGATTTTTCCGACCCATTCAGGACCTGAGCGAGAAATTCAACATTCTGCAATCCGCCATGGCGGCTTCGGAACGCATTTTCAAGCTGCTCGATGAGCCCATCACCATCGAGTCGCCAAGCGACGCGCAGCGCATCGCCTCACCCCGCGGCGAGATTGAATTCCGCAACGTGTGGTTCTCCTACCGGAATGTGGAGCAACCCGCGGACGAGGATTGGGTGCTGCGTGATGTTTCTTTCCGCATTCCGTCGGGGGAGACCTTCGCAATTGTCGGGCACACCGGCGCGGGAAAGACGACGCTGATTTCGCTCTTGCTGCGTTTCTACG
Organism: Candidatus Acidiferrum sp.; assembly: GCA_035262705.1. GTDB lineage: Bacteria > Acidobacteriota > Terriglobia > Acidiferrales > UBA7541 > Acidiferrum. Next base: position 14,398 of record DATFSI010000150.1, on the reverse strand, counting down.
ACATTCAGCGCGGACAAATCCTGCTCGACGGAGTGGACATCCGCCTGCTCGATCTGCAGCAACTCCGCAAGCAGTTTGGCATCGTGCTGCAGGATTCTTTTCTTTTCACCGGCACCATCGAATCCAATGTGCGCCTGGGAACCGAGGGCATCGGCAAAAATGATGTGGGGCGGGCGCTGGAAGAGATCGGGCTGGGCGATTTCATAGAATCGCTGCCGCAGGGTGTAGGCACGGAGGTGAATGAGCGCGGCTCCACGCTTTCCGTGGGCCAGCGACAACTCATCAGTTTTGCGCGCGCGCTAGCGCACAATCCGCAATTCCTGATTCTCGATGAAGCCACCTCCAGCGTGGATACGAAAACCGAGCTCATGATCCGGGAGGCCCTGGACAAACTCCTCAGCGGACGCACGGCGCTGGTGATCGCGCACCGCTTGAGCACGATTCAGCATGCGGACCGCATCCTCGTCTTCCACAAAGGCCGCTTGCGCGAGGAAGGCGCGCACCAGGAGCTTCTGGCCCAGCGTGGGATCTATTACCGGCTCTACCAGCTCCAGTACAAGGAACAGGAGTTGTCTGGAGAAGGAACCCCACTCCGGCCGGGGTCAGCGATGTTCCCCGCGCCGACACCAGCGAGCGATTAGCAGCGCCGCACGAAACACCCGCCTCCCTTCCTGCGCTGGGGCAAGCCAGAAGCGGCCGCTACGTGTGCGCTTCGCGTTCGTGGGATAATACAAGCCGCTCTCGTTCATGCCACCCATCTCCTTACTTCTTTCGGCTGGGGAAGCCTCCGGCGACATGTATGCTGCGCGTCTGGCCACGGCTCTGAAGCGGCGTCTGGACGTGGTGCTGTTCGGCATGGGCGGCCCGCAAATGCGCGCGGCTGGCGTGGAAATCATCACCGACTACTCGGAAGTTGCGGTGGTGGGTATCACGGAGATTCTCAAGCACCTGCCTTCCCTGCTGCGCGCCATGGAGCACATGGTTACCGCCGCGGAACAACGGCAGCCGGCTCTGGCCATCCTCACGGACTTTCCCGGCTTTCACCTGCGGTTGGCGCGCCAGCTGAAACGCAGGGGCATGCGCAACGTCTATTACATTTGCCCGCAATTCTGGGCGTGGCGACCGTGGCGGGTGAACCTGGTTCGGCGGCGGTTTGCAAAAGCACTGTGCATTTTTCCGTTTGAAGAGAAATTCTTTGCGGACGCCGGGGTTCCCACGAGATTTATCGGCCATCCGCTGGTGGGAGCAGTGGCGGCAACGAAAGACCGGCGGGAGTTCTGCCAGGAGCACAATCTTGATGCCAGCCGGGCGACGGTTACGATACTCCCGGGCAGCCGTTTGGGCGAATTGAACCACCATTTGCCGGTGCTGCAGGAAACCTGCGCGCGCATCAACCGCAGGGTGCCGGCGCAATTTGTGCTAGCCGCGGCGCATGCTGACGACGTGCGACGACTGCAAACCGGATGGCCAACGGGCCTGACGGTGCGTGTTGTGGAAGGCGAGACGTACAACGCGCTGGCCGCGGCGGATGCCGCGATTGTTTCGAGCGGCACAGCCACGGTGGAAACGGCTCTGCTGAACGTGCCTATGACGGTGATCTACCGCGTCTCGCCTCTGACCGCGACGCTGGCAAAACCCCTGGTTCGTACGCCGTATTTTGCGATGGTGAATCTGATCGCGGAAAAACCCGTGGTTCCCGAACTGGTGCAGGACGATTTCACGCCCGAGCGGGTAGCCCGGGAAACCCTACAGCTTTTGCAGGAACCCAATGCCAGGGAGGCGCAGCGCCGCGGGCTGGAGGAAGTTCGCCGCCGGCTGGGGCCGCCAGGGGCGGTGGAGCGCGCCGCGGAGGAAATAGCGGCTTTGCTGCAGTAAGCGACTGGCAACGCTTTCTGATGGATTGTTATCCTATATGTATCGTCTTCTGGTGCAAGCTCCCGAAAGGATCTCGATGAGGCGACGTGAAACGGTGAGGCGCGCGTACTGGTTGGTGGCAGCGATTTTTCTGGTTCCCTTGACCCACGCGTCTCCGGCACAGGAAACCCGCGGGCTGAATTTTCTGGCGCAACACTACGAAGTCTCCGCCTACCTGGACACCGCGGGGCAAACCATCAATTCGATCGCCAAGGTGGAATTCCGTGCGCAGGAAGCTTCGCAGGTGGTGCGCGTGGAGCTGCACCAGAACATGGAAGTGCGCGAAGTTAAAGGGCCGGACGGGAAGCCGCTTTCGCTTCAGCGCGACAATGAAGATCCGCTGGCGGTGACCGTAACGCTACCTACGCCGGTGGCCGTCGGAAAAACCGTTACGCTTACCTTCGCCTACGGCGGCATTTTGGCGAGTGAAGAAAACAGCCCTGTTCCGAATGTGCGCGTTGCTTCCATCGGCAAAGAGTGGGCTTATCTGCTGCTGCCGTCGCGGTGGTTTCCGCTAACGAATTATCCGGCTAATCGTTATACCGGCACCTTCAAATTGAATGTTCCCGATTCCATGGCGGTTGCCGGCACGGGGAAGGCGGACTCGCCGCAACCGTTGCCGTCACGCGGGGCTGCCGACAGCGGGCGCGTGATGTACACGTTTCATTGCGACCGCGCGGAACCCAACGGTTCTTTTGTCGCCGGACCTCTGCAATACAGCCCGCGGCCGGCCGAAGGGATCAACATTTCCGTGTATGCGCCGCGAGCGGATTCGGCGAAAGTGCAGGAATTTGCGAACGCCGTAGCCCGCCAGCAGATTCTCTTCTCCGATATGTTCGGCGAGCTGCCCGAACCGGACATGACCGTAATCGAATTGCCAGACGGCACATTGCGTGATTTTTCGGGTCCGGGTGTGGTGATGCTGAGCCACAGGCTGTGGGATCCGAAGTACAGTGACCGCACGCTGAGCCGCCTGGTGGCCTCGCAATGGTGGGGCAACCGGGTTTTGCCCGCGAGCATGGGCGACGTGTGGATCAGCGACGGCTTGGCCCGCTATTCGGAAGAGCTTTACGCGGAACAAAGCGTCGGGAAAGAGGCCGGGCTTCGCGCCCTGGACGAATTCGCGGTCGGGGCGTTGATGTACGACAATTCCGCTCCGGTGGCGCAATCCGCGCGCCTGGTGCCCTATTCGAGCGAATACCGGTCCGTTGTGATGAACAAGGGAGCAATGCTGTTTCACATGTTGCGCGGGCAGATGGGCGATGCGGCGTTCAAATCACTGCTACATTCCTTCTATACGAAATACCAAGGCAAGTCCGCGACAATGGCCGATTTCGAAGGCTTGGCCGTGGCCACCGCGAACGCCTCTACCAAACGCGGGCAGGATCCCCCGAATCTGCAGGGGTATTTCGCACAGTGGCTGAATTCCACCGGTGTGCCGGAATTTTCGATTGAATTTGTGACCTACCGGACGCGCAAGGGTTTCCGCATCGTGGGCAAGGTCAAGCAGCCGCTGGACACGTTCAGCATGCCGGTGCAACTGCGCATCGATACCGAAGGCAACCCGGAGATGAAAACGATTCAGGTGGCCGGGACGGAGACGCAGTTCACGGAAGAAACGTTTGGACGGCCGAAAGCGGGCGGCGTGCGGGTTGATCCGAACAATTTGGTTCTGAAGAGCACGCCGAACCTGCGGGCGCGCGCCGCGATTGCGCGCGGTGAGGAGTTGGCGGAAATCGGGCAGTTCTATCCGGCCGTGCAGCAGTACCAGAGGGCGCTGAGCATTCAGCCGAACCGCGCGCTGGCGAACTTCCGCATGGGCGAAGCATTCTTCTACCAGAAGAACTATCAGGCGTCGGCGAACGCGTTTCGCGAGGCGCTGGCGACCGTGCCGGAGCCTTCGGAAAAGTGGACGGAGGTCTGGAGCCACGTTTACCTGGGCAAGATTTTCGACATTTTGGGGCAGCGCGAGCGGGCTTTGAATGAGTACAACAAGGCTCGGCAGACGAACGACAACACTGGCGGGGCGCTGGATACGGCAGAAGCGTTGATCAAGAAGGCTTACACCGAGGGCGCGACCGTTGCTGCCGTGCCAGCGGATTCCGGAACGACCCAGCAACCCACGAAGGGTAAAACGGCAGACATTTCCGCGCCTTCCTCTGGTGAGAAACCCACGCTGAAACGGCCGAACCCGTAATAATTTAGTTTGGCTAAATCGGGTGGAAGCCGGTTAGGTCGGCGTCCGGCACGCCCTTTTGCTGCGCCAGCACCTGAAACCGCTCGCCCATACCTTCGGGATAAATCAGGGTCTTGAGCTGTAGCCGGGCTCGCGTGCGGGCCGCTTCGTCCATGCCTTCATCGTAAAGGTCGGCGAAATCATTTCCCTTCCCTAGGGCGAGCAGAAATGCGGTTTGCGAAACCAGGCCAAGCGCTTGCAGGCCCTGGCGCTCGCCCCACTGGCGCAGCGCGGTGAAATTGACATGAGCGGTCAGGTCCTGCTCGCCCGGAGCGGCGAAAAGATTCTCCAACACCTGATGCCCGGCATAGCTCAGAAGCGTGCCGGACATGTGGTGGTCATCGTAAAGCTCGGCAGCTTCGTGGCCGTAGTCAATCGTCAGCACAAAGCCGCGGCCGAGACGCCGGCCGATTTCCGTGATCCAATCGCAAGCCTCGAGTCCGACTTCGGCCTTCTGGCCAACCTTCAGGATGATCTGCTGGGCGGCAAAATAATCCGTAATGGCGCAGGTGGAAAGCGCTTGCGGGATTTCGCGGAAGCCGGTTTCGCCGTGAGCAACGAAAAGTTCTTTCAACGCTCCGGCCTGCTGTTCAACGCGATGAACCGGCAACCCGTCAATCAGTTCATTCGAAAAAACGCAGCCGGCCGGAATGCGCGGGGGAATTCCGTTCGAGGGGTGGCATTTTCCGGGTGCGACAAAACGCGATAATGACGCCGCGAGTTGCTCGCGACGGGCGGCGGACAATTCAACGGCAACGTAGCGCAGGGCCTCAAAGAAATCTGGGAGACACTTTTCGGCAAATTGCAGAATGTAGCTGGCCAAGCGCCCCGTGCCTGCGGCGGTCTCCACCAGCAAAAATTCCGACGGGCGACCGAGTTGTTCCCACATTTCGGCAAACTGGCGGGCCAGTAGCCGTCCGAAGACTGGATTGACGTCAACGCTGGTGTAGTAATCGGCGAAGCGCCGCGCCTCGGTCCGGGAGTAGTAGCCATGCACCGGATGATACAGGCATTCGCGCATATATTCCGCGAGGGTGATGGGGCCGAAGCGGCGAATGCGTTCAGCAAGGAGCGTGGCCAGCGGCGTCACGCTTTGGCGGCTCCGCTGGAGCTGTCTTTTTGCAATCTTTGCCAGGTGGATTGGAAAATGTCGCTGGAGGCGAGATCAAAAAGGACGAAGTAGATCGTTTCGAGCGAGGTTTCGCCTTTCAAGTGCTGCAGAGCCTCACCTAGCATGATTTGCGCGCACTCTTCCATTGGAAAGCCGGAAACACCCGTGCCTACGGCGGGAAACGCAACGGTCTTGAGCTTGCGTTCGGCGGCCAGGCGTAGCGAATGCGCCGTGGAAGTGCGTAGTGTCTTGGCGGTGGTGCGAACGCCTCCGAGACTCATGCTCGCCGCGTGGATCACATAGCGGGCCTTCAGCTTCCCTCCGCCGGTGATGGCCGCGTAGCCCACGGGAATGCTGCCGATTTCATTACATTCGCGCTGAATTTCGTCGCCGCCTTTGCGGTGGATGGCTCCCGCAACGCCCGCGCCGAGGATGAGGTCGTTGTTCGCAGCGTTCACGATGGCGTCGACGTCCATTTCGGTCAGGTCGCCTTGCTGGATCTGGATGCGGTGGGCAAATGAAATCATGTTTGTAGTTTAAGGCATTTGTGAGCAGATAGCAGAAAACAGATGGTGGGGGCCCTCGCTCTACGGGTCTCCGCTTCCTGCTATCTGTTGCCCGTTGTTGCATGGCTTCTCATTCACGATTACTGCAGCCTTGTTCATACGTCTCACAACGGCAACGCAGGTAGCCAAGGTCTCTTCGGACGTTTCCGGGGCGCGGATAATTTCCACCTGGTCTTTTTTTGTACCCATATCGAAGAAGCGCATGCCGACGCAGCGCTCGCGAAATACCACGATATCGCTGAAATCGCCGATGGAGAAAGCGGCTGCAGCGCTGGCAAAAATCGCGTTGGGCTTGGCGAATTTATCGAAGATAGTAAACAACTCGAGCTTCATCTCCAGCTCGTCGGGTACCACCTCGATAATCAGGTCGGCATTGCGGATTGCTTCGTCGACCACGCGGGAGGTTGTAATTCGCGCCAGGGCGGCATCGCGGGCCACAGCGTCCAGATTGCCAAGCTGGACGTCGTCGTTTAAGGCGTCATAGATCCAGCTCATCGCGCTGGCCACGATGGTATCCGAAACCTCTTCAAGGACCGTCGCATAGCCGGCCAGGGCGGCGGTGCGCGCGATGCCGCGGCCTGTGATGCCCGCCCCGATCACAGCGATCGTTCTTACTTCCAAACAGAGACTCCGTATCCTTAGGGGCTGAAGCCCCATGTTTGCCAGAGGCCCTACGCCACGGTTGAAGCCGTGCCCTCCCGAAGCTACTAAAGACCCCTAGCAGGCTTCTAGGCTTTGGCGCGCAGAGCAAAAATTCGATAGGCCGCCTCGTCAAAGCCGATGATGATTGTTGAGCCTTGCACCAGCAGCGGGCGGCGAATCAGGTTGGGTGATTTGGACATGAGCTGGATGGCGGTGGAACGCGAAGGCGGCTTCTTGGCCATTTTGTGCTCGCGGTAGAGTTCATTGCGCGAATTCAGGAAATCCTTGTAGTCCCGCTCGCCGATCAGTTGGTTGAGTTCAACCTCGGAAAGGGGCTGCCTATCCAGGTCGCGCGATTCGAAGCTGAGCTTGAGTTTGAGCAAGAGACCTCTTGCTTTGCGGCAAGTGGTTCACGTGGGTTTTTCAAGGAACAGGAGCTTTTGCGGCATCTGGCAGCAAGGTCGCCTCCTTGAGATTAATAGCGGGGAACCTTGGGATCAATCTCCACGGACCAGCGTTCGATGCCTCCGGCGAGGGATTTCGCGCTCGAAATGCCTTGTCCGCGAAGCCAGTTGGCCACGTCGAGGCTGCGCATGCCGTGATGGCAATAGCAGATGACGGGATCGTCGGTGTCGAGTTTCTGCAAGTTCGCGGGGATCGCGCCCATGGGGATTAGCACCGCGCCCTCAATACGGCATTGGGCATACTCCCAAGGTTCGCGCACGTCCACCAGCAGAATCTTCTCGCCGCGGTCGAGATACTGCTTTAGCTCCGCGGCGCTGATTTCCAGGTCGTTCATTGATCTCCCCAAAAGAGTTTGCCGAGGATAACGAACATCATGCACAACATCACGAGCACGACGACGCCTCCGAGAAGGAGGCCAAGCAGTTTGCCAGGACTGGGACGCGCCACAGGGATTCCTTAGATGGTGGAATGCGCCCGCTCCAGAAAGCGGCCACTACCTGCGGAAATTGTATCAGCTTACTGGATCGAACCCTTGGCGGCGATCCATTGCTTTTCGACGGACTGGATTTCATTCACGAGCGCCACGTCCTCTGGTTGCGGCAGCATCTCTTTCACATGTTCGTCGTAAGCGGTTTCGCTGAGCAATTCACCGTGCACGCCGTAAGGCTTGCGGGCATGTTCGCCAATGAAGCGGTTGAACTTGAAATCGGGCACATAGAGCTGCGGCTGGCCGGCGGGTACGTTCTTGTTGATCATCTCCACCAGCTTGATGCATTCCTGATAGTAGAGCGCGCGGCTGTGCTCGTTCATGCGCTCGAGATTCACTTCCGCCGTCGCGGTCGGCTCGTCGTAGCGCGCCTTCAAGCCCCAAACATAGAACCAATGCGCGGAGCTGGAGCGATCCACGCCGAACAGGTCCAGGCTCACGGGAATCCACTTGTTGATGTATTTCTGGATGATCTGCGTGGGGATCACCGCGGCTTTGACGCTGCGCTTGATGCCGTCCTGCCCCGTGCCCAGGTGGAAGGACTCTTCCTTGAGCATGGGGATCATGGACTGCGCGAGCGGGGCGAAACCAGAATAGCTGAGCATGGTGAGCTGGTATTTTCCGTCGCGGTCGACGAAGTCGGTGTAGACGAAAAAGTCCAGCCAGTTGTTCACGTCCTGATTGAACGCGCCCAGCAGACGCTTCTGGTCGAAGGCACGGCGCTCCAGCATCTTCTGCGCTTCCACGCGGCCGCTGTAGCCGAAGTGGTTCATCAGCAGGTAGCACATCTGCCAGCCGTGTCGCATCTCTTCGGTTACGACACGGCAGAGGGACTGGCGGTCGTGGTCGCTGGGAGCGGCTTCGAAGAGCCGGCGTTGCTGCTCGACGGAGGCAAATTCCGTGTCGCCCTGGTAGACGATCAGATTGAGAAGGGCATCGCGCATGCGCTGGTCGGGCATGCTGACCACCTTCTCCCATTTGGGACGCCCCTTGTAGGCGCCGAATTCGATTTCATTCGAACGCGTGGGGCCGAATTTGGCTTCAAATTTGTATTGGGTGATTTCGGGGTAGTCCACACCGATGTCTTTTTGCCAGACACGGAAAAGATCAACCCAGTCATCAAAAGTGGAAAGACGCGTTGCCGGCATGAGCGAATGTCTCCTTAGAGAGGTTGCTGGGCGCTGCGAAAAAAACTAACTTCCTTGAAATTTGGGCGCGCGCTTTTCATGGAACGCGCGAATGCCTTCCAAGCAGTCGTGAGAGTGGAAGCAATCCATCTGCACCTCAACTTCGTGGTCGAGAGCGCGCATCAAGTCCTCTTTGTCGCGATGGAAAATGGCTTGTTTTACGGCGCGAATGGCCAGCTGTGGTCCTTCGGCGATTCTTTTAGCAAAGGCGGCAACCGAGGCTTCGAACTGGTCCGCTGGGTAAAGGTGATTTACGATCCCCAGGCGGTGCGCGGTCGCCGCGTCAATCATCTCCCCGGTATAAAACATTTCCGCGGCAATCGAAGAGCCCACGAGCTGCGGAAGGAAGTAGGTTCCCCCGTAATCCGGGAACAACCCTACCTTTGAGAAATTCTGTCCGAACGACGAACCCTCCACGGCCAGGCGAATGTCCGCGGCCAACGCAAGATTCATGCCAGCGCCCGCTGCGGGACCGTTTACCGCCGCAATCACGGGCTGCGGCATGCAGCGCATGTTCACCACCGCTTGCATACCGGAGCGAAGAATCGGCCCGAGTTCCGTAACATCGCCCTTTTCGCGTCCCTTGCCGATGGCCGCCAAGTCGCCTCCCGCGCAGAACGCGCGGCCGGCCCCGGTCAGCACTACCACATGCACCGACAAATCACCGGCGATGCGCACCAGCGCTTGATTCAGCGCCGTAGACAATTCGTTGTTGAGGGCGTTCAGTTTATCGGGGCGGTTCATCACCAGCGTAGCGATGGAACCGTGGCGCATCTCCTGCAAAACCGGGGAAGCTGCGGCGATCTGTGGTGCGTGGCTCATGGCGATTCCTCCGTAGAAACCGAATTAGTGGTATTGCGCTTCCCGCTGCGCTTCCGTTTGCTTGACGAGCTGCGCGAGTTTCCGGAAATGCCTCAGACGCTCGCCGCGATTTTTCAGGGTCTGCTCGATCGTCGCGGGGAGCACGTAAACGCGAGCCCCATACAGATATTCCTTCTGGATCCCGTATTTGCATTTGCGTTGGGCAAATTGCTCGTACGGAAGGCGTCCGTTGAAGGCCACAACGCGAGGAAGAAACTCCTCGAGCTTCTTCGACAGTACGAAACGCCCTTCGGCGAAATCCTCGCGTTTCAATTCTTCGATGGTCTTCGTGGGGCGCTTGACCAGGTCGGTCAGCCCGATGCCAAACTCGATGATGCGTCGGTCGTCCGGGTAATCGAATGGCTCCGGCACCACCCCGCTGTCGTAAAGCATCGGCCAGAACGGATTGCCGCGGCCAGCGTAGTAATGTCCGGCGCGTACGGAAGATTCGGTCGGATTGCAGCCCACGATCACGAGCTTCATTCCTTTGCGGAGATAGTCTGGGAGCGTTTTCATGCCGGGTTTTGTTCTCTTCGCCTACTCCCTTCGAGTTTACTTCCCTTTGAAATTGGCGGCACGCTTTTCGACGTAAGCAGCAAGGCCTTCCTTGGCGTCTTCGCTGGTGAAGAGAAGCTGCTGGAGTTCGCGCTCGAGACCCAAGGCTTCGCCAAAGGGAATTTCCACCCCGGTGACCACGGAGCGCTTGATGCGGCCCACGGCGCGCGAGGCTTTGTTGGGAGGGCAGAACTGGCGGGCGTAGGCAAGAACGTCGTCCCAGAAGGATTCCTTCTCGTAGATGTAATGAATCAGGTTCATCTCGAGGGCTTCTTCGAAGCTGAAGGTGCGGCCGGTGGCCATGAGTTCCAGGGCTCGCGCTGTTCCTACGGCTCGTGCAAAGCGCTGCGTGCCGCCGGTGCCCGGCAAAACGCCGAGGTTCACTTCGGGCAAGCCGATCTTTCCGCCTTCCTTCTTGGCGATGCGGATGTCGCAGGCTAGCGCGATTTCCAACCCGCCGCCGACGGTGTGGCCGTTGAGCCCGGCGATTACCAGCTTGGGTGTCTGCTCCAGGCGGCACAGCGTCTCGTTGGCGTGCAGGCAGAAGTAGTATTTGAACTGCGGGTCGGCCTTGGTCAGCATCGGAATGCTGGCGCCAGCGGAAAAGAACTTTTCCCCCGCCCCGCGGATCACCAGCACGTGAACGCCTTCGTCCATGCGCGCCTTCAGGATCGCGGCATCGAGTTGCTGCATCATTTCGTAGGAGTAGGTGTTTGCCGGCGCGTCGTCCAGCTCAAAGATAGCGACGCCCTCTTCCACGCGGTACTTCACGAGTTCCTTCGTTGCGATGCTGGTGGTAGTTGCCATGTTTTCTCCAAGTCTCTCCGTCTGCGATCTAATCCAGCTGAAAGTTTTTTAGCCCTGCCCTATTGCCGCCACTCCCGAACCGTACGCTGCCGCCCTGCCCGCAGGCAGCACTCCGTGTAGAAAGATGCCGACGATGGCGGCGGTCAATTCCTGGGCGTCCGGGTCGACACCGGGCTTGTACCACTTATACGGCCAATTTATCATGCCGAACAGGCTCAGCACCGCAATGCGTGGGTTAATACCGCGTGCGAGGCCGATGGCCGTCAGGGAATCAAAGATTTCCCGCGCCAACGCGTAATAGCGGCGCTTGATAGCCTGCACCTTTTCGCGATACGGGTCCTCGAGAGCGTCTTCTTCGTGGGAGAGAACTTTCATTTCGTTTGGGTGGGTCAGAAAATACTCGATGTGGTTCAGGACGAGGAGGCGCAGGCGCTCGGCCGGGTCTGTGAGGCCTTCGAGGCGTGATTTCAGACTCTCGAGGACAAAAGTAAAGGTAGCACTTTGAATAAGATACAAGAGATGCTGTTTGCTTTCGAAGTAGTAATAGAGACCCGAAAGGGAGACCCCGGCCGCACTGCTGATATCGCGAACCGATGTGGCCTCAAAGCCGCGGTCGGCGAAAACCTGAGAGGAAACCCGCAAAATGAGTTGCAACTTGGCCTCAGAATCGCGGGGGATGGGGGACGAGGTGGTCACTTTGGTCTCGAACGATCGTTCGACAACTTTAGTAGCTGGTCTGCGGCCTGTCAAGACAGTCTTCGCTTGGCAATCCCAACCGAACGGTTAATGGGAGCCATCCGTCCGGTTAAGGGGGCGACTTGGCTTCGATTTTCCATTTCTTTGCTCTTTGCTGAACTAACACTCACAGGTTCAGGTGTTTAGCCACATAGTTCGGAGCCGGTTCGAACGAAGAAAGCTGGTCCGTACGGCGCGGGAACATCCCAGCGGTTAACGCAACGCAGTGTTCCCGATCGAGGCAAGCTGCCACGACGGGCTTCGTGGGTCGGCTATTCCTTTGAAACTACAACGGATGACGTTGTTCGCGCAGCAGACGCACGCACTCAATCGGGTTTGGCACGCGCGATGCATTACTACAGCGCGTCGGTCAGTGAAAAAACAAAAAACTAAGGTGGAATATGAACTTCGCGAAAAATTTCAAATGGCAACTGGTTGTGGCGGCTCTGGGATTTTCTTTGGTGTTGATTCCTCGCGCCAATTCGCAGGAAATCGTGAACACCGATTTTTCCACGCCCTCGACTTCGGTCAGCGGCAACTTCAACACGGCGGCCCCGGCGGATATGAATACCACGGCTGCGGTGACCCAGAGCGTCTATACGCCAGCCAACGCGATTTCGAGCCGCGCCAATAACCAAATGCAGCAAATGAACGCAGTGAATATGCCCCGCGAAACAGAATGGTTTGCTGGGCTGGCCCTTCTTCTTATCGCTTGCGCGATTCTGAGAAAAGTTACTTCTAACCGCCACGGCAATGTGAATTCCACCTGGAATCCGCCTCCTGTCCGCGCCAACTAATTCCCCAGCCACAGCCCCGCCCTTTCACAGCTGACCACAAACGCACCTCATTCCGGGAGATCGACGAAATCCCCCCCCTCTCCCGGAATGAGGAACAAGGGCTCTTCCCCCGGTTCCCTCCCCGCAGTTACTTCACCGAAGAGAAAAAGGCGAGGTCCCTTCCGAGCCTTCTTTCCCTGGCGAGCGCGTAGATTCTTTCGGCGACCCCAAGGTCCCACGCGGCGATGCCGTTGGATTTGAATAGGGTGATCTGTTTTTCTGAAGTGCGTCCCGTCACTTGCGCGGCGACGAGTTGGTGGAGTTCCTTCACGGACCGCCATTTCTGGGGTTCCGCACGGAACGGGATGATCAGATCGCCGGCTTCTTGTTGGGATTGCTCGAGCGAATCCACAAAGACGATTTCGGCGCGGGAGATCGCCGCGTCGTCGAGTTCGCGCTTGTGGGCGTGATTGGCGCCAATGGCATTGATGTGCGCGCCATCGGCGATGTCGCGGCCGTCGAAGACAGGCTTTGCCGAAGTGGTCGCGGTATTGATGATATCGGCGCCGCGCACCGCTTCGCTGGCGGATTCTACAGGCTGCACCGGGATGCCCAGGCGTTTGGACATCTCCTCGCCGAAAGCCCGGCGGCGTTCCCGATCGCGGCCGTACACGCGGGCTGAGATTACCTCGCGCACAGCGGCGACCGCCTCCAACTGCGTCTTGGCCTGGGCGCCGGTGCCGATAATGGCTGCGGTTCGCGCATCGTGACGCGCCAGGAACTTGGTGGCTACGCCGGAGGCGGCGCCTGTGCGTTGCTGGCCCAGAAAGTCCGCTTCGATTAACGCCAACAGCGCACCGGTGGCAATTTCGTAGAGCGGCACCAGAAAACGGAGTGTTCCTTTCACGTAGGTGTATTGCTTCATGGCGATATAGCCGGATTCGGTGTCCATTGCAGCCATGTAATGGAAAAAACCGCCGCCTTCGGGGAGTTCGAAACGCCTGCGCGCATGCAGGACGGCGCGGCCCGTGGCTTGTTTACGGGAAATGTCCTCCACCGCCTCCAGGGCGATAGGCATAGTCAGAATCTGGCGCACTTCGGCTTCGCTAATGTGCAACGTCATGGGTCGATTCTCACAGAAATCGCAAGCTACGCGGGTTTATTTCTTCGGCGCTGCCGCTTTGTTCGCCGCGGCTTTGCCGCTTGTTGGCTTTTCCTCGCGGACACGACGCACCACGGTTTGAATCAGCCGGTAGACGCGTGCCTCTTTCTTGTCCATCAACTGGAAGCGGAACTCCGGTTCGTCCTTCGGGCCTTTTCCAACACGAACGGGGAACGTGCCGCACAAATTGTTTTCAATGAACGCTGTCTCATAGCGAGTTTTGCGCGGGTTCCAAGTGTATACGCGCAGGGTGGTGAAATCGCAGGGTTGGCCTTCCGGCCCGTGCGTTCCGGCCACCAGGTATTGGGCGTGTTCGCCTTCGCCGTCAGAGACGCGATTCAGTTCGAACCAGCCCATCACGCGCATGTTGGCGGATTCGGCTCCTTCGCGCACCTGATCGGGCAAATCCAGGGCAACGAAGCGCGCTACGACCCAGCCCGCAATCGGGATAGTTTGGTCGCCGGGTTGTGTAGTCGTGGTAATGGCGGAATTGCGCACCACACCTTCTCCGGGAGGACGCGTGGCCGTGCCGCGGACGAGGAACCAGTCTTCCTTTTTGGTTTCCGCGGGCTCGCCGCCGGATTCTTTTTCGTCCGCGACTTGTACCCAATCTGCGGTCGCGCGCCCAACAATTTCCACGGGCGTATTGCGGGTGAATTGGTACAAGCGCGGTTCGTTGCGGCCCGGTTCCACGCGCAGGTTCGTTGGCACCTTGGTGCGGCCACGCCCTTGAACCGGAACGAGCGCTGTTAGTTTCAGCAGCTTGTTGCTGCGTTGCCAGAGTTCGGGCTCCATCAGGTAGCGGCCGTCGACCCAGCCGATCAACCCGGCCGCGGTACGCACCTTTACGTTTTCGTTTCGGCGGGAGAGCACTTCCACGTGATCGCCATAGAG
>DATFSI010000149.1:0-43008 GCA_035262705.1 Candidatus Acidiferrum sp. | reverse complement strand
GAAATTTGGAGCGACATCGACAACGGAAGATGTATTGTCGGGCGTGGATCTGCGCGGAAAGCGAATCCTGGTGACCGGCGTTTCGGCGGGGATCGGCGTGGAGACGGCGCGGTCGCTTGCCGCGCACGGGGCGCACGTGGTGGGTGCGGCGCGGGACCTGAAGAAAGCCGAGGCAGCGACCGCACAGGTGCGAAAGGACGCGCAGGCTAAGGGAGGAGGCTTCGAGTTGATTGAACTCGATCTGGCCAGCCTGAAGAGCGTTCGGGCCTGCGCCGACGGGCTGCTGGCAAAGGGAGAACCGTTCGACGTGATCATCGCCAACGCGGGCGTGATGGCCACGCCGTTTGGCGACACGATGGACGGCTTCGAGACGCAGTTCGGCACCAATCACCTGGGCCACTTTGTTTTCGTAAACCGGATCGCGCCTCTGATTCGAGAAGGCGGACGCTTGATCAACGTCTCCTCCGCGGGACACCGCTATTCCAACGTGGACCTCGACGATCCAAATTTTGAGCGGACACCGTATGACCCTATGGTCGCGTATGGCCGGTCGAAGACGGCCAACATTCTCTTTGCCGTGGAGTTTGACCGGCGGCATAAAAAGCGTGGTGTGCGCGCTGCGGCGGTTCATCCGGGTGCGATTCAGACGGAACTTGGCCGCTATATGGGGCCGGAAAAGCTGCAAAAGTTGGTTGATCAGATCAATCAACGGCTTGCGGAGGCGGGGAAAGGGCCTTTCCAATGGAAGACCATCCCGCAAGGCGCGGCCACTTCCGTGTGGGCCGGCATCGTGGCGCCCAGCGAAGAGATCGGCGGCCGGTATGGCGAAAACTGCCGCGTTGCCCAACTCGTTCCGAACGACGTGAACTTCAGCGAGGGCGTGCGCGCCTACGCGCTGGATCCGAAAAACGCGGAAGCCCTCTGGAAGAAGAGCGAAGAGATGGTTGGAGAGTCGTTTTAAGGCATAGGGTCAAAAGGAAAAAAACATGACAAGACAGACACAGCTTGGCGGAACCTTCACACTCCCCGGCGCCGCGACCAGCCTCTACCGCATGGGCTATGGGGCGATGCAACTTGCCGGCCCCGAAGTTTACGGGCCTCCAAGGGACGTTGACGCGGCGATCGTCGTACTGCGAGAGGCGGTCGCTGCGGGCGTAAATCACATCGACACCAGCGACTATTACGGCCCGCATGTGACCAACCAGATCATAAAAAAGGCCCTTCATCCCTATCCCGAGGACCTGGTCATCATCAGCAAACTGGGGGCGCGTCGCGGCACAGACAAGTCCTGGATTCCCGCCCTCTCGCGCCAGGAGCTGAACGATGGCGCTCATGACAATCTGCGGAATCTAGGTGTGGAGCGGCTCGACGTCGTAAACCTTCGAGTTGGCGGAATCTTTGCGCCGACGGAGGTATCCATCGAGGAGCCTTTGACGGCGCTGGCCGAGCTGAAGCGTCAGGGGTTGCTTCAACACATCGGCCTCAGCAACGTGACTCCCCGGCAACTCCAAGAGGCGCAACGCATTACGGAGATCGTTTGCATCCAGAACTTTTACAACGTGGCGCACCGCACCGACGATGCCTTCATCGATTCGCTGGTCAAGCAAGGCATAGCGTATGTTCCTTTCTTTCCGCTGGGCGGATTCACGCCATTGCAGTCGTCGGCACTCGACCGCGTGGCGGCATCCCTGAAAGCGACGCCGATGCAAGTTGCGCTGAACTGGCTCTTACAGCGTTCGCCTAACATTCTGCTAATCCCAGGCACTTCCTCGGCCAACCATCTGCGAGAGAATCTTGCGGCCGCAGCGTTGAAACTTCCTCCGCAGGCGATTGTCGAGCTCAACGCCATTGCCGCGAGTGCTCCGGCGGTGGGGCGGGCCGCGCACTAACTCCGCAGTCGAAACATTTTGATACCAAGGAGAGAGCGGTGAAGGTATTTGTAACCGGAGCTACGGGTTTCATCGGTTCCGCCATCGTTCAGGAACTCATCGGCGCGAGCCAATCAGGTGTTGGGCCTCGCTCGCACGCCGCAGGCAAGTCGCTTGCTGCTACGGGTGCAACCGTACGTCGCGGTTCGCTCGAAATCTCGAGAGTCTGCGCAGCAGCAGGGCCGCCGCCGCGGATGGCGTGATGCCACTGCGTTCATTCATGACTTCTCGAACTACGCGCCTGCCGCCGAGAAAGACGGGCGCGCCATCGAGAACGGGCACCTAAGCATCTGCTGAGCCTCTGGCGCGCGGTTGTGCTAGCATGCCCGTAGAGGTTTCGTGATGCCGGCTGCCTACGTGCCCTTGCTCATTTTTTCGTTGCTGGTGTTATCGTTCCCGGTCGTCACGCTCATCGTCTTCAAATACATTCGACCCGGGTCACGAGGCGGGCCGGCCAAATTGCAGCCGTATGAATGCGGGATCGTCCCGGAAGGCTCCGCTCGAGGGCGTTACTCGGCGCGGTTTTACATCATCGCCATGCTCTTTGTGGTTTTCGATGTGGAAACGATCTTTCTGTTTCCGTGGGCGGTGCGTTATCAGACATGGCTGAAAGAGCATCTGGCCGCGTTCGCGCTTGTCTCCATGCTGGTTTTTCTCGGAATTCTTCTCGTCGGATACATTTGGTTGTACAAAAAAGGCGCTCTCGATCTCGTCTGAAATTTTGCCCAAGAGCTTAACGATGTGCCGCCCTTCCGTGGTTGCTCCTGACATTCCTCCTCAGTCAGAGTCCGTCTGCGCAAATCACATTTCTTTGAATGGCCCTGCTTTTGCGGTTCGCTGAACCCTGAGCGAGGCTTAAGCAGGGCGCTCCGCTATCGTGCTTCCGATTGACCGCGCTCCTGAGCCTAAGCCAAATCAAACTGACGAAATTCGAATATATTTATTAATCTATAAGGAAATATACCGCATGTTGAAGATCCGCCGCTGGCTGGGCATGTTCGAGAAGGAAGCGATCTGGTCCCGCAGAATGATCTGACCATCTTCCACCGCTAAGCCCGACGTGCTTGCCCTTGCCTGAATCTGCTAAGATGCCCCTGCCAATAGAGTCACTGGATCTCAAAGGAGATGCGATGGCTCACCGCCGTTTTCAAAAAGGGTATGGGTATCAGCGGGGCGCAATCTGGTACGGGCGCTGGCGCGAGGATGTTATCCAGGCAGATGGCAAGGTTGTGCTCGTTCAAAACGACGTGGTCCTGGGCACGGTGAAGGAGTACCGCACCAAGCCACTGGCCCAACGTGCCATTTGAGGAATCGCACAGGCAAGCGGAAAAAGTGGGCCGACAGGTTGTTTCGAAGTTGTTCCGTGGCAAGTGGTAACGTGAACTAAGTAGGCAGGTTAGCTAAGAAGTTCCATGGCAGAAGAGCCCAAGGCACCCCAATCGCCCGAAAGTTCACAGTCGAAAGAGACTGGCGCTTCGCCGCAGCCATCCGCTGGGGGCCCTGCTGCAGCGGCGCCGGTTAAGCCCGCAGTTCCCGCAGCCGCTGCTTCGCCGCCGGCGCAAGTGCCGCTTGCCAACGAGCTCACTCGGCGTTACCGCGAGCGTTTTGGCGGCGCGATCCTGGGCGCGCTCGAAGACCGTAAACAGCCCATCCTGATTGTCGATCTTTCGCAAATGCTCCAGATCGCCCGTTACTCGCGAGACACCGAAGGATTTGACTTGCTCGAGGACTGCACCGCGGTGGATTGGCCGCGCCGCGAAAAGCGCTTCGACCTGGTCGCGCAACTTTATTCCTTTACGCACAACACCAGGCTGCGACTGAAAATTTCTCTTGGCGTGGCGGAGCAAGCTTACTCGCTAGCCGGCATCTGGCCCACGGCGAACTGGCTGGAACGCGAAATATTCGACTTGTTTGGGATCGAATTTCTTGGCCACCCGGGGCTGAAGCGTATTTTGCTGCCTGATGAGTGGCAGGGGCACCCGCTGCGCAAGGACTACGACATTCTTCAGCAGGACACCGCCTGGGTGCGGGAAAATCTCGGCATCGAAAGCGGTCAATAGGCGGAATTGCTTGGCGGACACCGTGCACGAAGATGCGACGCATAAAACCGAGACGCTGCTGGGCGCCGATGAACTGATCCTCAACATGGGGCCGCAGCACCCGTCGACGCACGGCGTGCTGCGAGTGAAGCTGAAACTCGACGGCGAACGGGTGATCGGCTCTGAATGCGTCATCGGCTACCTGCATCGCGGCGTGGAAAAAATCGCGGAGAATCGGAGCTATCAACAGTTCGCGCCATATGTAGACCGCATGGACTACGTAGCTGCGGTCAGCAATGGCCTGGGTTATTGCGAGGCAGTGGAAAAACTGCTGATGGTGGAGGCGCCGCCGCGTGCCCGAGTGATTCGCACGATTCTTACCGAACTCCAGCGAATCGCCAGCCACCTGTTGTGGCTCGGCACTCATGCGCTCGATATTGGCGCACTTACGCCACTGTTTTATTGCATGCGGGAGCGCGAAGAAATCCTCAAGATTTTTGAGAAATATTGCGGCGCGCGGCTAACGACCCATGCCTTCCGCATCGGCGGCTTGCAGTACGAAGCGTACGACACGCTGGAAAAAGATGTGGAGCGGTTCTGCCAGAGCTTCGAAGCGCGTGTCCAGGAATATTCCGACTTGTTGACCGGCAACAGCATCTGGATTGGGCGCACGCGCAATGTCGGCGTGCTCAATTCTGCAGACTGCATTGCGTTGGGAGCCAGCGGGCCGGTGCTGCGCGCCAGCGGAGTGCAATGGGACCTGCGCAAGGCCATGCCTTATGCCGCCTACGATCAGTACAAATTCGAGATTCCTATCGGCACGAATGGCGACACCTACGACCGCTACATCGTGCGCATTGAAGAGATGCGCCAGTCGCGACTCATCTGCCTGCAGGCCATCGAAAATATTCCCGCCGGGCCGATCATGGCCCGAGTGGGGAAAGTGCTGAAACCGCCGCCGGGGGAGGTCTATCATTCCATCGAAAGCCCCAAGGGGATTCTCGGTTATTACGTGGTCAGCGACGGCGGCACGCAGCCGTATCGTGTGCGTATTCGCCCGCCGTCGTTCGTTAACTTGCAGGCGCTCGACAAAATGATTCGCGGGCATCTGGTCGCCGACGTGGTCGCCATTATCGGGACGCTGGACATCGTCCTTGGGGAGGTGGATCGCTAGCGATGAACTCCGCGCTCCATGGCGTCCTCGCGTTCGTGCAGACCTGGTGGGTGGAGCTGCTCTGCGCGGTGTTGATTGTGGCGGTGGTGCCGCTGATCGCCGGCTACATCGTTTTGGTCGAACGCAAAGTGATGGCGGACATGCAGGCGCGGCTCGGGCCAATGCGTGTCGGCCCTCACGGATTGCTGCAGCCCATCGCCGATGCGGTAAAGCTGCTGCTCAAGGAAGATCTCATCCCCACCAATGCGGACCAGTTCATTTTCTGGTTCGCTCCGGTGCTTTCGATGACCGTGGCGCTGACCTCCATGGGCGCGGTCGCTTTCGGCCCATGGTTTCAAGTGGCGCGGGACATCAACATCGGCCTGCTGTTTGTGGTGGGCATCAGCGCGCTCGGCCCATTGGGCATTGTGCTGGGCGGCTGGGCCTCCAACAATCACTACTCGATTATCGGCGCGATGCGCAGCACCGCACAGCTGGTGAGCTATGAAACCACGGCGGGTTTTGCGATCGTCAGCGGTTTGCTTTTCGCCGGCACGCTGAAAGTCAGCGCCATCGTCGAAGCACAGCACGCGGATCGCGTGTGGTACGCGTTTCTTGCTCCCGTCGGATTTATTACCTATCTGATTGCCTCGATCGCGGAGACCAACCGAGCGCCGTTTGATATCCCGGAAGCCGAGTCTGAATTGGTCGCCGGCTATATGACCGAATACAGCGGTTTCCGCTGGTCGCTTTACTTCCTGGGGGAATACGCGAACATGATCGTGGTCGGTTCCATCGGGGTGACACTTTTTCTCGGTGGCTGGCTGCGTCCGTTCCCCAATGTCCCCTGGCTTGGCTGGTTTGACGCGCTACCAACTTTGTTCTTCGTGGCCTCTGGCGTTTTCTGCGTCAGCAGGGCCGGGAAGCAGCCCGTGCGCGTGCAGCAACTCTTGATGTGGGCGGTCGCGGCGATCTGCTTTGCGGTGGCGTTGCTCTTCATGCTGGCCGGGCCCTATGAAGTTCAGCCGCTCCATCGAATTTATGCGGGGCTTTACGGGGCTTTCTGGTTTCTGCTTAAAGTCGGGGCATACATCTACGTCTTTATGTGGCTGCGATTTACCTTGCCACGTTTTCGTTTCGACCAGTTGATGCGTCTTGGCTGGCACATCCTCATCCCGCTGGCGCTGGTGAACGTGATCGCCGTCGGCGTGGCCATGGCCTTGTCTTCGGGCCTGGGCATGAATCGCTGGCTGGCGATGATTCTGACGACCGGGGGCACGCTGTTGGTGGGCATGCTGTTGATCCGGTGGAACGACAAGCATGCTGCGGCCGCCTCGGCCTCGACCCTGGCGGCTTCCTCCGAAGTGGAGGACTCCTATGCTGGATAGCGTGATCTTTTATTTTTTCGCGGGCATCGCCGTTATCAGCGCCGCGCTGATGATCACGCGCAGCAACGCCATTCACAGCGCCGTTTTTCTCATCACCACGCTCCTGGCGACGGCGGGTATTTTTCTGCAGCTGCGCGCAGAGTTTCTCTTTATCGCGCAGATTATTCTTTACGTCGGCGGCATCATGGTGCTTTTTGTTTTCGTGATCATGCTGGTGCGCCTGGACGTGCCCTTGCCGCGAATTCGTTCCCCTTGGGGAAAATTGGTGGCCGTTTTCGTCGCAGCGGCGGTGGCAGGGGAAGCGGGCTTTATCCTCTGGCTGGCGCGGAAGATTCCCGGGCAGGGGTTGCTTGCTCCGCTGCCCGCGCCCTCGGCAAAACTTCCGCCGAATACCGAGGAGTTCGCAAAGGGTTTGTTCGGCGCTTACCTGCTGCCGTTTGAAATTGCCAGCGTTTTGCTGCTGGTGGCTATGGTCGGCGCCGTGGTGATGGCCAAGAAAAGGACGGACACGCCATGATGCCCATCGGGCACTATTTGTTCCTGAGCCTGGCGCTTTTGCTGATTGGGGCGATCGGCGTAGTCACGCGGCGCAACGTCATCATCGTGCTGATGTCCATCGAACTGATTCTTAATGCCGTGAACATCAACCTGGTGGCGTTTTCCAGGTATTACGGCGACGTCGCCGGGCAGATTTTTGCCCTGTTCATCATCGCGGATGCGGCGGCGGAAGCTTCGGTGGGCTTGGGCATCATGATCGCGTTTTTCCGCAACCGCGAGACGGTTTTGGCGGACGAAATGGACCTATTGAAATGGTGATGGCGCGCCTAAATGCGAGCCGGCCCGGCGAGGCGCGACGATGAACTCTCCCGGCTACTTCCTCGCGCACTTGTGGCTGATCCCGCTGTTTCCGCTGCTTGGCGCGGCGGTGATGTTTTTCGTCGGCCGCCACTTGTCGAAGGAGGCGGTGAATCTGTTCTGCGTCGGGAGCGTGTCCCTCTCGTTCGTGCACGCGCTCGGCGCCGTGCTTGTTTTGTTTGCGCATTCACCCGACGCCCGCGTTTATCAGCAGATTCTGTTCCCATGGGTCACGCCGGGCGCGATGCCATCGTCGGTGGGCATGGTGAATTTCGTCGGCGACTGGGGCTATCTGCTCGATCCGCTTTCCTGCGTGATGGTTCTTGTCGTTACTTTTGTTGGCTTCCTCATTCACGTTTATTCCATCGGTTACATGGCACATGAAGGCGGGTATTACCGCTTCTTCGGCTATCTCAACCTGTTCCTGTTTTCGATGCTCACGTTGGTGCTGGCCAACAATCTGCTGCTGCTGTTTGTCGGCTGGGAAGGCGTAGGGCTTTGCAGCTATCTGTTGATTGGATTTTATTTCCTGAAAAAGTCGGCGGCTGATGCGGGAAAGAAGGCGTTCATCGTAAACCGTATTGGTGATACCGGCTTCATTCTCGGGCTGATGCTGGTGGCGGCGACATTCGGCACCGTGCGATTTACCTCGCAAGGACTGGGCGATTCCGCCTCCTTCCCGGGAATCCTGCAGACCCTGGCCGGTCTGACCGCTCAGCACCAGGCTCAGTTCGCTTATGGCGCGCCGATTTTCACGGCCATGGCCCTGCTGCTCTTTGTCGGGGCCACAGGAAAATCCGCGCAGATTCCGCTGTACGTGTGGCTGCCCGACGCGATGGAAGGCCCTACGCCGGTGAGCGCACTGATCCATGCTGCCACGATGGTGACCGCGGGCGTGTATATGGTGGCGCGCATGAACGCCATTTACCAGTTAGCGCCAATCGCCATGGACGTGGTCGCCATTATTGGCGCGCTGACCGCGATTTTCGCCGCAACCATGGCCGTGGCGCAGACGGACATCAAGAAGGTTCTCGCGTATTCGACGATTAGCCAACTGGGCTACATGTTTCTCGCGCTTGGCGTGGGCGCATTCGCGTCAGGAATTTTTCATCTGATGACGCACGCGTTTTTCAAGGCGCTGCTCTTCCTTGGCGCGGGCAGCGTGATTCACTCGCTTTCCGGCGAACAGGACATCCGCAAAATGGGCGGCCTGTGGAACGCCATTCCGGCGACCTCGCGTCCTTTCTGGATTGCCACGCTGGCGATTGCGGGCATTCCACCGCTTTCCGGCTTCTTCAGCAAGGACGAGATTCTCGGCCATGCCTTCAACCGCCACCTGATGATGGATCGTTATCTCGGCTTATGGGCCGTGGGTCTGGTCACGGCAGCATTGACGTCCTTCTATATGTTCCGTCTTTTGTATGAAACTTTCTTTGGCATGTCACGGATTCCTGTGGAAATGGAGGACCACATCCACGAGTCTCCACAGAGCATGACGACGCCGCTGTGGATACTGGCGTTTTTCTCGTTTGTTTCTGGATGGTTGGCATTGCCGGCGCTTTGGGGAGAAGAAAGTCCCTTTGAACGATTCCTGGAGCCGTCGTTGCGCGGCGTGGAAACCGACACGGGACGAATCGTATTTGCCCAGCATGACCTATTGAAGGAGTACTTGCTGATGGGCGCTTCGGTGTCGGCTGCGCTGGCCGGGTTGTGGCTGGCGAGGAAACTGTACCTCGAAAACCCCAAGCTGCACGGGCAGATAGCCGCTGCCTGGCCGCGGCTGCACCGTGTGCTGGTGCACAAATATTTTGTGGATGAGATTTACGACGCGCTGTTTGTGAACCGCACCAAGGACCTGAGCACGGCGTTCGGCTGGTTCGATGGGCAAATTATTGACGGCCTGGGCGTGGACGGCGCCGGATGGCTTACGCGCGTCTTCTCACGGATTTCCATGTGGTGGGACAAATGGATTGTGGACGGCCTGGTCAATTTCGTCGGCTGGTTCCCGAATTTTCTCAGTATGCCCGTGCGGATGTTTCAGACCGGCATCTTTTCCACGTATGCCTTCTTCATTTTGATCGGGCTGGCCATTTTACTTGGCTATTATGGCCACCACGTGCAGTCTCTTGTGCGCAGCTTGCGCTGAAAGGCGAATGGTATGGAGCTTTTCTCACATCACCTGCTCAGCGTGATTCTATTCACGCCGCTCGTGGGGGCGCTGCTGCTGCTGTTCGTGCCGCGCGAGTCGTCACTTCTGCATAAGCTGGTGGGCAATCTCTTCGGAGTTCTGGGTTTTCTGGTTTCGCTGCCGTTGATGGTGCATTTTCCCGCAGGCAGTGGCGAATACGAATTCAGGGAAGCGGCGGACTGGATTCCTTCGATTGGGGCGCGGTATGCGCTTGGCGTCGACGGCATCAGTATGCTGCTGGTTATGCTGACGACATTCCTGGGCATGCTGGCCATCGCGTCGTCGTGGGGAGCGATTCAGCAACGCACCAAGGAGTATTACATCCTGCTGCTGCTGTTGCAGACGGGCATGATCGGCGTGTTCGTGTCGCTCGACTTCTTCCTCTTTTACGTGTTCTGGGAAGTGATGCTTGTGCCCATGTATTTTCTGATCGGCGTGTGGGGCAGCGATCGCCGGCTCTATGCGGCGATCAAATTCTTTCTGTACACACTGGCCGGCTCGGTCCTCATGCTGCTGGCCATCCTGGCGTTGTATTTCAACACCGCGAAAGCGACCGGTATACAGACGTTTGACATTCCGACGCTTCTGGCCGCGGTGCAGAATACGCAGTACTCCGCCGTCTTTTCGGAGTCCCTGAAGGCGTGGCTCTTCTGGGGATTTTTCTTTGCCTTTGCCATCAAGGTGCCGATGTTCCCGTTCCACACCTGGCTGCCGGATGCGCATACGGAAGCGCCCACCGCGGGCTCCGTGATTTTGGCCGGGGTTTTGCTGAAGATGGGCACGTACGGCTTCCTGCGCTTCTCGTTGCCGCTGCTTCCGGCTGGCCCGGCGCTGCGCTGGAAAATCATCGATGTGCTGATTGTCCTTTCGCTGGTCGGCATCGTTTACGGCGCCATCGTCTGCCTGATGCAGAAGGACATGAAGCGGTTAGTTGCGTATTCGTCGGTAAGCCACCTGGGTTTCTGCACCCTAGGGATTTTTGCGCTGACGCCGCTGGGGCTTTCCGGCAGCGTCCTGCAGCAGATCAATCATGGTATCTCCACCGGCGCGCTCTTCTTGATTGTTGGAGTCCTTTACGAGCGGCGTCACACACGGCTCATTTCCGAATTCGGGGGCCTGGCTACCCCCATGCCGAACTTCGCGGCCATCTATCTGATCATTAGCCTCAGTTCGCTGGG
This sequence comes from Candidatus Acidiferrum sp., assembly GCA_035262705.1. Classification (GTDB taxonomy): domain Bacteria; phylum Acidobacteriota; class Terriglobia; order Acidiferrales; family UBA7541; genus Acidiferrum. The sequence continues at coordinate 32,279 of DATFSI010000149.1, read as the reverse complement.
CATGCCGCTGCTGAACGGGTTCATTGGGGAATTCACGATTCTTCAAGGTGCCTTCGTGGTCAGCAAGGCTTGGGCGGCGTGGGCGACGCTCGGCATCGTACTGGGCGCGGCGTATTTGCTATGGCTGTACCAGCGCACTATGTTCGGGCCCGTGACGCACGAGGTGAACAAAACTCTACCGGACATGAACCTGCGCGAGTACGCGGTTCTGCTTCCGCTGGTGGCCATGGCTTTCTGGATCGGCATCTACCCGAAGCCGTTTTTTGCTTATATTGAAAAGCCGGTGCAGAGAATCGTTCAGCAGGTGAACCCAACTTTCTATCAGAGTGCTGCCTCTTCGAGACTAAGACAGATTAAGGAAGTAAAGGAGGTAGAGGAGGTAAAGGACGAAGAGAAGATTGCCGGTGAAGCAGCGAGGTCGCGTTAGTCCGCTATCATGCCCTCTTTTCTCCAAACCATCTTTAACTATATCAACGGTGATGGAATCACGGTGCTGCCTGAGATGGAGCTTCTGCTCATCGCCATCGGCATTCTGATTTTTGATTTTCTTCTCGAGAAGAAAGAGAAGCATTGGAGCGCGGGTGTAGCGCTGTTTGGGGTGGCCATGAGCGCAGGAGGCCTTTTCCAGCAGGCAAAACGCTTTAACGCCGAGCACACGTTCCGCCCGCAGGTTCCCGCGGTTTTCGGCTTCCAAAGCACGATCATCATCGATGGATTCTCGCTTCTTTTCGGGGCCATCTTTCTTGCCGCCACGGCGCTGGTGATTCTGCTGTCCGTCCGCTATTTGGAGATTGAGCGCGAACAGGAAGGCGAGTTTTATTCGCTGCTGCTGCTCGCCTGCACGGGCATGATGTTCATGGCCTCTGGCAGCGACCTGATCGTCCTGTTCCTTGGCCTAGAAACCATGACCCTCAGCCTCTATGTGCTTTCCGGCTACCTGCGCCGTGAGAAGCGCTCGAACGAGGCCGCGCTGAAATACATGCTGCTTGGAGGTTTCAGCAGCGGCATACTCGCCTACGGCTTTTCTTTGCTCTATGGCCTTACCGCCAGCACCAACCTCTGGGAGATTGGAAACCGGCTTGACGTACGCGCCCAGATCGTTGCCAACCGGGGCATGACCGACTGGATCGTGGTCCTCGCTTTCGTCACCGTGGCCGCGGGGCTTTTTTTCAAAGTGGCTGCTGTACCGTTTCATCAGTGGGCGCCGGACGTTTACGAAGGGGCGCCGACGCCCATTGCCGCGTACGTCAGCGTGGGGTCAAAGACCGCGAGCTTTGCGTTGCTGGTGCGCCTGTTCATCTGGGTTTTTGGGGGATCGCAGCCCGCGTGGCAATACCTGATCGCGGGCGTGGCCGTGGCTTCGCTGACGTGGGGCAATCTGGCAGCGCTAACGCAAAACAACATCAAGCGCCTGCTGGCTTATTCCTCGATTTCGCATGTCGGCTACATCCTGCTGGGCCTAGTTGCCGCCAACGAGACCGCGGTCACCGGGATCCTCTACTACCTGATCGCCTACGCGTTCATGACCATCGGCGCGTTCGCGGTGGTGACGGTTTTGCGCCAGCGCGGCTTGATCGGCGATGAACTGGTCGACCTTGACGGCCTTTACCAACGCAGTCCCTCCGCCGCCGTACTCATGTTGATCTTCATGCTCTCGCTGGCCGGGATTCCGCCGACGGCGGGCTTCATGGGGAAGTACTTCATCTTTCTTTCGCTGATCGAAACGCACCACCCGGCACTGGCGATTTTTGCCGTGCTGTACATCGTTCCCGCGCTCTACTACTACTTCCGCGTGGTCCTTCACGCCTGGCTGACCAAGCCCGGCGAAGCGCCCGCTCCGGCGATGAGCAGCGCGCAGGCGGTAGCACTTGGCATCACCTTGTTTGTGACTCTCGCTGCGGGACTGTATCCTGAGCCTTTCACGCGGCTGGCGCGCTATGCTTTCGGACAATGACGACAAGACGACTCCCGGCACTTCGCCGCCGCTGAAGCAGGCCAGGAGCTTTTCGCGGCAGTTCGCCATGGCCATGGAGCTGCCGTTTGTCCTAGTGGGCGCGATCATCGCCGGGGGCGCCATGGGCTATTTCCTTGACGTGTGGCTGCACACAAAGCCCGTGCTGATGTTCGTGTTCGGATGTATTGGGTTTGCGGCCGGGGTGCGGGATGTCCTGAGAAGATTGCCGAAAGAATGAAGCAACCAGGTAAAGAAGTAACGAAGTAAGGAAGCAAAGAACCGGAAAGCGCTGACATGAAAGCCAGCGCCAGATTGAGTCGGATGGGTTTCTGCTTGGCTCATAGTTCCACTGACGTTTCACGATATTTGGAAAGCGAGAAGTGGATTGCGCACCTCACGCTTGCGGTGGGTGCGCTGGGGGCGGTGCCGGTTTGGCTGTTCCGTGGGCCGGCCTGGGGAGCGGGCATCTTCGTCGGCGCGGGGTTGGCGTGGCTGAATTTCCGCTGGCTCAAGCAGGGCCTGGATGCGCTGACCGCGGCCGCCACTGCGCAGGCAGACCTTCCCAAACCGCGAGTTCCCGTCTCCACGTACTTCATGGCCGCGTTTCGGTACGGGTTGATAGCCCTGGCCGTCTATGTTATTTTTAAATATCTGAACGTTCCCATCTTGAGCATGATTTTTGGTCTGTGTGCGCTGGGAGCGGCCACCCTTGCGGTTAGCGTGTACGAAATCCTGCATCCTCAGGAATAACGGCCAGGAACCAAACGAATGGAAGAACACGTCAGCCAAATCACAGTATGGTTTAACCACGTATTCGGGGCCTTGGCCCTCCGGCTGCTTCATGCGTTGCATTTACAGCCGGCAGATTACGAACGTCCCATCCCCGAATATCTCGTGATGTCCGTCATCGTTTTCGTTATTTGTATCATTCTCACGCTTGTGCTGCGCTCCCGCCTCTCCGTGGAAAGGCCTAGTGGGATGCAGCAAGTTGCGGAAATGCTACTCACCAACCCGTTGGGCTTCGGCATCAAGGATCTGCTCGAGGAAAACGTCGGCCATGGCGCGGAGAAGTTCATCCCGTTTGTCGGCTCCATTTCGATTTTCATCCTCTTTTCGAATCTGTTGGGAGTGTTTCCCGCGCTGAGTTCGCCGACGGGGGGAGCGCTGCCGGTTTTGCCGCTCGGCTGCGCCAGCCTGACCTTTCTTTATTTCAACTACCAAGGGTTGCGGCGTCACGGGGCCATTGGTTATGTGAAGACGTTTACGGGACCCGTCTGGTGGCTTTCCTGGTTAATCGGGCCGGTCGAAATGATCAGCGCGACCGCCAGAATCCTCTCCCTCACCGTGCGTCTTTGGGCCAATATTTTTGCCAGTGATCTAATCTACGTTATTTTTCTGGGCCTGCTGATCGCTCCGGTTCAATGGGGCTGGGCGAAAAGCCCTGTTTTGGGCGCCGCGCTTGCCGTCTTTCCTTTTGCGATTCCCTTTCTATTTGTCGGCCTGCACATCTTTGTTTCCATCATTCAGGCGTATGTGTTTACCGTGCTGCCTTCGATTTATCTGGGGCAGGCCGTGGCCGAAGAGCACTAGTTTTCGCTTTTGCCGTTCAGCGTGAGACCGGTTGTAGGGCGCTTAGCCGGGAACCACCCACTGGCGGCATTCCAAGGAGGCAGTAATGAAGAAAGCAGTTCTGTGGTTGAGTATGCTTACCGCCGTATTGCTGGTGGCGCCGGCCGCCTTCGCTCAGGAAGCGGGCACGGCCGCGTCGGGGAAAGGACTTGCTGCTCTCGCCGCGGGCTTGGGAATGGCCCTCGCTGCGTTCGGCGGTGCGTTGGGGCAGGGCCGTGTGGCCGCGGCCGCCTGCGAAGGCATGGCGCGCAATCCGGGAGCCAGCGGCCAGGTCCGCACGGCGATGATTCTGGGACTGGTGTTTATTGAAACCCTGGCGCTGTTCACGCTGGCCATTATTTTCGCCAAGGTCTAACAGGCGGTTTCCATTCGAGTTTTCAAAAACCGCTCCGGGGACCGGAGCGGTTTTTTTTGGGCGCCTAACCAAAATGATTTACGAATAATAAGTTTTTTGCCCGGCCCCACTTGCAAACTCATATGTAAGTCCTTTCTTTATTGACAGGACTTACCAGAATTCGCCTGGGCATTGTTGCGGAGACAGAAGGGCTAGCGGAAGGCGGCGGCTACAACGGCAAGAAGGCGGCGCAAAGCCGACCCTGACGGGTGCGATCTAGCGGGCGGAGAGGATGAGGTCCTGGGAGAGGACAAGGCCCAGGATGTGGTTGGGGAAGAGGCCGAGATACAGAGTGGCCAGGCAAGCAACCATGACGACCATAGCAGCCGTGGGGCTGAGGCTGCGGGCGGCATCGGCGGGGACTTCGCCTTCGTGGTCGCGCATGTACATCACTACCAGCACGCGCAGGTAGTAGTAGGCGCCGATGATGGTATTTACGGCCATCAGCACAGCCAGCCAGATGAGCTTCGAATTAATGGCCGCCTTGAAGACGTAGAACTTGCCGAAGAAGCCCGCGGTAATGGGCATGCCCAGCAGGGAAAGCAGCAAGAGGCTCATCGCCGCGGCGGCAAACGGCTGGCGCGTGCCAAGGCCGGCAAAATCGTCGAGCGTCAGACGACTTTCCCCCTTGCCGCCGATTTCAGAGACGATGGTGAACGCACCAACGTTCACCAATGCGTAGCCGAGCAGATAAAAGAGCACCGCGGCGTAGGCCGGCCAGGGGCCGATTTCCGGGTCGGTCTTTAAGAAGGTGACCGCGGCAAAGGCCACCAGCGTATAGCCGGCATGCGCGATGGAGCTATAAGCCAACATGCGCTTCACGTTGGTTTGCACCACGGCGCCCAGGTTGCCGACGAACATCGTGGCCACGGCAAGGATCCAGAAGGCCCAGAACCAGAAGCCGGTGGCGGCATGAATGGTCGTGAAGATGCGCAGCAGCAGGGCAAAAGTGGCAGCCTTGGGGCCGGCTGCGAATAGCGCGGTCACAGGTGTGGGCGCGCCTTCATACACGTCCGGCGTCCATATCTGGAAGGGCGCCAAGGCGACCTTGAAGCCCAGACCCACCAGAATCATCCCCAGGCCCATCCGGAGCAGATTGCTGGAAGGATCGGCCGAGGTAATCTTCGCGAGGTTCGTGGAGCCCGTTACGCCATAGACCAAGGCGATGCCATAGAGGAAAAACGCGGTGGCGAATGACCCGAGCAGGAAATATTTGACCGCGGACTCGCTGGACTTGACCGCATCGCGGCGATAGCCCGCCAGGATGTAGCTGGAAATCGAGGACATTTCCAGGCCGATGAACGCGGTGAGGAGCTCCTGAGCCGACGCCAGCACACCCATGCCCGCCGTGGCAAACAGGATCAGCGCGTAAAACTCAGAGGCATCCAGATTCTCGCGTTCGAGGTAGGAGTCCGAAGCCAAAATCACGAGAAAGGTCACCAGCCCCAGCAGCCAGTGGAAGAAAAGGCTCAGCATGTCGAACTGAATCAGGCCGGAAAACCCGGCGCCCATCTGGCCGAAGAAGGTGCCGAGCGTGCCAAGCGCCGCGCCAATCATCCCGAAGAGGGTGAGTATCTGGCGGTGGTTTTTGAGGAAGGGCTGCAGCAGCATCAGGAACACGCCGAAGGAGCACCAGATGATTTCCGGCAGCACGCGAACCAGATCAGAGGTGTGGGGAATCTGGAGAGGAAGCATCTATTGGGAGACCACCCTTCCGTCAAATTCTTTGCCGCCGGCGATGGATTCCACTCTGCGGACTTCAGGGGCTAAAGCCCAGTTCCTAGCCGAGCCTTTATGCGGGGGCTCTACCGTGCCCTCCCGGGTGGCCAGACGATTGCGCACCTGGTCCAGGAGAACGGGTGATGCCGCGGCGGGCCGCGAGGCTTCCACGGCGTAGTGCGATTGCGTCTGCTGAATTACTGTGTCCACGGGAGCCGCCACGCGGCGCGTGATGTAAGAGGAACCGATGCCCATCCACAAGACGACGACGGCAAAGGCCGTCAAGCCCCAGAATTCGCGGGCGTCGATGTCCTTGATTTCTTTGTTTTCGGGGTTCGTGTTATCGCCGTAAAAAACGCGCTGATAAGCCCATAGCAGGTAGCAGGCGGAGAGAATGACACCGGTGGCGGCCCAGCTGGCCCAGCCCCAGTGGACTTGATACGTGCCCAGCAAGATCAGGAATTCGCCGACGAAGCCGTTGAGCATCGGCAGGCCCATCGAACTCAAGGCGATATACAGAAAAAATGCGGCATATTTGGGCATCGGCGCGCAGAGACCACCGAATTCGCTAAGCTCATAGGTGTGGCGGCGGTCGAAAAGCATGCCGACGAGGAAGAAGAGCGCTCCGGTGGAGATGCCATGAGCGAGCATTTGATATACAGCGCCCTGCATGGAAATCGTATGGAACGTAAAGATGCCGAGCACCACAAAACCCAGGTGGCTGACCGAAGAGTAGGCGATGATCCTTTTGAGGTTGGGCTGCACCAAGGAAACCAGGGCGCCGTAAATAATGCCGATAATGGCCAGAACCGCCACCACGGGAGCCGCGCGACGGGAAGCCTCGGGAAACAGCGGCAGGCAGAAACGCATCATGCCGTAAGTGCCCATCTTGAGGAGCACGCCGGCCAGGAGGACAGAGCCGGCCGTGGGCGCTTCGGTGTGGGCGTCCGGCAGCCAGGTGTGGAACGGGAACATTGGCACCTTGATGGCGAAAGCCACGAAGAAGGAGAGGAAGAGCAGCATCTCCGTTGCAGGCGAGGGGTGATATTGCGGCGTCTGGAGAATCGCCTGAATGACTGGAAGATCAAACGAGCCCGTCAGGTTGTAGAGCCACAAGATGCCCACAATCATGAACGCAGAACCCGCCGTCGTATAGATGAAGAATTTCACGGCGGCGTAGATGCGGCGCCCATGGCCCCAGATGCCGATAAGGAAAGCCATGGGGATGAGCATGATTTCCCAGAAGAGGAAGAAGAGGAAAAGATCGAGGGCGAGGAAAACGCCGATGACGCCGACTTCGAGCAAGAGCAGCATCACGTGGAATTCCTTGATGCGGTGATGCACGCCTTTCCAGGAAGCGAGAACCCCGATGGGGGTAAGGAACGTGGTGAGGATGACCAGGAACATGCTGATGCCATCGACACCCAGGTGGTAGTTGATGGGCGGGGCGGAGATCCAGGCCTTGTATTCGGTCATCGAGTAGCCCTGAGCGCCGATGGTGACGATGCGCAGCAGGAGCAGGGAAAATAGGAATTCGACCGTGGAGACGACGAACGCGAGACGGCGAATCCAGTATTCATCGTCGCTGCGCAGGAACAAAAGCGCCAAAGCGCCGAAGGCCGGGAAGAAGATGAGGACGGAGAGGAGATGTGCACTGAGTTCCATTAGCGCAACCCTCCTGAGAAGGCCGGATGAATGATTGGCCAGAAGATGATGGCAAAGACCACGATGGCGCCGACAATCACCCAGACGGCATAACTGCGAGTGTTGCCGGACTGCGTGTGGCGTAAACCATCGCCGATTACGGCGGCGCCCTTGGCGACGCCGTTCACCGCGCCGTCAATCGTGCCGGCGTCGATCACCTTCCAAAGGAGATTGGTGGAGAGCCAGATGAGCGGGTTGACCACCGCGCCGAAATAGAGTTCATCCACGTAGTACTTGTTGTAGAGGAGTTTGTGGAGGCCTTCCGATGTGCCGCGCGAAACTTTCTTGTTGTACATCCACATGGCGACCGCGAGACCAAGGGCGGCGGCCACAACGGCAACCCCGGAAAGAATGTGCTCGAGCGAAGCGGCCGCTTCTGCGCCCCCCGCGGCTTCACCCGTGCCGAACACCGGAGAGAGGAACTCGGCGAAGTAATCCTTGCCGCCCCAGAGCGCGGGGGCTGCGACCCAGCCACCGACCAGCGAAAGCACGGCGAGAATCATCAGCGGCACGGTCATATTGAACGGCGACTCGTGGACGTGAACCTTATGCTCGTCATAGCGCGGCTCGCCTCTAAATGTGAGCCAGATGAGGCGAAACATGTAGAAGGAGGTAAGGATGGCGGCGAGCAGGCCGACCGCGTAGAGAGCCTTGCCGTTTGTTTCGTATTTGTAGGCAGCGAAGAGAATCGAGTCTTTCGAGAAGAACGCCGCGAAGGGAGGAAAGCCGGCGATGGCGATGGTGCCGCAGAGCATGCACCGGTAGGTGATTTTGATCTTCTTGCTCAGGCCGCCCATCTCCCACATGTCCTGATTGCCGCCAACCGCGTGAATCACGCTACCTGCAGAAAGGAAGAGTAGGGCCTTGAAGAAGGCGTGCGTCATCAGGTGGAAAATGCCCGCGCCGAATGCGCCGACGCCACAGGCGAGGAACATGTAACCCAGCTGGCTGACGGTGGAATACGCGAGAACTTTCTTGATATCCGACTGGACCAGGCCGATGGTGGCGGCAAAGAAGGCCGTTGCGCAGCCGACAATCGCGACGACGTACATCGCGGTGGGCGCGTGGGTGAACAGTACATGGGAACGCGCAACCATGTACACGCCCGCAGTCACCATGGTGGCCGCGTGAATCAAGGCGCTGACCGGCGTGGGGCCTTCCATGGCGTCGGGCAGCCACACATATAGGGGAAGCTGCGCGGATTTGCCGGCGGCACCGACAAAGAGGAGCAGACACGCGATGGTAATCGTGCCGAAGCTGCCCAGAGGCTCAATGGCGACATCCGGCTTCGAAGCAGCGGCGAATACAGTGCTGAAATCAAGCGAATGGAACGTCCGAAAGAGCAGGAACATCCCGAGCATGAAGCCGAAGTCGCCGATGCGGTTAACGATAAACGCTTTGTTTCCGGCATTGGTGGCCGATTTTCTGAGGAAATAGAAGCCAATCAGCAGGTAACTGCACAGGCCTACGCCTTCCCAGCCCACGAAAAGGAGCGCGTAGTTGGCAGCCAGGACCAGGATGAGCATGAAGAACATGAAGAGGTTCAAGTAGGAGAAAAAGCGGTAGTAGCCCTCTTCGTGCGCCATGTAACCCGTGGAATAGATATGGATCAGGAAACCGACGCCGGTGACCACCAGGAGCATCACGACAGTGAGCTCGTCGAGCTGCAGATCAAAGCCCGCGCGAAAGTTTCCCGCGACGAGCCAGTCGAAGAATTCCTTGCGGAACACCTGGCTGCCTCCGGCGAGGAATTCACGCACGGCTTCGAGTGCGCAGGCGAACGAGAGGCCCGTAGACCCCAGAGCGACCGTGTTGACCAGCGTTTTCGACCACTTGCTGCCCAAAAGGCCGTTGATGGCGGAGCCCAGCAGGGGCAACAGCGGAATAATCCAGAGATTTTCAAGTATCGGTCTTGGCATTAGAGTTTCAGCAGATCCACGCGCTCGACGTTCAGGGAACGCCGGTTACGCGCCGTAAGAATGATGATGCCCAGGCCCACGGCCGCTTCCGCCGCCGCGACCACGATTACAAACAAAACAAAGACTTCGCCATCGGTTTTACCCAGTGCCTGGCTGAAAGCCACAAACGCCAGGTTCACGGCATTAAGCATCAGTTCGATGGCCATGAAGATGGTGATGATGTTGCGTTTGAAGACGAACGCGAGGACTCCCAGGCCAAACAAAATAGCGCTCAGAATCAGATAGTAGTTCGTGGGCACCATGTCAGTTCTCCCGCTGCGCCAGGACGATGGCGCCGATGATGGCCACCAGGATCAGGAACGAAGTGAGCTCAAAGGGATACACAAATTCGGAAAAAAGGAGCTTCGAAAGTTCGCGTGTGGGAGTCAGCGCGCCATTCGCGGCCGGTGCAGGGAGGTGGCCGCTGGAACGCGCGATGGCCGCGGCAATAACACCGCCGAGGGCCAGGGCTAGGGGAACACCGGCAAAGGTCGCCAGTTTCGAGAAGTTGGTGCGCTCCTCTTCGCCCGCGTTCAGCAACATGATGACGAAGACGAAAAGCACCATTACCGCGCCGCCATAGACGATAATCTGCACCGCAGCGACGAACTCCGCGCCCATCAGCAGGTACAGCCCGGCGAGCGACAGCATCACCAGGATCAGCGAAAGCGCGCTGTGAATGGGATGGCTTTGCAGAATCAGGGCCACGGCTCCTAAAACCGCGAGGCCGGCCAACACAAAAAAGATCAGTAAGGCAGCACTCATCCCTGCATTCTCCAGAGAATAAAGGCGCTGGTGAGCACCACATTGGCGATGGAAACCGGCAGCAGAATCTTCCAGCCGAAATCCATCAACTGGTCGTAGCGGAAACGGGGCAGCGTGCCGCGCATCCAGATATAGAAGAACAGCACCGCGAAAACCTTGACAAAGAACCAGAACGGCCCCTGAATCAACTCGTTTATGGCCGGAGCGGCGAACAGCCCAAGGCCTAGAAGGGTCAGCACGCTGCCGATGCCGGGAAGAACGATACGGCCGAAAATGGTCTCATAGCGAATGCCATCAAAAAACACCCAGAGCCCGAGCGGGACCAGGATAACCGAAGGCACATAGTGCGTCAGAGTCCAGGAGGCAGGGAAGGGTGAGAGCCATCCGCCAAAGAAAAGAATCGTGGAGAGGCAGGAAACGGTAATCATGGCCGTGTATTCGCCGATGAAGAACATGGCGAATTTCATAGAGGCATATTCGGTGTGATAACCCGCGACCAGTTCGGATTCGGCTTCCGGCAAGTCGAAGGGCACGCGATTGGTTTCCGCGATGGCGGCCATAAAGAAGCAGAAGCAGCCGATGATCTGCGTCAAACCGGCGTGATCCTTGCTAAAGCCGATGATATTCCAGCCGAGCAAGCCGAGGTTGCCGTTGGCTTGTTGCTCGACGATCTCTTTGAGGCTCAAGGTTCCTGCGATGAGCAGCACGCCCACAACGGAAAGGGTCATGGCTAGTTCGTAGCTGATCATCTGTGCAGAACTGCGCAGGCCGCCGAGTAGCGAATATTTGTTGTTTGAGCCCCATCCGGCCAGCGCGATGCCGTAAACGCTGAGCGCTGTGATGGCAAAAAGAGCCAGCAGGCTGATATTGATGTCGGCGATCCCGAAGTTTGTCCGGTAACCGAAGACGGTAATGTCCGGCCCGAAGGGAATCACGGCAAGGGAAGTAAGAGCGAGCATGAGGGTCAAGAAGGGCGCAAAGAAATAGGCCTTCTTGTCCACGCCCTCGGGCAGGGGGTCTTCTTTCAGAATGAATTTGATGCCGTCCGCGAGGGGTTGCAGTAAGCCGTGCGGGCCGACGCGATAGGGTCCCCAGCGGGCTTGAATGTGCCCGATGACCTTACGCTCCAGCCAGGTGAGATAGGCATCGGCAGTGAGAACGATTAAGACCAGAAGAATGATCTTCACGGTCGCGACGATGAGGAATCCGTATTGGGCAAAGATGGCGTTCACGGCTTGGCTTCAGCCTCCGGCAAAGATTGCATAGTGGTACAGAAGCGGCCCAGGGTGCCGCTGGAAAAGAGATTGTCGTTGGCCGGACGGATCGCTTGGACGGGCACGTCGTATGCGCCGTGGCCATTGCGAGCGGAGGCGACCTTTGTGGGTTCGGCGCCGCCGGTAAGCAGGCCGGCGGGATGCACGTCGTAGCCCGGCACGGTCTTGCGTATTTCCTCGAAAACCGCGGCAGGGGTTTTGAAGTGGAAGGCCTTGCCCAGGCCGAGGCGCTCGAGCTGGTGGGAAAGGATGCGCAGCAGGTCGAAGTCGCTGCGCGTGCCCATCACTTCGGCGGCCTTGCGCAGCAACTGGATTTCGCCGGCGGTGTTGGTGACGCTACCGTCTTTTTCATAGGCGGAGGCGGCGGGAAAGACCACGTCGGCAAGCTGCGCGGTTTCCGTCAAGAACATTTCGTGCACGACGAGGAAGCCGAGCTGGCCGCGACCCGCGCCGGCTTTCGCAAAGTGGGCGAAAGGATTCGCGCCCATCACGTAAAGGGCTTTCAGTTTTCCTGACTGCGCCGCCTCGACCATTTCGGAGGTGGTCATGCCGGGTTTTGTGGGGAGGGGCGCGTTCCAATACTTGGCGAGCGTTTCGGCGGCGGCTTTGTTGTCGAGATAGGCGTAGCCCGGCAAACGATCGGGCAGGACGCCCATGTCGGCGGCGCCACGCGAATTGGCGTAATCGCCGAGAGCCATATAGCGAACCTTGCCCTGCAGCTTGGAGCCGAAGGAAACGAGATGGCGGATTGCCGCGCTGGTGAGTTCGGAACCGAACACGACGGCAACTTCGGGTTGCGCTTCGAGGGAAGCTTTGAGCGCGGCAAGCTGTCCGGTTACGTCGCCTGCCAGTTGTCCTTCGCCGGTGGCCAGCCAATGAACGGCCGCGGATTCCTGGCCATTGCCGACGTTCACAAACTGCGCGGCTTTGCGCTTGAGCTTGATGTCCTTCGAATTGATAAGGAAGAGTTTCGAATCGAAGTGGCGGATGCCGGCACGAATTTGCCAGGCGACCAGAGGGTTTTGCTTCGAGGGATCGTTGCCAATGACGAGAACCGCTTTCGATTGGTAAAGCTGCTCCATGGTGAGCGACGAATCGGCGGCGCGCTCGCCAAGAGCCTCAACCAGGCCGGTGTAATCCGCGGTGCGGTGATGATCGATGTTGTTGGTGCCGAAGGTGCCGCGCGCCAGGCGCTGAAGAAGATAGTTTTCCTCGTTCGAGGCGCGATTCGAGCCGATGAAGCCAATGGCGTCGGCGCCGTAGGCGGACTGCAGTTCCTTCAGCTTAGAGGCCGCGGCCTGCGCGGCCTCTTCCCAGGAAACCGGATATAGCTTGTCGCCCTTGCGCAGCAGCGGTTGCTTGATGCGTTCGGGGTGTCTTGTGAAGTCGAAGCCGAAGCGGCCTTTGACGCAGAGGAATTCCTTGTTGATGCCGGAGAGGTCGCGGTTATTGGCGCGCAGGATCTCGTGGTTGCGCACGCTCAAGGTGGTCTTGCAGCCGTTCGAACAGTGCGTGCAAATGGTGGAGACGTACTGCATTTCCCAGGGCCGCGTTTTGTAGCGGTACGTGCCGCTGGTGAGCGCGCCGACGGGGCAAATATCGATGCACATGCCGCACTCTTCGCACTCCAGGTGATCTTCTCGGTTGGGGATGATGATGGAGTGGGCGCCGCGCATGCCCACGCCGAGGGCCTTCACGTCCATGCCTTCGTCGCACACGCGTACGCAGCGGTAGCAGAGGATGCAGCGGGGGGCGTCGTAGTAGACCAGGTCCGACCACTTTTCCTCGGGCCGATGAAGCTTTTCTTCGACGAACCGGCTCGCGTCCGCGCCGTAGCGGAAGGTCATATCCTGCAATTCGCATTCGCCGCCCTTGTCGCAGACGGGACAATCAAGGGGGTGATTGCTGAGCAGGAATTCCAGCATCATCTTGCGGGAATCGCGCACGGCCGGCGTGTTGGTGCGCACGACCATACCTTCGGTGGCGACCAAGGTGCAGGCAGTTTGTTGTTTCGGTGCCTTTTCGACCTCCACCAGGCACATACGGCAAGCGGCCTGCAGCGTAAGGCCGGGGTAGTAGCAGAACGACGGCACTTCGATACCCAGACGGCGGGTGGCTTCAATCAAAAGCGTACCCGCGGGAACCTCGACGTCGCGGTCGTCAATCTTCAGATGAACAAGTTTCGTTTCAGCCATGGGTCCCTATCGCGAAGCGGACAACGCTTCAGCGGATTTGTAAGCGCAGCGGCCGTTTAAATGGTCCTCGAACTCGTTACGGAATTTCTCCACGATACTGATGGTGGGCATCGCGGCGGCGTCGCCAAGCGGGCAGAAGGTGCGGCCGAGCATGTTTTTGGAGAGCTCGCCGATCAAATCGATGTCTTCGGTGCGGCCCAGGCCGGCGTGGAAACGCTCGAGCATTTTGTTGAGCCAGCTAGTGCCTTCGCGGCAGGGAATGCACCAGCCGCAGGATTCGTGCGCGTAAAAGTGCATGATGCGGCGGGCCATGTCTACCATGCAGGTATCTTCGTCGATGACTACCATGCCGCCGGAGCCGAGCATGGAGCCGGCCTTGGCAATGGTGTCGTAATCCATGGCGATGTCGATTTCGTCGGCGCTGAAAACGGGGCAGGAGCTGCCACCGGGGATGACCGCCTTGAGCTTCTTGCCGCCGCGGATGCCGCCAGCCATCTCGTCGATGAACTTCTTCATGTTCATTCCCAGGGGGATCTCGTAGATGCCGGGCTTGTTGACGTGGCCCGCGACGCAAAGCAGACGTGTGCCACCATTTCTCGGCGTGCCGCGGTTGGCGTAGGCTTCACCGCCTTCGAGAATGATGGCGGGAACCGAGCTGAGGGTCTCGACGTTATTGATGATCGTCGGGCAACCGTAGAGGCCGACAACGGCGGGGAAGGGAGGCTTGATGCGCGGATTGCCACGCTTGCCCTCCAGCGATTCCATCAGCGCGGATTCCTCGCCGCACTCGTAGGCACCGGCACCCGTGTGAATCAGCAGGTCGAAATCGAAGCCGGAGCCGAGGATGTTTTTGCCGAGGTAGCCGCGTTCGTAGGCTTCCGCGATCGCTGCGTCAACAATGTCCAGCACGTAGCGATATTCGCCACGAATATAGATGAAACCGTGATGCGCGTTGATGGCGCGTCCCGCAATGATGATGCCCTCGATTAACTGGTGAGGGTCCATTTCCATCAGCGGACGGTCTTTGCAGGTACCGGGTTCGGATTCGTCTGCGTTGCAGATGACGTATTTCGGCTTGGGCGAATCTTTGGGAACGAACGACCACTTGAGGCCGGTGGGGAAGCCCGCGCCGCCGCGGCCGCGGAGATTGGACTTTTTGACCTCATCAATGATTTGTCCCGGCTCCATCTGCTTGAGAGCTTTGTCGAGCGCCTGGTAGGCGCCGTGCTGCAGGGCCACATCAATTTTGTGGGAGTCCTTGATGCCCCATTTTTTGCTGAGGAGCGGTGTTTCGGCCTTCGCGCGCTCATGCAATGCGCCGCTGATCACGCCCTGCGGTTCGGGTTTCTTGCCCTTGTCGAGATCCTCGATGATGCGGTCAAGCTTCAGGGGTGTGATGTTTTCGTAGAAGTCATAATTCACCTGGATGGCGGGTGCGCCGGTGCATGCGCCGATACATTCCACTTCTTCCAGCGAAAAAACGCCATCCTGGGTGATTTCCTTATGGCCGATTTCCAGGCGTTTTTTGGCGTGGTCCAGCAACTCCGCGCCGCCGCGCAGCATGCAAGCAATGTTGGTGCAGACCTGCACGTGGTGTTTGCCGATGGGCTTGCGGTGCAGCATCGAGTAATACGCCAGCGTTTCTTCGACCTGCACGTTGTTCAGGTCCAGCCGTCGCGCGATTTCAGCAATCAGTTCGTCAGAGACCTGGCCGAACTCGTCCTGGCCGTACATCAGCATCGGGATGAGCGCGCTGCGCTTTACCGGGTAGGCGTTTTGCAGCTTGTCGAATTTCGCAGCGAGTTTGGGGCTGAGTTCCATGGTTACCTGTCTACGTCTCCGAGCACGATATCAATGGTGCCGATAGCGGCGACGGTATCGGCGATCAACTGGCCCTTGATCATTAATGGTAGGGCCTGCAGATTCACAAAAGAAGGGCTACGGAAATGGACGCGCAGGGGCTTCGGCGACCCGTCGCTGGCAATGAAGCAGCCCAATTCGCCGCGCGGCGATTCCACGGCCACGTAAACCTCGCCCGGCGGCGGCGAAAAGCCTTCGGTGAAGATTTTGAAGTGGTAGATGAGCGCTTCCATCTCCGTCTTCATCTTTTCGCGTTCCGGCGGGATGATCCCGGGGGCTTCGGCTTTGAAAGGGCCCTGGTCGGTGATCTTGTCCATGGCCTGGCGCACGATTTTCAAGCTTTCGCGAATCTCCTGCACGCGTACCAGATAGCGCGCGTAGCAGTCGGATTCCGTGCGCGTGGGCACGTTAAAGTCGAATTCCTCGTAAGACGAGTAGGGAAACGCCTTGCGATTGTCGAAGGCCACACCGGCGGCGCGCAGACCCGGTCCGGTGGTGCTCATGGCAATGAGAGTCTCGGGCGGAAGGTACCCAACACCCTTCAGGCGGCCCTGCCAGATGCGGTTGTTGGTCAGGAGTTCTTCGTACTCCTCCACGCGCGGGGGCATCATGTCCACAAAACTCTTCACGCGTTCGCGCCAGCCGGCGGGAGGCTCCAGCGCCAGGCCGCCGATGCGGATGTAGCTGGTCATCATACGCTGCCCAGCGAAGCGCTCGAAAATCTTGAGAATCTCTTCGCGCTCGCGGAAGCAATAGAGCATGAGGGACATCGCGCCCATGTCCAGCGCGTGCGTCCCCAGCCAGACGAGATGCGAGGAGATGCGCTGCAATTCCACCATCATCACGCGGATGTACTGGGCGCGCTTGGGAACTTCCAGGCCGAGGAGTTTTTCCACCGCCAGGCAGTAGACGAGGTTATTGCCCAGGGGATTCAGGTAATCCATGCGGTCGGTCAGGGTGATGGCCTGCGAATAGGTTTTGTGTTCGCAGCTTTTTTCAATGCCGGTGTGCAGATAGCCGATGTCGGGATCCGCGGTGACCACGTTTTCGCCGTCGAGCTCCAGCAGCACGCGCAACACCCCGTGGGTTGAAGGATGCTGCGGCCCCATGTTGAGGACCATCGTTTTGTTCTGGCCGATTGCTGTCTCTACCGTAGTCATGGGTCGTTGTCCGTGCGCCGGTTTCAGCGCGGCCCCTCGGTCGGGTAATCCCGGCGCAGAGGCGCGCCTTCAAATCCATCGGGCAAAAGGATGCGCCGCAAATCGCTGTGGCCCTCAAAGCGAATGCCGAACATGTCGAAGATTTCGCGCTCCAACCAGTTGGCGCCGGGCCAAACCGGTTCCAGGGAGTCCGCTACGGGCTGCTGTCCGGCGACGTAGGTGCGCAGGCCGATGCGCACGCTGCGCGGGATGGAAAGCAACTGGTAGTTGAGCTCGAATCGGGGTTCGGCGGGGAAGCGGTCAACGCAGGTGGCGTCGCTCAACAGGTTGAAATTGAGCTGCGGGTCCTCCTTGCACTGTTTGGCCGCCGCACGCAGCAGCTTGTGGGGCACGACGATGGTGGTATCCCCTCGGTGCTCGACGATCTGTGAAACGGCTTCGGGATTCCACGTACGGAGGCGGTCGACCACAGCGCGAGCGTTTGCGTTGGCGAGTTCCGGCACGTTACGAGATCCTCGAAGGGCGACTGTCCCTACTTCTTGGATTTATTCCAGTCGAGTGCGCCCTTCTTCCAGAGATAGATGTAACCAACCAGCAGGATGGCGATATAGAGCATCATTTCTATAAAGCCGAACCACCGGGTCGCGATATCGCGGACCAAGTCCTTGAAAATAAAAGCCCAGGGGTAAAGAAAGATGGCCTCGACGTCGAACAGAATGAAGACCATGGCCACCAGGTAGAACTTCACGGAAAATGGCTCGCGGGCGTCTCCCGTGGGGGTGACGCCACACTCGTAAGGCTGTTGTTTGAACTTATTCGGGCGCTTCCACCCGATTACCGTGGAAAGGACAATGAACAGCGTAGCAAGAAGGGCGGCCACCAGCAGGTGTATTACTAGCGGAATGTACGCTTGCAGGCCAGTGGGGCTCATAGGTAAAGCGATATAATAGCGAGTGGGGTGCCGCGTGGTCAAATGCTCCGCGCAAAATAATTTACGGAGCCCAAGGCACACCTGTGCAATAGATGCACAAGGGCCGGGTGAGGATGATGGTCTTCGGGCACAATTCCAACGTCACGGTAGGAGCGCACACTTTTCACGTGCAAACCGAGGATCGCGGCGCAAATCACGCGCTGATTGATACGACCGTTTATTTTCAGGGCCGCGTCCTGCACCGCCGCACCAATAATTATCTCGACCTGTTGCCGCTCACCGAAGATTCCCAGGAAGCGTTGAAGCTGCGCGTGGATGACCAGCACCGCGCGGTGCTGCAAGCCATCCGCAACGGCGAGTTGCCGTTGAGTGTTCCTGCGGCACAGACCGCAGTTGGCGGAGCCAAGGCGCTTCAGACGCCTGCGCCACCTGCTGTGTCGCGCAGGTGGAACATTGAATTGCTGAATGCGCGCTCCTGGCTGACCGGCAAACAGGCCACGTTGCATGTTGCGGTGCGGGAAGAGGGCGGAAGCCCCGTGCAAGGGGTGAATGTCAGCGCGGAGATTGAAGGCAGCGTAGGGCTATCCGCGCATAGTGCTCGAACCGGAGACGATGGTCAGGCTACAATATCGTTCGAGATGCCGAAGGTCGGCGGCGAAGTTGCTTTGGTGATTCGGACCGAAGGCCCCGCGGGCAGCGCGCAGTTGCGGTTTGCGTTGCGGGCCAAACCGCGCGTGCCGGCGGTCTGATTGCGAATCTATGGAAGCAATCTCTATTCAAGTGAACGGCGAGCAAAAGGAAGCGCCAGAGGGTAGCAGCGTGCGCCAGCTTCTGGAGCAGCTTGGACTGAATCCCGCCCGTGTGGCCGTTGAATACAATTTGCAGATTCTGCCGAAGGTGAAATGGGAAGAGACCCGCGTGGCGTCGGGAGATCGGTTTGAGATTGTGCAGTTTGTGGGAGGGGGATAGAAGAAGGAAGCAACTAGGCAAGAAGCAAAAAGCAAGGAAAAGCCAAGAAAGAGCGGACGCGGCCGAAAGGCCGCATTTTTGTTTGCGCGGCTCTTTCTTTACCTCATTGCTTCCTTGCGTCTTTGCTTCGTTCTTTACACGCCGTCGAGCAGGTGGCCCATCTTGCGCTTTTTGGTTTGTAAGTAGGCGCGGGAGATTTTCGAGAGGCGCGGCTGGCAGGGCACGCGCGTGACAACGGTAATGCCCGCGGATTCGAGCTGGCGGATTTTGTCAGGGTTGTTGGAGAGCAGGCGGATGCGCGTGGCGCCCAGTTTTTTTAGGATTTGCGCGGGGAAATCGTACTCGCGGGCGTCGGCGGCGAAGCCCAGGGATTCGTTGGCCTCCACCGTGTCCATGCCGCCGTCCTGCAATTCATACGCGCGCAACTTGTTCATCAAGCCGATGCCACGCCCTTCCTGCGGAAGGTAGAGAAGGATTCCGGAGGGTGCCTTGGCGATTTTTTTCAGGGAAAGTTCGAGTTGCGCTCGGCAGTCACAGCGGAGCGAGGTCAGCACATCACCGGTGAGACATTGCGAGTGAACCCGCACCAGCGGGGCCACGCGGCCCTTCAGGTTGCCGCGAACCAGAGCGACTGCCTCTTCCTGCGGGCCGTTGCCTGCGAAGCCATAAATCGTGAAGCGGCCAAAGCGTGTGGGCAGCACCGCTTTGGCAGCGAGGCGCGGGGAGTCTTTCTCGGTTTGTGTGGCGTTGCTTGTCGCGGTTTTGCTGGTCATAGGAAAAGTTCAGTATAGCAGGCAGAGCAAACAGGGCAGGAAGTGGTAAGCAAACCTTCCAAGATTCATTACAATGGGGCGAGGCGGGCTGACGGGCCGGGCTAAAGCCCGGCGCCTACAGGAATGGACGGGGCGCTGACTATTCGCGAATTGTTGTTCACGCTGCTGCTGAAGGTGGGCGTGGCTTCGTCGATTGCCGCGCTGCTGGCGCGGTGGAATACGTTTCGGCGGGTGCTGTTTACCGAAGAGCGCGATGCCGACCAGAAATTGAAGCTGATGCTGTTCATGACCCCGCCGCTGATCGTTGGGGTGACACTGCGACTGGTTAGCCCTTCGTATCGATTCGCGGACCTGGCGCTGGAAGGTGCGTTCCTGATGGGACTCCTTGGCGGGCGCGTAGTGGGTCCGATCGGCGGTGCCATCATCACGATTCCCGCGCTGCTGGCGCATGAATGGCTAGGCATGCCGGCGGCGTCCGCTGCGGGACTTCTTGGCGGCCTGATCCGCCAGTTGATTCCAGACAAAGAGACGCTGTGGAATTTCGGCCCGTTCACGTTTTTGAACATTCCCAAAGCGCTGATGCGCATGATCCGCGACACGGAAATCATGTGGGAGATGCTGCCGTTGATGACGTGCATCGGCCTAGAACTGGGGCGCGTCTCGCTGGTGGTAGCGACCAAGTCCAAGTGGCTCTTCGCGATTGACCCGCAATGGAATTGGCAACTGGCCCTGGTGGTGATCGCCACGCTGATGTCCGTGGCCTCGCCGCTGAAAATCTGGAACAACACGCGTATCGAAATGAACCTGGAGCGCCACCAGCAGCTGCTGCTGCGCGCCAGGATGGATGCCCTCTCCAGCCAGATCAATCCGCACTTTTTGTTCAATACGCTGAATACGGTTTCCGCGCTGATTCGCATTGATCCGGACACAGCGCGCGGCGTTGTGCTAAAGCTGAGCAATATCTTGCGGCGTTTGCTGCGGAAGCACGAAACGTTTGTACCGCTGCGCGAAGAGCTGTCGTTTATCGACGATTACCTGGATATCGAGGTGGCGCGCTTCGGCCACGACAACCTGGACATTGTCAAAGAGATTGACGAGATAACGTTGGAGACTTTTATCCCCAGCATGCTGCTGCAGCCCATGGTGGAGAACAGCCTGAAGCACGGGTTGGCACCGAAGCTTGAGGGCGGGCGGATTCTGTTGCGCACGAGGAGCAATAACGGGCGGCTGCACATTGAGATTGCCGACAACGGGGTGGGCATTTCCGAGGAGAAGATGCCGCATGTGTACGTGGAGGGCATCGGTTTGAGCAACGTGCGCGAGCGTCTGCGTGTGCTCTACGGCGAAGATTTTCAACTGGAGATCGAAAGCCGCGAAGGGCAGGGAACCACCATCCGCATCGAGGTGCCGGAGCTGGCGCCGGCGATACCCGAGGTCAGCGTTTTCTAGCTGAGGAAGAGGCAACAAAGCGCCGACCTCATTGGCGGACTATCCTGACGAGGGATGTGCCGTGCCTAGGGCGCTTGGATTTGAGGCCGGAGGAATTCCTAAGCAGGGGCCTTTTTGCATCGTAAGACTCGCCGTTAAAAACCAAGGGTGGGGCACCCGCAACTACATTCTAACGCGGCGTCACAAAAAACCTCTTGACAGAGAAACCTGAGTGCGGTAATTTCTGTAATAACAGAAATGACTGATACACCTAAAACGACACTTACTCCTGTAGCCCAGAAATTCATTCTCCACTGGGGCGAAATGGGCACCAAGTGGGGCATCAACCGCACCGTAGCGCAGGTGCACGCGCTGCTGTTTCTTTCGCCGCAGCCGCTGCCGGCCGACGAAATTTCCACCACGCTTTCCGTGGCGCGTTCCAACGTGAGTACCAGCCTGCGCGAACTGCAGGGTTGGGGCATCGTGAAACTAGTGCACATGCTGGGCGACCGCCGCGACCACTTCGAAACCACCAAGGACGTGTGGGAGATCTTCCGCACCGTTTCGGAGGAGCGCAAGCGGCGCGAGATCGATCCCACATTGCGTGTGCTGGCGGAGTGCGTGCAGGAAGTGAAAGCGGCAGGGCCTGCCGGAGACGCGTACACACGGGAACGCCTGGAAGGCATGCTGGAGTTCCTGACCACCATGAGCGGCCTGTTTGACGAGATTCTGCGCATGCCCACGGGCGCGCTGAAGGGCGTAGGGAAGCTGCGCGGCAAAGTGATTACGTTATTGGGGGAGAAGAAGAAGGCCGTGTAGGTGATTGGCGACTGGTGCAAGACTTAGTGCATGCATAACGGGAACAGATGACAGTGAGCTGCTAACAGAAAGCAGAGACGCGAGGGCCCATGATTTCGCTAGCGGATGAATATACGGACGGGAAGGGAAGGCATGCGCGCGGGTGGCTGTTCTTTGACGCGGAGTGCGCGTTCTGCACTCGGCTGGCGCGATGGATCGCTCCCATTCTTGCACCACGTGGCATGAGCGTGGCTCCGCTGCAGGATCCGCGCGTGGGCGCGCTGTTGGGGATGGCGCGCAACGACCTGCTGAGAGAGTTGCGGTTTTTATGGTCCGACGGGACGCAATATGGCGGCGCCGACGCGGTG
Source organism: Candidatus Acidiferrum sp. (assembly GCA_035262705.1). GTDB lineage: Bacteria > Acidobacteriota > Terriglobia > Acidiferrales > UBA7541 > Acidiferrum. The sequence continues at coordinate 10,400 of DATFSI010000149.1, read as the reverse complement.
CTGGCTGTGGCGCGGGAAATCTGGTGGGGCCGGCCGGTAGTCTGGTTTTCCGTGTTACCAGGGGCCATGAAATTGTTGCACTCCGGATATCGCTGGGTGGCGGCACGGCGAAGCTGCTCCGCCGTGCAGTGTACGGCGGCACTGAGTTCTCAGAGGTAATTCCCAAGGTTGGTTTCCGCACAGAAGGTAGGGGTGTGTCCATGCTATCAGGGAAGGTGTGGTTTTCGGCGGAGTGCAAACGGGCGGGATGGACCTCGGCGCTGACGAATGCCGGCCTATTACCCTGCTGGGGTGGAGTTCCGAAACATCGGTTGAAACGAGTAACGGAAGCGGATATGGCGCATCGCAGAAAGAAGGGGTTGCGGCATGAAGAAGCGGGCAAACGCGTGGCTTTGGGCGGGGATCCTGGCGGGGTCGATTTGTCTGGCCGGGAGTAGTGGCGCCTGGGCACAAGGGAAGGCGACGGAGGCCAGCGCGGATTCCGAAGAAATCCCGATTGAGAAGTGCGATGTGCTGCCCATGGTGCGTGTGAAAATAGCCGGCAACGAAATGCGGTTTCTGCTGGACACCGGAGCCACGACGATTCTGAACCTACGTTCCTTCACGGGATCCGAAATGAAAGAGATTCAGGTTAGTTCGTGGAACGGGACAGCGGCGACGAGCGCGCGGGAAGTGCGGCTGCCTGTGCTGGCGCTGGGAAATCACCGGCTGAAGGATTTGCGATTGCCGGCGGTCGATCTCAGTCCGATTGGAAAAGCTTGTGGTGGCACTGTGGATGGAATCCTGGGCGTTGACCTGATGGACAGGATGGGTGTGACGATCGATTTGAAGCGTCAGGTGGCCATGTTGAGCTCGACAGCGAAAGATGCGCGAGAGTTATATGGGCAGATGGAAGCGCACATGCATCAATGTGCCGAGGCTTTTGAACAGGGAAAGGCCAAGGAGTTGGAAGAGTGCTTCGATCCGGAGATTGTGTTGTACACGCCGGACGGCGAGTATCGAGGACGGAAACAAACAGTGGAATATCTGCAGGCGCGATACATGAAATATGCCCCGAACCTTTGCTACCGGATGACGGTGCAGGACGTAAAGAGTTTTGGGGATGCGCTGTGGTACTCGTACGAATATGAGATAACCGCGCCCGGGGAACATTTGGTCGGACATGGAATGTCCATGTGCCGGCAGACGAATGGGCGCTGGTACGTGGTGAACCTGCACAATTCGCACCTGGGGAAAGACGTGGCGGCGAAGGAGTAGCGGAGCCGTTGCACTGGTGCGACTGCAAGTGTGCGTAGTTTATCCACCGCATCCACAAACTCGTGTTTCGTCATGTAAAAATGCGCGCGGAGGCGGATGCGCACAAGGCCTTTGCGCCTTAGCACGCGGTGGCCTTTCGCGGCATAACGTTCTGGAATAGTACTTTTGTTGCAAGCCTGCGCCACGCGGAGGAAGGAAAAAATTCGAGCGGCTTAGCGGACGGCTTTGGCGGAGAAGGCGCTTTCGAGGACCTGTTCGTAGTAGCGCTCGTACATGGGGATGACGTCGTTGGCGCAGAATTTCTTTTTGGCGTTGACGCGAGCGAGTTGGCCCATTTCGCGGCCGCGGTCGTGGCGAGAGAGCAGCGCAACGGCGTATTTCGCGGCGGTCTTCACGTCGCCGGGCTGCACCAGATAGCCGTCCACTCCATGTTCAATTACCTCGGGAACGCCGCCCGCATTCGTGGCGATAACCGGCACTTCGCAGGCCATGGCTTCAAGAGCGGCAAGGCCGAAGGACTCAAGTTGCGAGGGAAGCAAGAACAGATCGGCTTGCCCGAGTTTTTCCTTGATGCCGTTTTGCTTGCCTAAGAATAGAACGTCTCTTTCAATTCCACGTGTTTTCGCCAGCGCCTCGGCGGGCTCGCGATCTGGGCCGTCGCCAATCATCACCAGCTTTGCTGGCATTTTCGCGCGCACCAGGGCGAAAATCTCGATGGCGTCCAGGATGCGCTTCACAGGACGGAAATTCGAAAGGTGCATCAGGATGGGCTCGCCGTCGGGGGCCCATTGCGCGCGCAGTTCGGGGTCAGGCTTGCGCACGTAAATGTCGCAGTTGACGAAATTGGGAATCACTTCGATGGGGCGCTTGATGGCGAACTCTTCGATGGTGCGGCGCAGCAGGTAACGCGAAATCGAGGTGACGCCGTCGCTGTGCTCGATGGAGTAGCGAGTCATCGGCAGGAAATTGGGGTTGTTGCCGACGAGGGTGATGTCCGTGCCGTGCAGCGTGGTGATGAATGGCAGGCGGCGCGGGGCAAACATCTGGCGGGCGAGCAGGGCGCTAACGGAGTGGGGAATCGCATAGTGCACGTGCAGGATGTCGAGGCGTTCCTTCTCGAAGACTTCAAGCATCTTGACGGCCAGCGAAAGCGTGTAGGGCGAGTGGTCGAAGAGGGGGTATTGCACGACCTCGGCCTGGTGGAAATGGATGCGCGGATCGTTGGGGTTCATACGGATGGGCGGGGCGTAGGTGATGAAATGGACATCGTGGCCACGCGCGGCGAGCTCCTGGCCAAGCTCGGTGGCGACGACACCGGAGCCGCCGTAGGTGGGATAGCCTGTGATTCCAATGCGCATGAATGGCCTGTAAACGCGTTGCTCCGCCAAAGTGGCGTACCATGTTGCCTGCGGCATGGTACACCGATTAGACGCAAGGGGGAGAAAATCCGTGACACGGCTAATGGGGAAAATGGCGGTCATTACGGGCGGGGGGACGGGGATCGGCCAGGCCATTGCCCTGGCTTTTGCCCGGGAAGGCGCGAAGGTGGCGGTGGTGGGACGCCGTCTGGAGAAGTTGCGAGAAACAGTTCAATTGTTGCGGCAGGAGGGGTACGACGGCGTGCTTTTGCAATGCGATGTGACGCACGCGCGAGAGACCGAGCGCGCCATAGAAGCAGCCGAGGATGAATTTGGAAAGGTAAACATCCTGGTGAATAATGCGGGGACGCTGAGCGTGTCCACGATCGAAAGCATCACGGAGCAGGAGTGGGATCACGTGATGGCCACGAATGTGAAGGGGCCATTTCTGATGTCGCGCGCGGTGTTGCCCGCGATGCGGCGAGCCGGGGGAGGCTCGATTATCAATATTGGCTCGATTTTGGGGATCGCGGCGATCCGAGACCGCGCGGCGTACTGTGCGTCAAAGGGCGGCGTGACGATGCTGACCAAGGCCATGGCCCTGGATCACGCGGAGGATCATATAAGGGTGAATTGCCTGTGCCCGTCGATCGTGGAGTCGGACATGACGCAGAATCTTTTTGCCGAGACGGAGGCGGGACGCAAGGCGCGCGATTTCCGTTTGTCGACGATTCCTCTGGGGCGGTTTGGAAAACCGAACGATATTGCGGGGTTGGCTGTTTTTTTTGCTTCCGACGAGTCTTCGTGGATGACCGGAACGGTTATTCCGGTGGATGGCGGCGTGACCGCTTCCTGAGGTTTCTGAAAGGTTCAACCGAATGAGCCGAAAAATGACTCCGCAAGAGAAGCAAGCCACCGAGATGGTACGGCGCCGCATGCGAGAGAGCAAATCGTCGGAGTTGCTGGGGTTCGACGTGGAAAGCGTGCAGGAAGGCCGGGCGATCTTTCGTTTGGATGTGCGGCCGCGGCACAAACAGATTCACGGGGTGGTTCACGGAGGCATTCTGGCGGCGCTGGCGGATACAGCAGCGGCGATTGCGGCGTATACGGTGATTCCCCGGGGTGTGGAAATCGCCACGTTGGAGCTGAAGATAAACTATATGGAGCCGGTACCGGGAGGCCGCGTTAAGGCAGACGCGCGCGTGTTGCGCAAGGGGAGGAATTTCATTGTTACCGAGTGCGAGATCTTTAACGAGGATGGGTCGCTGGCGGCGAAGTCGCTGCTGACGTTTTCGGCGGCGCGGGGGAATACGCTGCACAAATGAAGAGCGAAGTTGTAGGGACGGCCCTGTGAGGCCGTCCGCCGCCGAGCGCGATTTAACCAGAGGACGGACCTCTTAGAAGACAGGCCCTAAACAATGCCGTCAAGTTGCCGAAGCTCTTGCAGAACCACCACACGCCAATGCGGCGTGTGGTGCGCCCGGGGTTAACCAGGACGAGGTTACTCGTCGCCGCCTTGGGCGGATTCTTCGCCGTCTTTATAAACGTACTTGATGCAGCGCTTGAAGATCATCAGGTTAGGCGCGCCGTTGCGCGTCAACTTGATGCAATCGCGATCATACCACTCGACGTGGCCCCGCAGCTCCTCACCATTTTCGAGCACCAGGACCATCGGGGTCCGTCCTTGCATCTGCTTGACCCAGTAGAAGTTCTCGGCGTGGGTAATCTCCGGTGGCGCAGGCTTCTTGCTGGGTACAGGGCCGTTATTGTTGTGCGGCGGGCGGGGTGGCGCCTGCTCTTTAACGTCCGCAAAGCTAGGACGGTACATGCGGCGGTTCACCATGACTACTCCTTAAAGGGTTGGAAGTTCTTCTCTTGTGATGCAGGTCGAGGGCTTTGGGTTTCGTTATTATGCGCCCCCGGCAGAAATAAAGGAAGAAATTCTACCGATGCACTGTGGTGGAACCGCCCGAAGACGTGAGGGAGGCCGCCAGCGCGTCGAGGCCGAGTTGGCGATTGAGATTCCGGCGGGCACCGGCAGCAAGTTCGTCGAGGCCGGAGATGGCGCGCATCACCCAGTCGGAGCTCACCGTACGAGCGAGGGAGTCGAGCTCCTTACGGAGATGCGGATTGCGCAGGACGGGAGCCTTGAGGCCGGCGGTGAGTTCGAGGAGGTCGGAGAGAAGGCCGTAGAAATCGACGAGCAGGTCTTCGAAGGAGGACTCGCGATCTTTCGCGAGTTGATTGGTGTCGGCAAACAGCTGGGAGAAACCCTGTGCACGGACGGCGCGCTCGAGAATGCGCAGAATGGCGCGGCGGCGTTCCACAACAGCGTCCACATTCATTTGGGCGGCCAGGCCGGGACTGCCTTCGGAAAGTTGCGCGGCCAGTTTGATTTCCGTGGACTTGCGGTTGCCTTGCGCTTTCAAAATGTTCTCGACCTCTTCTTGAGACAACGGGGCGAAGTGGAACTGCATGCAGCGCGAAACAATGGTGGGCAGCAGGTTAAAAGGCGAAGGCGCGGTGAGGATGAGAGCGGCTGAGCCGGGGGGCTCTTCGAGGATTTTCAGGAAGACATTGGACACGTCGGTGCGCATGGTTTCTGCGCCGTCAAGGACAAAGACGCGGCGGCGGCCCATCGGCTGGAAGTAAGCGGCGCGCTGCACGGCGCGCAATTGCCCGATACGTAGCACCGGACGCGCGACGGGGGATTTCAGGCGGACGGGATCCGGCACGACAACCCAGACATCCGGATGCGTTTGCAGGAGGAGCGGGGTACGCTCGACGGTTGCAGCGTCGGCGCTTTCGCCGCGCTCCGCCAGACCCTGATTGATCAGGTCGGGGAGGTTCGCGAGTTTGCCGATGGCACGGCAGGGCGCGCATTGGCCGCAGAAATCATCTTTCAGGCGCTCGCAGTTGGCGGCCTGGGCAAACATGCGGGCAAGCGTGAATTTGCCGACGCCGCGCGGGCCGGTGAAGAGCATAGCTTGAGGAACGCGCCCCGCGCGCAAAGCGCCGCGCAGCGCGGCGACCATCGCTTCATTGCCCAGGAATTCCGAAAAACCCATGGCTACTTTTTCCAGGCATCCAGGACGGGTTTCACCGCCTGCAGGCATTCGCAGGCGATGTCCTCCGGGAGGCGGAGTTTGTTCGTGCCGGCGTCGAAGCATTGTATCGTGGCCCAGGGGCGGCTGCGCGACATCATGTCGTACATTTCGGCCGCGTCCTCCAGGTGACGCAGGCTTTTCTCCAGGATGTCGTGCTTGGCGGAGGTATACTGACGCTCGCCTTTCTTGGCCACAAGCTTTTGCGCCTGGCTGGGAGGAACGCGAAGGTAAAGAATGAGATTTTCGCGAGCCAGTCCATAGACCGAATATTCCAGATGCTCGATCCAGCGCAGGAACTCAGCGCGCTTTTCGGGTTTTTCGCGCGCCACTTGATGTGCCAGGTTCGACCCGACATAGCGGTCGATGAGGACAATCTTTCCCTGATTCAAGGCTACTTCGATGCGCGGTTTAGCTTCGAAGCGGTCACCGGCATAAAGGAGCGCGGTAAAGTGCGGGTCGACGCTCTCCAGAGCGCCGAAATCCCCGTTGAGAAATTTGCCCACCATGGTTCCAAACCACGATTCGTATTGGGGGAATCCGGTGGAATAAACCTTATAACCGAGGCTCTGGAGGGAATGTTCGAGAAGTTTGGCCTGCGTGTTTTTTCCGCTGCCATCGATTCCCTCGATGGCGATAAGCAATCCGCGAGTTGTCATGTCACCCGTAAATGGCGGGGGCAGGCCACCAGTGCAGACAGTGTAGCGAGTGTAGAAAAGGGAAGCAATGGCTCTTTGGTATACGTGCCCAGCGAAAGTGGAGAAGCGCAACGTGTTACGATTTGAAACGTCGAGCTATGAGTGCCGATTCCTCCATCCGGGATAACGTTTTGCGCGTGCGCGAAAGAATTGAAGCGGCGGCGAGCCGGGCGCAGCGCAGTGTGGCGGAGATCGAATTGATCGGAGTTTCGAAGACGCATCCGGCGGAGGCCATTCGCGAGGCGTTTAACGCGGGGCTGCTGCACTTCGGGGAAAACCGCGTACAGGAATGGGAAGGAAAGCTTCCAGCATTGCAGGATTTGCCGGGGACTTGGCACCTGGTGGGGCACTTGCAGAGCAACAAGGCAGGGCGTGCCGCGAAGGCGTTTCATTGCGTGGATTCGGTGGACGATTGGCCGCTGGCGCAGCGCCTGGACCGCGCACAGGCGGATAAAAAGTCCGGGGAAAAGCTGCGCGTCCTGGTGGAAGTCCATCTGGGCAGCGAAGAAAGCAAAAGCGGCATGAATGAGGCTGGTGTGCCACAGCTTGCGGAGCAGTTGCTTACGTGCGAGCACCTTCATTTTGCAGGTCTGATGTGCATTCCACCGTTTTTTGAGAATCCGGATGACGCGCGGCCGTTTTTCACGCAACTCAGAAAATGCAAGGAATCGCTGGAGTCTTGGCTGGGGATTGTGTTGCCAGTTCTTTCCATGGGCATGTCGCACGATTTTGAAGCCGCGATCCGGGAAGGTTCCACAGAAATCCGTGTGGGCACGGCAATTTTTGGTACCCGCAACAAGCCAGAGTGAATCAAATCTATTTTTGATGAGTGGAAGGAGCAACGCAACAAATGACGCTGTTTGCCGCGTGGCGTATTCGAGAACTGGAATTTAAGAACCGGATTGGCGTTTCGCCGATGTGCGAATATTCGGCCAAGGACGGGCATCCGGGCCCGTGGCACTTTGTGCATCTGGGCAGCCGGGCGGTCGGAGGCGCGGCGCTGGTGTTAACGGAAGCCACCGCGGTGCAGGCGGTGGGGCGCATTTCGCCGGAGGACACGGGGATTTACCTGGACAGCCACATCGAATCGTGGAAACCGATTGTGGACTTTGTGAAGGAACAAGGCGCGGTGCCGGGAATGCAGTTGGCGCACGCGGGGCGGAAGGGAAGCACGGCGGCGCCGTGGCTGGGTGGAGCGAAAGTTCCTCCCAGCGAAGGCGGTTGGGTGCCGGTGGCGCCGAGCGCGCTGCCTTTTGACGCGAACTACCCTTTGCCAAAACAGCTGACGGTTCCCGAGATTAATCAGATCGTGGAGGATTTCCGCGCGGGGGCGCGGCGGGCGCTGGCCGCGGGTTTCCAGGTGGTGGAGGTACACGCGGCACACGGCTACCTGGCGCACGAATTTTTGTCGCCGCTTTCCAATCTGCGTGACGATGAATACGGCGGGGGCTTGGAAAACCGCATGCGATTCCCGTTGCGCTTGGTGCAGGCGGTGCGAGAGGTCTGGCCGCAAAACTGGCCCGTGTTTGTGCGCATTTCCGCCTCGGACTGGAAGGAAGCCGGCTGGGACCTCGCGCAGAGCATCGAGTTCTGCAAGCGACTGAAGGCGTTTGGGGTGGACCTGGTGGACGTTTCGAGCGGCGGGCTCGTTCCTGGCGTGAAAATTCCCCTGGGTCCCGGGTATCAAGTGAGTTTTGCGGCGGCTATTCGCCGGGAAGCTGGCATCGCCACCGGTGCCGTGGGCCTGCTAACCGATTCCGCGCAAGCGCAGACGATTCTGAGCACCGAGCAGGCGGACATGGTGTTTCTGGCGCGCGAGTTGCTTCGCGATCCGTACTGGCCGCGGCGCGCGGCGCAGGAATTGGGCGTGAAGATCCAGGGGCCCGTACAATACGAACGTGCCTGGTAGCGCATGAGCTTCCTGGAAATTTCCGAGGATGTGAGCCACGGCACGGTTACCTTTAGTGTGCGCGTGCAGCCGCGCGCCAGCAAGGATGAGATTTCCGGAACGATGGAGGGCGCGCTGAAGATCCGGTTGCGCGCGCCGGCCCTTGAAAACCGCGCCAACGAAGCCCTGATCAAATTTCTCGCCGGTCTTTTGAAAACCTCCAAATCGGCTGTTAGAATCCAGGGCGGAGAACACGCGCGAACGAAGCGCGTGGAGATTCGCGGCGTTACGCGGCAGCAGATTCTTGGTCTTCTTCGCCAAGAAGCGTGAATCATCCAATCGGATCGACTCGGGCGCGCGGAAAAGGAAAGCTATGGAGCAACGAATTCAGAATTCGTCGTTCGAGATCGTCAATCTTTCTTCCGAATCAGCCTCGACAGACAGCTACAACAACCATCCAATTGCCAAAGTAAACGATCATGAAGTCCGCATGAGTACGATGACTGAGGCGTACCACTGGCACTGTCATCCCGACTCCGATGAGAGTTTTCTTTCCTTGGAGGGCGGCCTTTTCATCGATTTTGACGACCGAATCGTCGAATTGTTGCCGGGACAAATGATCACTGTAGGCCGGGGTGTTCGTCATCGTACAAGACCGATCGGCAAGCGTTCAGTGAATCTTACGTTCGAGCGAGCTGGCGCACAAAGCGAGATGCTTCCGCCGCCGGAGTAGGGCCTTTCCGGGAACAGACAGACCGGGATGCGAGTTTATGAATGCAAGAGAGAATTCCATTTTGCCAAAAGTTCTTTAAAAAACGAACGGAACAAACAAGCCATGAGCGTGGATATTGTTTCAATTCAGCGGGACTTGCGGGAAGCCAAGGTGGACGGCTGGCTGTTCTACGATTTTCGGGGGCGCGATCCTATCGCCAATCGCATTCTGGGGTTGGAGGAAGGCATGCGCACGCGGCGCTGGTTTTATTTCGTGCCCGCGAAGGGGACGCCGAAGAAACTGGTGCACAAGATCGAGGCGCAGGCGCTGGCTTCGGTGCCGGGGGACACGCTGTATTTTTCGGCGCAGGAAGAGTTGCGCGGGAATCTGAAGAAGATGGTGGGGCGTGCAAAGACCGTGGCGATGCAGTATTCGGCCAAGAACGCGATTCCGTATGTCTCGATGGTGGATGCCGGAACCGTCGAACTGGTGCGCAGCACGGGCGTGAAGGTAGTGTCGTCGGCCGACCTGGTGCAGAAATTCGAGGCGTGCTGGAGCAAAGGGCAGCTCGATTCGCATCTGGCAGCGGGCCGCGCAATCGACAAGATCGTGCAGCAGGCTTTTGCGTTGGCCGCGCAATCGGTGCGCGAAAAAAAGAGCCTGACGGAATACGACTTGCGACAGTGGATCCGGAAGCGTTTTGAGGAAGAAGGCGTGATGACCGAGGAAGGCCCGGACGTGGCGGTGAACCAAAACGCCAGCGACCCGCATTACGGGCCAACACGTGAGCATTCGGCGCCGATCAGGGAAGGCGATTTGCTGCTGCTTGATGTGTGGGGCAAGCAAAAGACACCCGGCAGCGTCTACTACGACATCACCTGGGTTGGGTATATGGGCGCAAAAGTACCGGAGAAGTACACGAAGGTGTTTCAAGTGGTACGCGAGGCGCGCGACGCCGCCGTGGACCTGATCCAGAAAAGCGTGAAAGCGGGGAAGCCGTTGCAGGGCTGGCAGGTGGATCAAACTGCAAGGCGCATCATCGAGAAGGCCGGTTACGGCAAATATTTCTTTCACCGCACGGGGCACAACATCGGGCAAGCCGTGCACGGCAACGGCGTGAACATGGACGGCCTGGAGACGCACGACGCGCGGCGCTTGATTCCAGGGACTTGCAATTCGGTAGAGCCGGGGATTTATTTGCCGGAGTTCGGCATTCGCAGTGAAGTGGACGTTTACATTGATGAAAAAGAAGCGCGCGTGACCGGCGCCGTGCAGCAGGAAATCCTGCCCCTGCTGGCCTAGTTTCCGCTATTCTGGGACTGTATGGATGAGCCGATAAAGAATGAGGGTGTGTCTGCACCTGCGCCGCAGGTGGCGGAAGCA